>NZ_JBIWOA010000011.1:0-329832 GCF_044767525.1 Streptomyces sp. NPDC101234 | reverse complement strand
AGGGCACCAGGGCGGTCGCCCAGGCTCTCGTCGAGTCCAAGGGCTTCACCGTCGTGGGCGGCGGGGGCGCCCCCCCCGCCCGGCGGAAGGGATTCAGGTTCCTGTGCGTGGAGTGACGCGGTGTCAGCCGGTCGCGCCGCCCGAGACCCACTCGGTCCACGGCATGTTCCAGTCGCTGAGGCCGTTGTCAGGGGCCAACGCGGCCTTGTCCGCGGAGTTCTTGACGATCACGACGTCACCGACCATCGAGTTGTCGAAGAACCACGCGGCCGGCTGCCTGCCGTCGCCGCCGCCCTTGACGTCCTTCAGGCCCACGCAGCCGTGGCTGGTGTTGGCCTTGCCGAAGATCGAGTCGGCACCCCAGTAGTTGCCGTGGATGAAGGTGCCCGAGGAGGTCAGGCGCATGGCGTGCGGTACGTCGTCGATGTCGTACGCGGGCTTGCCGTCCTTCTTCGTGAGGCCGACGCTCGCACCGTTCATGTGGGTCTGCCCGAACTTCTCGGAGATGACCATCCGGCCGTTGTACGTCGGGTGCTCGGCGCTGCCGGACGAGATCGGGATGGTCTTGATCGTCTTGCCGTCTCGTACGACGGTCATCTGCTTCGTCCTGGCGTCGACCGTGCTGATCTGGCTGCGGCCGATCTTGAACGTGACCGTCTTCTGGATGCCCTGACGGGTGAGCTTGACGGTGACGGTGGAGCCGGGCTTCCAGTAGTTCTCGGGGCGGAAGTCCAGGCGGTTGTCGTTGAACCAGTGACCGACGACCTGCTGCCCGCTGCTGGAGCTGACCTGGATCTCCGACTCCACGGTGGCCTTGTTGCTGATCGCCTTGGCGAAGGAGATCGACACCGGCATGCCCACGCCGACGGTCGAGCCGTCCTCGGGGGAGAGGTGCCCGATGAAGTCGTTGGCCGGGGAGACCGTGGTGATCGTGGCGTTCCCGGTCACGGAGCGGCCACTGGCGTCCACCGCATCTGCGGCGACCTGGTATCTGGCGGCCCGCTCCAGCCGGCCGTCCGGCTTCCAGGACGTGCCGTCGGCGGACAGGGTGCCGGGAATCTCGGCACCGGTCGCGACGGCGGTCATGGTCACCTTGGTGAGCGTGCCGTTGCTGACCGTGACGTTGACGGGGTCGTTGATTCCGACGCCGTAGGCACCTTGTCCGGGCGTGATCTTTATTCGGGCGTCGGAAGCGTCCTGGGTGCCCGCCTGATCTGCCTGCGCATGCGATGTCGGCTGATTCCCGGCGGCGGCGTCGCCGCCGGTGGCGGCGTTGCTGGTGCCGCCGAGGGCTGTGAGCGCGAGTACGCCGCCGAGTACGCCGGTCATAGCCGTCAGTCCGGTGTGTCGCTTACTTAGCGTGATCAAACGCTTCTCCCATGCCGCTGGTCGTTGAAATCTCTGGAGCTGGTCACCGGAGAGGTGACAATTTGGACTAAAGAACTATTTTTAACCATTGATCTGCCCTGAAGGGAGCCAATTGTGGCGAATTCCACGCGTCCCGAGAGCTTCACCCAGGCCCTGCTCGGCGGCCGGACGGCGCGTGGTCGATCTGCTTTCGCCGCTCGGCGCGGGCCATGGTGGGGGTGCTGCGATGGGCGTGGCGCCGGTCACAGGCAACAGCCCAGGCTTCTGGGGCAACGGCCGCAGCCGGGGGCGAGTCGCGATCAGACCGAGCTCCGTTCCGCGGTGGCTCTCCACTGCGGCTCCGGCCGCTCGGGACGCCCGCCCGCGCATTTTGACGGCCGTCAACCGGTCCCAGGCCAAGGTCCGGCCACTGGTCGAACAAGCGATTGCCACCTTCAAGTGCGGGCGACTCCTCCACAAGCTGCGCTGCTCGACGACCCGGATCACGAGCCTCGTCCAAGCCGTGCTCACTCTCCATCTGGCCAGTTCAAGCTGAGGATGGAAAAAGCTCAGTGGATGTCGACGTAGTCGGCGACCGCGGCGCTGGAGGCGGAGCCGGACGTGCGCGTAGACCGTGGCGGTCACGCCGATGTGGGCGTGGCCCACAACCTCCTCGATGACGACGAGTTCGACGCCCTGTTCCGGAAGGAGTGTCGCGGTCGAGCGGCGGAGGTCGTGGAACCGGACCGGCCGCAGGTTTGCCTCGCGGAGTAGGGCGTTGAAGTGCCGGGCGAGAGGCGCTGGTTCGATCGCGTGTCCATCCGGCCGTGTGCAGACGTAGCTGCCGCCCTGCCGCCCTGCCGGCCCGAACCCTCGTGCTCCCTCGTGAAGGCGACCCCCAGGCCGCCCGCGATGCCTTGCACGAGTACCTCCAGATCGTGCGGCGCGCGCGGCTCGGCAACCAGCCCTGACCGTGGCCGGTATCCCATAGGCGCCCCGAGGCGGGCCGGGCGACGATCCGTTCAGTCGTCGGCTCGGCCGTGGTCGAAGAGCAGGCGTACGAAGTCGGTGACGGGTCCGGCGATGTCGAGGTCTTGGTCGAGCACCCGATGCAACCGCAGCCCGTTGAGCGCGGCGTGGAAGAGGGACGCGGCACTCTCGGAGCTGACGCCCTCGCGCAGCCTGCTGCGGGTCGACTCGTCGTGGAATCCCTCGGCGAACTGCGCGCGCTCGCGTTCGTAACGTTCGACGAAGTAGGTGTGGGCGGGACGAGCCGACTGTGTGGCCGCCTGCGGGGTCAGGTCCGTAGCGGTCGTAGCGGGTGGCCGCAATGACGGAGTCCGGTGTCGAAACCGGAGCGATTATCGGTTCTTTCGCCGGTCCTGAGGGTACGGTCATCAAAGGAGCGGCCGGAGGCTTGGCTGCGGGGTTCGTCACCAGCAAGGTGACGAACAATATTTTTTCGGATATCTGAGGCTGGTTCTGACCGTGGCATCCTCGCTGGCGCTCGCTGGGGCCGCTGCCTTTGCCGTGCTCTCCGCGCAGTCCTGGACGCGAGTCGTCCGCCACTGGGACGACCCGGCGGCGCCCTCATCGCCGATGGCTCTGGCGAGGCTTTTCGGGCCTGACGCCCAGCGCAGGCTTGAGCACGCCTCTGTGCTCAACGCCGCCTGCCTGAGTGGTCTGACCCTCCTGCTGCTCGGCGGAGCATGGCTGCCCCCGGCGGGGAGTACGGCCAAGGAGAACCCAGTCGCCCTGGGGGTCGCAGTTCTCGGACTGGCCGTCTTCTTCGCCGGGATTCTTGCGCAGCTGTCCATAGGCTTCTTCGGCGGACCGCGCTTCTTGCTGCCCAGGCGCTTCAGGGGTGCGAAGTCCGACGTCTCTGCGGTTTCCATGCCTGTTCCCGGCAGGGCAGGCGATACCGCAGAAATTTCGGCAGATCGGGATGAGGCGGAGAGCTAGGCGCAACTGCGGCGCTACAAGGTCTACATGGACGGGAGGCGTGCGGGAGACCTGTGGCCGCGCGAAGCGTGCCTGAGCGCGGACACCCTGCCTGACCTGGCTGGGTGCAATCGCACACGGTCGATCTACAGTTGGCGTCATGAGCCGTTGGCAGGAGTTGACCGGGGGGACGTCCGGGCAGGACTACGCTGCACGGTTCGCGGCTCTGGCCCGCAGTGGGAAGGACGTGCACGGCGAGGCGCGGTTCTGCGCGGCGCTCGTGCCTGCCGGAGCGCGGGTGCTGGACGCCGGGTGCGGTACCGGACGGGTCATGATCCGGCTCACGGAACTCGGGTACGACTGCGTCGGGGTGGATCTCGACGCGTCGATGCTGGCGATGGCGCGGAAGGAGGCGCCAGGGCTGCCCTGGTTCCAGGCCGATCTGGCCGAATTCGAGCCCCGTCTGCTGGGTGTCGCGGCCGACTTCGATCTCGTGGTCGCCGCGGGCAACATCTTCCCGTTGCTCGCGTCCGGCACCGAGGCCACGGTGGTCGGCCGCCTGGCCGCCGCCCTGCGCCCGGGCGGTCTGCTGGTCGCCGGCTTCGGCCTGGACGAAGCGCATCTGCCCGTGCCGCCCGGCATCACCCTGCCGGAGTACGACGACTGCTGCGCCGCGGCCGGCCTCACTCTCGTCGACCGCTTCGCCGGCTGGGACGCCGAACCGTACGACGGCGGCGGCTACGCCGTCAGCGTCCACCGCCGGTCGCTGTCCTGACCGCTGCGCCCGTCGGGCGGCCGGTGGCCTCTGCGGGTGGTCCGCGAGCGGCCTCGCCGGGGGACCGGATCCCGCCACCGGGAGCCGGAGCGCCCCGTGGATCCCGCGCGGCACGGGCGGGACCGGCCCCGTGAACCAGCGGTGGAAAACCTGTGGATGAACTGTCGGTGGGGCCGCCTATGCTGCATCCGAAGATCACGCGGAACCTGGGGAGGGCGCGGCATGTTCGACAAGCTGTTCGGCAGAGGCGGGGAGAGACCGGCGGCGGATCCGCACGCACTTCCCGCCCCGCGCCTGCTGCCGAACCGGATGTACACGCTGCGCGCGCTCGGGGACAGGCGGGTGCTCGCGCTGGTGGAGGCGGCCTCGGCGGGTGACTGGACGGCGGTCAAGGCGGCGCTGGGCCCTTTCGATCTCGGCCGCGACGATCAGGTCCTCGGCGAGCTGGCCGAGCTGGACGGTGTGCAGGACTGGATCGGCCGCGCCGTCGAGGAGGACAAGGAGCACCGGGCGACGGCCCTGCTGATATCCGGGGCGCGTCACATCGTCTGGGGCTGGGAGGCGCGCACCCGCGCCCGTGCCGTCGACGTCACGCGGGAGCAGTGGCGGGTCTTCGGCGAGCGGCTCCGCATCGCCGAGGAGCAGCTGCTGGAGGCGGCCGAGCTGCGGCCGGAATGGCTCACGCCGTGGCGCCGACTGCTCACCTCCGGCCGGGGCATGTCGCTGGGCCCCGTCGTCAACGAGACCCGGCTCGACGCCGCTCTGCGCCGCGACCCGCTGGATCTGGAGACCCATGTCGAATGGGTGTCGCATCTGCAGCCGCGGTGGAACGGCGAGCCCGGTGCGGCCCTGGCGTTCGCCCGTGAGGCGTTCGCCGGAGTGCCCGACGGCGATCGACTCGGCTGTGTGATCGCCATGGCGCACATCGAGGACTGGGTCGAGTCCGACCGCAAGAACTGCCTCATCACCCCCGAGATCCAGGACGAGTTGCTGGACGCGGCCGAGCGCAGCGTCCTCCACCCCGCCTATGTGCGCCGCCCGGGCTGGCAGCAGGACTTCAACATGTTCGCCATGGCCCTGTCCCTGGCCTCCGAACGGATCGCGCTGCCGCGTGTCTTCCGTGAGCTGGGCGGCGCCTACACCCCGTGGCCCTGGAGGTACATGGGGCGGCCGGAACAGATGTACGCCCGCGCCCGGCGCAACGCCTGACCCCGCCACCCCGCCCGCCGCCCACCTCACCCCGGACTGCCCGATGACTCTGCCCGACACCCCTTCGAGCCCGGCCGGCGCCGACCGCACCTTCCAGGTGGATCTGCGCGGCCTCGTCGACCTCCTCTCCCACCACCTCTACTCCAGCCCCCGCGTCTACCTGCGCGAACTCCTGCAGAACGCCGTGGACGCGCTGACCGCGCGACACAGCCTCGAACCGGACGCCCCCGCCGACGCGTTCGGCATCCGCCTGTACGCCGACGGTTCGGTGGTACGTGTGGAGGACGACGGCGTCGGTCTCACCGAGGCCGACGTGCACACCTTCCTCGCCACGATCGGCCGCAGCAGCAAGCGCGCCGAGAAGATCGCCGAGCAACGGGCCGACTTCATCGGCCAGTTCGGCATCGGACTGCTCTCCTGCTTCCTGGTCGCGGACGAGATCCATGTAGTGAGCCGTTCCGCCCGCACCCCCGGCGCCCCCGCCGTGGAGTGGCGGGGACGTGGCGACGGCAGCTACTCCGTGCGCACCCTGCCCGCCTCCGCCCGCCCCCGGCCCGGCACCACTGTCACCCTGACACCGCGCTCCGACGCGGGCCAGTGGACGCGGCCGGTCGAAGTACAGGCGTTGGCACGGCACTTCGGCTCCCTGCTGCGGCACCCGGTCACCTTCGACGCAGGCACGGGCGGCCCCGGCACAGCCGTCAACCCCGAGCCCGCGCCCTGGTCGCGCACCTACCCCTCGCCGGGAGCCCGCTCCCGGGCACTGGCCGCGTACGGCGAGGAGGTCTTCGGGTTCACGCCGCTGGACACCATCGAACTGGACCTGCCGGCCGTGGGGTTGAAGGGCATCGCCTGCGTGCTCCCCGAGGCGGTGCCGGCCGGGCGCCGCCACGGTCACCGCGTGCACGTCAAAGGCATGCTGCTGTCCGAGCAGGCCGAGGAGATCCTGCCCGAGTGGGCGTTCTTCGTCCGCTGCGTCGTCGACGCCGAGAGCCTGCGCCCGACGGCGTCCCGCGAGTCCCTGTACGAGGACGGCACCCTGGCCGCGGTCCGGGACGCCCTCGCCGAACGGCTGCGCGCCTGGATCGCCCGGACCGCCGCCAGTGACCCCGACCTTCTCGGCCGCTTCCTCCAGACCCACCACCTGGCCGTGAAGTCCCTCGCCGTGCACGACGACGAGATCCTGCGGATGCTGCTGCCGTGGCTGCCGTTCGAGACCACCGACGGACACGCCACGCTCGACGAGTTCGCGCGCACCCACCGCACCGTGCTCGTGACCTCCAGCGTGGAGGAGTTCCGGCAGGTCGCCGCGATCGCCGCGGCCGCCGGGCTCGGCGTCGTCAACGGCGGCTACACCTACGACCGCGAACTGGTCCACCGGCTACCGGAGATCAGGCCGGAGGTGAGTGTCGCCGACCTCGACCCGGCCACGCTCACCGCCCACCTCGACCCCGTCGACCGGGAGACGGAACTGGCCGCGGCGGCCTACCTCGCCCAGGCCCGCGACGCCCTCGCCGTGTTCGACTGCGATGTCGCGCTGCGCACCTTCCAGCCCGCCTCCGCCCCCGCCCTCCTCCTCGACAGCCGCGAGGCCCGGCACGAGCGCACCCGCTCCCAACTCGCCCGCGAACAGCAGGGCGGCGTGTGGGGCGACATCCTCGGCCATCTGCACCAGGAGGCCCCGCGGGCCCAGCTGATCCTCAACCAGCTCAATCCGCTGGTCCGTACCGCGGTGACCATCGACGCGCCCGAACTGGCCCGCACCAGCGCCGAAGCCCTCTACGGACAGGCCGCGCTGCTGTCCCGGCGCCCGCTCAGGCCCGCCGAGTCGAGCCTCATCAACCGCTCCTTCCTCGACCTCCTCGCCCACGCCCTGCGCAAGGACAGCTGACGATGCCCATCGCACCCCATCCCCAGAACACGGACGAGCTGTACGAGGCGCTCCAGGAGAACGACCGGCGACCCTACGGCCGTACCCGCACCGTCACGGCCGAGGAACTGGTCGAGTCCGCCGAGCAGTTCGCGGAGCCCCGCCCGCTCGTGCACGCGCTCCTCGCACTCCAGAAGGCGTACAACTACGGTTCCGAACCCAGGAAGGCGCCCGTCGTCTTCGCCCGCGTGCTCACCCTCTTCGACGAGCAGCCCGACGTCTTCGACGAGCGGCTGCGGCACACGCTGTTCTGGCGGTTCAAGTGGGTCGCGGGCGCTCTGGTCGCCCTGCCCGAGATGCCCCTGGCCAGCCTGCGCCAGTGGCTGACCGAGATGCGTGACCGGTACGAGAAGGCCGGTCTCGAACTCCAGCCCTACTACGGAGAGGCGTACCGCCTCGCCGCCCACGTCGGTGAGGAGACCGACCTGGCCTTCGAGCTGTGGGCGGGACGCACCCGTACCCGGCTCAGCGACTGCGAGGCCTGCGAGATCTGCGTGCGCGCCGTGCACCATCTCGCGGCGGGCGACGACGAACGGGCACTGCGCACCTGGGAGCCCGTCCTGGCCGGGAAGGAGTCCTGCCAGGAGGAGCCCGCCCGCTCCGTCTCCTACGCGCTGCTCCCTCTGCTGCGCACCGGCCGCACCGACCGTGCCCGCGAACTGCACCTCACCGGTTACCGCGCCTGCCGCCGCAACCCCTCGATGTCCGGCGAGATCGGCCGGCACCTGGAGTTCTGCGCGCTCACCGGCAACGAGGCACGCGGCCTGGAACTCCTCGCCGAGAACCGGAACCTGTTCGACGAGGTCGAATCACCGCTGGACCTGCTCAGCTTCCTCACCGGTGTGGAGGTACTCCTCCAGCGCGTCGAAGCCCTCGGGCACGGCGGTCTGCCCGCCGCCGGATACGCGGGCCGCTCCTGGACGGTGACCGGCCTGCGCGCCGAGGTGCGCGGCCGCGCCGACGACCTCGCCGCCCGGTTCGACGCCCGCAACGGAACCACGGCCCACACCGACCGGCGCAGCGCCCGCCTCGACCGCGCCCCGCTCCTGGACGCACTGGAACTGACCCTGCGCGCCCGCGGTCTCGACGACGTGGCCCCGGCCGCCCCGGCTGCCGCACCCGCCGCCCGCACGGCCGCCGACATCCCCGAGTCGCTGACGGAACTCATCCTCCGGGCGAGGGCGTTGGACGAGCAGGGGCACCTGGACGCGACGGCCTGCTGGGCCCGGCTGCGCACCCTCGTCGCCGCCCCCGACTACGTCCACCCCGACGACCCGGCCGTGGGACCGCTGGTACTGCTCCGTGCGGACCTGCTGGAGGACGAGGCGGGCCGGGCGGCCGAGAAGGACGAGTACGCCGCGGCCGTCGCCCTGCACAAGGAGGCGGCGAGCCTGTACGAGGAGGCCGGAGCGCCGGGGCACGCCGCGCTCTCCCGCGCCTGCGCCGTGCTGCCCACGGGCGACATCCCCGGGGAGGACACCGACGGAGCCGACGCGAAGGCCGCCGCGCTGACCGCCGCCCACGCGGCCCTCGTCCGGCTGCACGAGGAGACGCCCGGCCTGGCCCCGTACCAGGAGGCCCGCCTGCTGCGGCTGCGGGCCACCGCGCTCGGCCTGCGGCTGCAGACGTCGAGGGACGAGGAGGCCGTCGCCCCGGTGTTCGCCGAGGTGGACCTGCTGCTCGACTTCGCCACCCGGCACGACATCGCCGGACAGGTCTCCGGCGCTCTGCTGCTGCGGGCCAGCACATACGCCGTCTCCGGCGACCTGCCCGCCGCGGTCACCGAGACCGACGCCCTCCTGGACCGGCTGAAGGAGCACGGCCCCGCCTGGCACCTGCCCCGCACGCTCGCCCTGCGCGGCCGGATCCGGCTCGGCCTCAGGAACGCGCAGGACGCGTACGCCGACCTGACCGAGAGCCTGCGGCTGCTCGCCGACTGGCCCTCCGGCACCGGCGCCGGCGCCCGCGTCCACGGTGATCTGGCCCAGGCCTGTATCCACCTGGGCCGCCCAGACGAGGCACTGCGGCACCTGACGCGCTCCGCGGAGCTGGAACTGCGCCACGGCAGCCGGACGGACGCGTTCTGCACCTACAGCAACGCGGCCCAGCTCAGCCTCGAACTGGGCCGCGTCGAGGACTGCATCGCGCTGCTCGACTCCCTCCTGGCCGAACCGGACGTCGCCGCCGGAGAGCTGGACGACCGGCTCGTCGCCCAGCTGCGCATGCACCGCGCCCGCGCACTGCACGCGGGGGAGGACCTCAAAGCCGCCACGGCGGAGTTCGCCGCCCTCGCGGCCGAGTCGGCCGGCTGGGACGACGACCCCGGGAGCCACGCCGTGATCGCCGCGGAGACCGCCGTACTCCTCGCCGAGTCCGGCGAGTTCGGCCGGGCCCGCGAGGCCGCGGACCAGGCCCTCGCCGCCCACGCCCTGGCCCCGCGCCACGAGCAGCTCAGCAGTTGCCTGCGCGAACTCGCCCGCCTCCAGGCGGAACGGCAGGGGGCCGAGGGCCTGGCCGACGCCCTGGCCCTGCTCGCCGACGCGGGCACGGTCGCCGACGAGGCCCGCGCCGCGGGGTACGAGGCCCGCGGCCGCTCCCTGGACAGCGCCCTTGCCTTCGAACACGGACGGGTCAACGCCTACGCCGGTGAGTACGAGACGGCCCTGGCCGCTCTGGACCAGGCCCTCACCCTGCTCGGCGAACCGGGCCCCGGCGAGGACCAGGCCGGGGAGTGGGCCGAGTGCGTCCGTCTGGCGGCCGTCGTGGAGGGCCGGTACCTGGAACGCACCGCCCCCGCCCTCACCCGCCTCGACGGCGCGGTCTCCCGCCTCACCGCCCTGGGCCACACCGAGGAGACCGGCCCGCTGACCTCCCTGGCGGCCCGGCTGCGCGACGAGAAGTGATCGCCCGCGGGCGCGGCCCCGTGCCGCCCCTGGGCACGACCGGTGCCGCGCTCGGGCGCAGTCCGGTGCCGGCCGGGCGTGCATCCCGTCCGGCCGGCACCGGACTGTGCCGGGCCCGTGCCGCCACGATGCCCGGTGCCCGGTGAACATGAGGGCACGTCACAACCGCGAAGCACGACTCCGGCCGGGTACGGTTCCTCTCGCGTGACCGGGGCGGCACATGCCCGTGGCGGCGGTGCGTCAGGAGCCCGTGCCGAAGAACCGTGGCTCCGCGAGGAACACCGGGGTTCGGCACGGCTTTCGGCCGGTCCCGTACCGGGAGCGGTCCGCGTCCGCGGCGGTGCGGGGCCGCCCGGACGGCCGGCCGGGGCGTGGCCGCCGGGGCCCGTCCGGTCCCGTCCGTGAACTTCGCAATCAAAAAGTCCTGTTGGCCTCGTTGACATGTCGCAAGCACACACGTTTCACTCAACACTCGTGCATGGCAACGTTGTCAGGCCGTGGAAGCGACCGGAACCGTTGCCTGTCGCCGGCATTCCGGTGTTTCTCGGCGCGCCGACACCTGATGTGCGAAGCACGAACTGCTGCGGAGGCAACCGATGGTGAGACCCCGACGTTCAGCCGCACCACCCGACCGCGCGAGATTCCGCCGACGCCTCGCCGTGATCTGTGTCCTGGGCATGGCAGTCCTTCCGCTTCCGGCGATCGGAAGCGCCCAGGCCGCGAGCACCGCGACGCCGCCCCTGGTGAAGGACCCCGCGTCCCTCGTCAACCCCCTCATCGGCACCTCCGGTGCGGTGGACACCTTCCCCGGCCCCGACATGCCGGCCGGCATGGTGCAGTGGGGGCCCGACACGACGCCCGACCGCCCTGACGGCGGCGGCTACGAGTACAACGACAAGAAGATCTCCGGCTTCAGCCTCACCCACGTGTCCGGACCCGGCTGCCCCGTCGCGGGCGACCTGCCCGTCCTGCCCGTGACCGGCGCCCTGTCGGGCGACCTCGGCACCACGTCCGTCGGCTTCAGCCACGCCGGCGAACAGGCCGGCATCGGCGCCTACAAGGTCACCGACGCGAACGGGGTCAGGACCGAACTGACCGACACCACCCGCGCCGGGCTGGGCACCTTCACCTTCCCCGCCGGTCAGCAGGCGAACCTGCTGTTCAAGCTCAGCGGGGGCGCCACCCAGGTGGACGGCACCCGCGTCCAGGTGGTGAACAGCAAGGAGATCAGCGGCGCGATCGACAGCGGTCACTTCTGCGGCGCGAGCAACAGGTACACACTGCACTTCGACATCAAGTTCGACCGGCCGTTCACGGCGAGCGGCACCTGGGTCGGCAGCACCATCAACCCCGACGCGACGTCACTGAAGGCGGGAAAGGTCCGGCCGGCTCCGCGGAAGTCCGGGTCGGCGCCGCTGAAGGAGAAGCACTTCACCGTCCCGGCGAAGCCGTCCCCGACGATCCACGGGAGCGGAGCCAAGGCCTCCGGCACTGCCTCGTCCGCACCGAGCGCCACGGCCGCCCAGCCTCCCACGACCGGTGCGAACGGCATGTACCTGACCTTCGACACCTCCGTCAGCCCCAAGGTGACGGCCAAGGTCGGTATCTCGTACACGAGTGACGCCAACGCGGCGGGCAACCTCAACGCCGAGATCAGGAACTGGAACATCGGCGCCGTGGAGCAGGCCAACCACGACGCCTGGAACGCCGTACTGAAGAACATCCAGGTGGGCGGCGGCTCAGCCGACCAGCAGACGCAGTTCTACACCGCGCTCTACCACGCGCTGCTGCACCCGAACGTCTTCTCGGACGACAACGGCCAGTACATGGGCATGGACAACCAGGTCCACAAGCTGGCCAAGGGCCAGCAGGCCCAGTACGCCAACTACTCCGGCTGGGACACCTACCGCTCCCAGACCCAGCTGATGGCGATGGTCGAGCCCAAGGTCGCGAGCGATGTCGTCACCTCGATGCTCAACGGCTACGACCAGACGGGCCTGCTGCCCAAGTGGGCCTCGAACAACGGCGAGAGCTATGTGATGGTCGGTGACCCGGCCGCCGGCATCATCACCGACGCCTACGCCTTCGGCGCGCGAGGCTTCGACACGGGCAAGGCCCTCGCGGCCCTCCAGCACGAGGCGACCGTCCCGAACAACGACCGCCCGGGCGAGTCGGTGCGGGATGCCAAGGGCTATCTCCCGCTGGACGAGAACGACTACGGCTGCTGCAACTTCTACGGCCCGGTCTCCACCCAGCTGGAGTACGACTCCGCCGACTACGCCCTCGCCGCCTTCGCCAAGTCCCTGGGGAAGACGGCCGTCTACGAGAAGTTCGCCACCCGCGCCCAGGACTGGATGAACGTCTTCGACCCGCAGACCGGTTACATGCACGGCAAGAACAAGGACGGCCAGTTCGTGGGCGGTTTCGCCCCCGGCACCTCCAACGGGTTCGTGGAGGGCACCTCCGCCCAGTACACCCCCATGGTCCCGTTCAACCTGAAGCAGCTCATCCAGGCACGCGGCGGTGCCAAGGCGTACTCGTCCTACCTGGACAGCCTGCTCGACGACATCACCCGTCCCGGCAGCACCGATGCCGACCTGAGCAACGAGCCCAGCGTGGAGATCCCCTGGGAGTACGACTACACCGGCCAGCCGTGGAAGACCCAGGCGGCGGTCCGCGCGGCCCAGCACGACCTGTACTTCAACGCCCCGGTCGGCTCGTTCGGCAACGACGACCTCGGTGCCATGAGCTCCTGGTACGTCTGGTCCGAGCTCGGCATGTACCCGGAGACCCCGGGCACGGACACCCTGGTGCTCGGCAGCCCGGCGTTCCCGGCGGCCCAGGTGAGCCTCGGCGGCAAGACGGTGCGGATCAACGCGCCGCAGGCCGCGCCCGACGCGCCGTACGTGCAGTCCCTGAACGTCAAGGGCAAGGCGTGGAACGCCTCCTGGCTGACGTACCAGCAGTTCAGGGGAGCGGGCACGCTCGACTACACGCTCGGCACCCAGCCGAACACCTCCTGGGCCTCCGGCCCGTCGGCGGTGCCGCCGTCGGACACCACGGGCGGCGGCCGGGTGCTGGCCGCGACCGGCCCCTCCGGCGACGGTCTGGTCCTCCAGCCCGGCGCGGCCGGTGACGCCACCCTCGACCTCACCAACCTCGGCAGTACGGCCGTCACGGTCGACTGGAGGGCGACGGCGCCCTCCGGCGTCACACCGGACACGACGTCCGGCTCGCTGACCGTCCCCGCCTCGGGCAGCGCCGAGGCGAAGGTCCACGTCACGGCCGGCACGGACGAGGGGAGCTTCCCGGTCACCTTCGCGCTGACCGACCACAGCACCGGTGCGGCACTGCCCGGAGCGACCCTCCGCGTGGCCGTCGCCAAGGCCGGCGCGCTGTGGCCGTACGACACCAACGAGGGCATCTACCCCGACGGCACCGGCTTCTCGGGCGGCTTCGACGACGGCGGCTGGGCGTACTCGCAGAGCGCGCTGTCGGCGGCGGGCGTCATCAGCGGCTCCACCCTCACGGTCGACGGCATCTCCTACCCCTGGCCGACGGTGACGTCCGGTCAGCCGGACAACCTGGAGATGGCCGGCCAGACCATCCCGATGCCGGCCGGCACCTCGGGCGCGTCGCTGGGTCTGCTGGGCGCGGCGGCCAACGCGCCGACCGACGGCAGCGGGGTCTCGGGCACGGTGACCGTCACCTACACCGACGGCACCACCTCGAAGGCGACGGTCGGCTTCTCGGACTGGACGCTCAACGGCGGTTCCAGGCAGCCGATGGCGGGTGACACGACGGCCGTCACCACGGCCTACCGGAACACGGGCAGCGGGGGCCGGGACGGCGTGAAGACCTACGTCTTCGCCACGAAGGTCCCGCTGGACCCGTCCAAGCAGGTGGCCTCGGTCACGCTGCCGGTGACCGGCTCGTCGGGCACCGACCACCTGTTCGCCTACGGCTTCGGTCAGTAACGGACGGACGAGCAGGGCCGGTTCCCGGGTTCACGCCCGGGAACCGGCCCTGCTCCATGCCGATGCGGTACCTCAGCTCAGGCTGAAGTCGTCGGCGTAGACGTCGGACTGGCCGTACCAGCCGTGGACGAAGACCGTGACCGATCCGCTGCTGCCGGTGGTGAAGCTCACCGTCAGCTGGTTCCAGCTCGTGCTGTTGGACCAGGTGCTCGCACTGGCGCCGCCCGAGACGCCGATGTACGCGTACGGTCCCTGCACCCAACCGCTCAGTGTGTAGGTGTGGTTGGGGGACAGGGTGACTGTCTGGTCGCATTCGCCGGTGCTGCTGGAGCTCGGGGTGACCTGAAGGCTGTGGCTGCCGCTGTGGACCGGGCTGGACACCACCGAGCTGCCGCCCGTGCAGGTCCAGGGGCTCAGACTGCCGTTCTCGAAGCCCGCGTTGGTGAGCGAGCCCCCGCCGCCGCCTCCGCCGCCACTGGTGGTGACGGTGAGCGTGTAGGTCGCGCTGTGGCTGCCGCTCGCGGCGGTGCCGGTGACGGTGATCGGATAGCTGCCCGCGGCCACGGACGAGCCGACGGCCGCGGTCAGTGTCGAACTGCCGCCGGACGTCACGGAGGCGGGGCTGAAGGAGACGCTCACACCGGACGGCGCACCGGAGGCGGCGAGGCTGACGGATTCCGCGCTGCCGGCGGTGACGGCGGTGGAGACGGCCGCCGTCGCCGAACCGCCCTGGGCCACCGAGGCACTGCCCGGGGACAGGGCGAGGGAGAAGTCGGTGGTGGTGCCTCCGCCGCCGCCCGAGCTGCCCTCGTAGGGCACGAAGGCGTCGGTGAACGCGAGACTGTTCTGGCTGATCTCACTGCACGTGGACAGCGAGTTGGCGCTGCCGCTGCACGGCTGGTCCCGGTTGGCCGACCAGAACGCCAGCCGCCCGACGCTGTTCTGCGCGGCGAAGCTCTCCACCGTCTGGGCGTCCGCGAGCGTGAAGGTGGAGCCGTCGTCGTTCTTGCCGATCATCGGGGTGATCCCGAGGTTGGCATAGGTGTAGCCGGAGTCGACGGACTGCATCTGGGCCAGCGTGGCCCGGGCCGCGGAGAGGGCGGCCTGGCCCATCTCGGTGCCGGTGCCGGCGTAGTAGTCCATGGTCATGATGTTGACCACGTCGATCTTGATGCCCGCGTTCTTCGCGGCCTTGAGGATGTTGACGCCGTCGCCGGTCAGGCCGCTCGTCAGCACCGGCAGGGTCATGGAGAACTGCAGGTTCGGGTTGGACGCCTTGAGGTCCTTCATCGCCTGCATCTGGCGGGCCGCGGCCGCGGTGTCCGCGATCGCGGCGCCCTCGACGTCGAAGTCGAGCTGGGTGACGCCGTAGTCGTTGATGATGGCCTGGTATCCGGCGTCGATGCTGCTCTGGGTGGAGCACGTCCAGGCGAGCGGCTCGCCGCTGGCTCCGCCGGAGGAGACGATGACGGACGCGCCCTCGGACTTCGCCCTGGCGATCTCGGGGTCGGTGTAGGAGTCGTTGCCGATGGGGAGCGTGTCGCCCCAGATCTGGGTGCAGCCCTCGCCGAGCACGAAGGCCGCGGTGTAGGCCTTGAGCCCGTGTCCGGTGACGGCGGTGTCGAGCAGTCCTTCCTGACTGTTCGACATGTCGACGTAGGGAGCCACGGAGTAGACGCTGCCCGCCGCGGCGCTGCCGGCGGGGGCCAGCGCGACGGCGACACCGGTGGCCGTGAGCGCGAGGGCACACGCGGAAGCCGCGAATCTTGCCAGGTGCATGACATTGGCCCTTTCGGGATGCCCATCGGGGCGGAGAGGTGGGGGGTGGGCCGGTGCGGTTGGTACATACCAAAGCGCCGCGAGCCTTCTCCGTCAAGAGGACTAGACCAACTGGATCCGAACGGGTCGGCGTGGCCGACTCCCCGCGAACGGGCGGCGGTCCGGGTTGTCGACGACCGGACCGCCCTCGCCGTGCGGCTTCCTGGGGTGAGCGTCGGTCACCGCAGCCGGCGGCCACGACGTGAGTCGCGCCGCACCGGGCCCCGCTACTTTCCGACCAGTCGGTCGGTGCCTCAGGCGGAAGGTTCCGTCACGGTGGACTCGCTCCGGCGGAGGGTGGCCACGGCCGCCCATGCGATCGCCACCAGGGGGATGGCGCCCGAGATGATCACCTGCCCCCGGCTGGAGATCAGAGTGTTCGGGGTGCCCAGCAGATAGCCGAGGCCGATACAACTGCGGGACAGCGCCTGGAAACAGGCCCAGGCGCTGCCGTGCACCTCGGCCGGTACGTGCGCGTGCACCGCGTTGCGCAGGCCGACGTTGCAGGCGCCGTTGCCGAAGCCTCCCATGAGGAACAGCGGGAACATCACCGCGGAGACCGGGACGAGGCCGGCGAGGAGCAGACCGAGGCCGATGCCCGAGACACCGCCGAGGATCAGCGCGGTGTGCCGGTCGCTCCACCCCGCACGGCCCGCGAGCAGCGCGCCCGGAATGGATCCCAGCGCCCAGGTCGCCAGGAAGAGGCCGAAGACGGTGTTGTTGCCGTCGGCCACGCCCCGCAGGTAGTAGACGCCCGCGACGCTCTCGATGCTGGTGGCCAGCATCGCCGCCGCCAGCGCCGGCATCAGCGTGCCCACGACCGGGGCGTCGCGCAGCGCCCGGTAACCGTCCGCGAGCTTCGTGGCGGGGCGGCGGCCGATCGCCACGTCCACACTGCGCGGCACCGCCAGCATCGTGCAGCCGGCGAGCACCAGGAAGGAGACGGCGTCGGCGGCCAGCAGCGCGGCGGTGCCCCACAGGGAGTTCAGAAAACCGGCCAGGGGCGGCCCGACCAGCCCCGCGACGGACAGGCCCGCCGTCAGCAGGCTGTTGGCCCGTCCGGTGTGCTGCTCCCCGGCCACGACGGGCAGCATCTTGAACCCGGCGGCCACCGAGGCCACTCCGGCCAGGGCCGACAGTGCGATCAGCGCCACCTTCGCATGGAACCCGCCGACCGCGGTGGCCGCGCCCAGGGACAGCGACTGGACCAGCAACGCCCACAGGCACACCGCGCGAGCGCTGAACCGGTCCACCACGGAACCGATCAACGGCGCCGCGAGCACCGTCGGGATGAGCTCGGCGAGCAGCACCTCGGTCACCCCGAAGCGGATGTTCCCGTCCGCCGCGTGCAGCACCAGCCCCAGAGAGGCGAGGGTGTCACCGAGACGGGAGAAGATCGTTCCCACGATGAGCACCTGCGCGGCGACCGGCATCGCGGCACCCCGGCGCAGCGCGGCGAACGGCGCTCTCCGCGTCCTTTGCGTGTCCAATCGAGTCCAATCCGTCCGCCTGCCGGGCCCATTCGGCCTGCCCGCGCATCAGATTAGGCCTGCTGGTGAAGCGGAAGAGCGTCCATCGGCCACCGGGAAGTACCGCATCCCGGCCATTGCGCGCCCCGCCGGAACCCGAGGCGGGATCCTAATTTCTCAGCCATGAGCAGCACTTCACGGAATGTCCACGCATGTTCCACATCAACTCCCGCTGTGCCCCGACGGGAAGGCGCACTCCACGCTTCACCCGGGAAGATGTGCATCCGGGGCGTTCCGGACGTCCTTTCCCGGAACGGAGGTTCCGGTGAAGGAGATGGGTGCCCCGATGTCCGACTGGGAGCCGTAAAGCGTGTTTTTCGGCCAATCGCTGGAGTTGCGACGGTCTCGGCCGGTGAACTGCCCCCTCTCCGGACGTCGATCCGGAAAGCGCGTTCAGGGTCCGTCGAGTTATCGGGGCCGGCCGGATGAATGTCCGGAAAATGTCGGGACAACGTGCCGTCGTATTCCCCGAGGAGTGGAGAAAAGGGAACGAACCGGCATCTCGGGGAAGGGTGTCTCGCCTGGTCGGAAAACCGGGTGCCGGGCCCCCGGCCTGCTGTCTACACTCGCCAGGTATCACGCACCGTAGCCGTGGAACGAGGTTCCGGTGCTTTGCCGTGACGAGTTCGGACGAATGAGGGGAGAGGGCTGTGCGTGACCGTGCCGCTGTCGTCTCCCCGTCTTCCCGCTACGAGGTGATCCTCGTGTCCTCGGCCCTCCGGTGCCCGCTGCGCGGCCGGTACCGGACTCCGTGACACGCGACCGACTCAGCAACTCCCGGCATATGCCAACTCTTTGACGTGTCGTCAGTCGCGTCCGGCGAACTTCGCCGCACGGGGAATTGCGCTGCCCATTCCGGAACCGTCCGGGAACCGCAATCGAAAGGCATCGGGCCATGCGCACCGAACTCCACCCGAACTCCGTCAACCCCCTTGCCGTCGTTCGTAACCTGGGCATCCTCGCCCACGTCGACGCCGGAAAGACCACCGTCACCGAACGCATCCTCTTCGCCACCGGTTCCATCCACAAACGCGGCGAGGTCCACGACGGCACCACCGTCACGGATTTCGACTCCCAGGAACGCGACCGCGGCATCACCATCTTCGCCGCGGCCGTCAGCTGCGCCTGGGACGGCCATCGCGTCAACCTCATCGACACCCCCGGCCACGTCGACTTCGCCGACGAGGTCGAACGCTCCCTGCGCGTCCTCGACGGCGCGATCGCCGTGTTCGACGCGGTCGCCGGTGTGGAGCCGCAGAGCGAGTCGGTGTGGCGGCAGGCCGACCGGCACGGCGTTCCCAGGATCGCCTTCGTGAACAAGCTGGACCGCGCGGGCGCCGACCTCGACAGAGCCGTCGAGTCGATCCGCACCCGCCTGCACCCGGCACCGCTCGTCGTCCAGCTGCCCATCGGCGCGGAGGACGGCTTCACCGGCGTCGTCGACCTCGTGCACATGCGCGCCCTGGTCTGGCCGGACGGCGGTGGTACGGCGGTGGCAGGGCCGGTGCCCGCGCCCCTCAGGGAGGAGGCGGAACGCCGGCGGCGCGCCCTGGAGGAGACGGTGGCCGGGCTGCACCCGGCCGCGCTGGAGGAGTTCTGTGCGCCACCCGGCAGGCTGTCCGCCGGCACACTGGTCACCGCTCTGCACGAGCTCACCCTGACCGGCGACGGCGTCGTCGTCCTGTGCGGCTCCGCGTACCGCAACCGGGGCATCGAGCCGCTCCTCGACGCGGTCGTGGCCTATCTGCCCTCGCCGCTCGACGTGCCCGCCGTACGCGGCACCCACCAGGGTGCCGAGGAGCGGCGGACCGCCGACCCCGAAGGGCCGTTCGCGGCGCTCGCGTTCAAGGTGACCGCGACCGCCACCGGACGCCTCACCTACGTCCGCGTCTACTCGGGCACGATCGAGAAAGGAGACACCGTGTGGAACCCGGCGACCCGGCACACCGAGCGTGCCGCCCGCATCCTCCGCGTGATGGCCGACCGGCACGAACCCCTCGACCGGGCCGTGGCCGGTGACATCGTCGCGGTGGTGGGACTGAAGTCGGCGCGTCCCGGCGCCACGCTGTGCGCTCCGGGCGCCCCGCTGCTCCTGGAACCGCCCGTCGCCGCCGACCCGGTGGTGTCGGTCGCCGTCGAGGCCCGGCGCCGTACCGACACCGACCGGCTCGCCCAGGCGCTGGCCCGGCTCGTCGAGGAGGACCCCTCGCTGGTGGTGCGCACCGACGCCGAGACCGGGCAGACGGTGCTGTCCGGGATGGGCGAACTGCATCTGGAGGTCGCGGTGGAGAAGGTCCGCCGGGACGGCGGTCCCGAGATCGCGGTGGGCCGACCGCGTGTCGCCCTGCGGGAGACCGTGGTCCGCGGGGTCACGGGGTTCGTCCACCGGCATGTCCACCAGACCGGCGGCGCGGGGCAGTTCGCGCATGTCGTCCTGGACGTCGAACCCCTGGGGCACGAGGCCGGCTTCGAGTTCCGGTCGGCCGTCGTCGGCGGCCGTGTGCCGCAGGAGTACGTCCGCGCGGTCGAGGCCGGCTGCCGGGACGCCCTCACCGAGGGCCCCCTCGGCGGGCACCCGGTCACCGGGCTGCGGATCACCCTCACGGACGGGTCGACACATGTGAAGGACTCCTCGGACACGGCGTTCCGCACGGCTGGGAAGCTCGGACTCCGCGAAGCCCTCCGCGCCTGCGCGACGGTCCTCCTGGAGCCCGTCGCCGAGGTCACGGTCACCGTTCCCGAGGACGCGGTGGGCGGCGTGCTCGGCGACCTGGCCGCCCGGCGCGGCCGGGTCACCGGCTCCGACAGCCGGGACGGGGCCGCGGTCCTGACCGCCACCGTGCCGCTGGCCGAACTCTTCGGCTACGCGACGCGGCTGCGCGGCCGCACCCAGGGCCGCGGCACCTTCACCACCCGCCCGTCCGGCTACGCCCCGGCGCCGCAGGCGGCGACCGCGAGCTGACACCGGAGCGGGACGGAGGTGGTGCCGGGGCGGGGACCGGGGGTCGGGGACAACTCCCCGACCCCCGCAACCGACGGGGTGACCTGCCCGGCGCTGTGGACGGCGTCCCGCCGACCGCTGTGGCAGGCAGGCTGCCCGTGGGCGTGGGTGATGGTCCGTCTGGTGTGGTCGGTACGGCCCGCCGCCATCGTGGGTGGCGGTCCGTCCGGCGTCGTGGGGAGTAGCCCGCCCGGTGTCGTAAGCGCGGCCCGCTCACCACCGCCGGTGACGTCGCCGTGCGCGGCGAGCCGCCCGGTCCGGTCGCCGACGGCCCGTCGAAACACAACCGTTGTGGAACGGCGCTCCGCCCCGCTTCGGCCAGGTCACCCGGCTGCGGCCCAGGTCACGCCGCCGGGCGCGGCCGCACGGTCGTCCCGGAACCGGTCGCTCCTGCGCCCGCCTGCACGGATACCCGTGCCGGATCCCTTGACGAGCCACTCTTCGGAGGATTAACTCACGTCCTAAATTAAGCCATGAGGGGCTTCGGGAGCCGAACGGCGGTCCGGTCTTCGCCAGCGCGGGGCCGGCGGCCTTCGCGAAGCCCTCTCGGGGTTCTCGACTCCCGGAAAGGCACAGCTGGAGCCATGCGCAGCATCCGAGCCGCGGCCGTAGGCGCCGTCACCATGTCTCTCGCCCTCGCGGCCACGGCCTGCGGTGGCGGTTCGTCCACCGGCGGCGGGTCCAACGACTCCCCGAAGACGCTCACCTACTGGGCCTCCAACCAGGGCGCCAGCATCGAGGTCGACAAGAAGGTGCTCCAGCCGGAGCTCGAGAAGTTCCAGAAGCAGACCGGCATCAAGGTCAAGCTGGAGGTCGTGCCCTGGTCGGACCTGCTCAACCGGATCCTGACCGCGACCACTTCGGGCCAGGGCCCCGACGTGCTGAACATCGGCAACACCTGGAGCGCCTCGCTGCAGGCGACGGGCGCGCTGCTGCCCTGGGACGCCAAGAACTTCGCCAAGATCGGCGGCAAGGACCGGTTCGTCGACTCCGCGCTCGGCTCCACGGGCGCCGAGGGCAAGGACCCGGCCGCCGTACCGCTGTACTCGATGGCGTACGCGCTCTACTACAACAAGAAGATCTTCGCCGACGCCGGCATCTCCCAGCCCCCGGCCACCTGGGCCGAGTTGATCGCCGACGGCAAGAAGATATCGGCGAAGGGCAAGTCGGTGCTCGGCGCCGAGGGCGGCAACGTCTCGGAGAACATCCACCACACCTTCGTCTTCGCCAAGCAGAACGGCGGCGACTTCTTCACCGCCGACGGCAAGCCGGACTTCACCAACGACAAGGTCGTCGCCGGGGTCAAGCAGTACGTCGACCTGATGGCCAAGGACAAGGCCATCCCCACCGGCGACGCCGAGTACGCGCAGAACCAGTCGGTGAGCGACTTCGCCAAGGGCAAGCAGGCCATGCTGCTGTGGCAGTCCGCGTCCGCCAACCTCAAGTCGCAGGGCATGAGCGACAGCGACTACGGCATCGCCCCCGTGCCCGTGCAGTCCGGCACCCCCGGCACCGGCACCCAGGTCAACTCGATGGTCGCCGGCATCAACCTGGCGGTCTTCAAGAACACCAAGAACCTCGACGGCGCCACCAAGTTCGTGAAGTTCATGACCAGCGACGACGAGCAGAAGATCCTCAACACCGCCTACAGCTCCATCCCGCCGGTCAAGACCGCCCAGGAGGACGCGGCCTTCAACACCCCCGCCAACTCCGTCCTGAAGAACACCCTCGCCACCAGCGCCGCGGCCCTGCCCCAGGTGGCCTCCGAGTCCCAGTTCGAGACGACCGTCGGTACGGCCGTGAAGAACCTGTTCGCCGACGTGGCCGCCGGACACGCCATCACCACCGACTCCGTGAAGGCCGAGCTGGAGAAGGCCCAGCAGCAGATGCCGGCGGCCTGAACGAGATGACGACCACCACCACCGCTGTGCAAGAACCGGCGCGGGTGAACTCCCCCGGGGCGGCGGGCGGCTCGGGCCGCCGCCCCGGGCGGATCCGCCGCATCGGACTGCCCTACCTGCTGCTCCTGCCCGCCCTGCTGCTCGAACTCCTCGTCCATCTCGTGCCGATGGTCATCGGCGTCGTGATGAGCTTCAAGGAGCTCACCCAGTTCTACATCCGCGACTGGGGCACCGCCCCGTGGTCCGGCTTCGACAACTACAAGGTGTCGGTCGACTTCGACGCCCCGGTCGGCCAAGCCCTGTTGCACTCCTTCTTCGTCACCGTCGGCTTCACCCTGCTGTCCGTCGGCCTGTGCTGGCTGATCGGCACCGCGGCCGCGGTGTTCATGCAGGACAACTTCCGCGGCCGCGGCCTGCTGCGCGCGCTGTTCCTGGTGCCGTACGCGCTGCCGGTCTACGCGGCCGTCATCACCTGGGTGTTCATGTTCCAGCACGACAACGGCCTGGTGAACCACGTCCTGCACGACCAGCTGCACCTCACCGACAAGCCGTCCTTCTGGCTGATCGGCGACAACAGCTTCTGGGCGCTGCTCATCGTGTCCGTGTGGAAGGGCTGGCCGTTCGCCTTCCTGATCGTGATGGCCGGACTCCAGAACATCCCGCGGGAGTTGTACGAGGCGGCCGCCCTGGACGGCGCCGGTCTGTGGCAGCAGATCCGCCGGATCACCCTGCCGTCGCTGCGCCCGGTCAATCAGGTCCTGATCCTGGTCCTGTTCCTCTGGACGTTCAACGACTTCAACACGCCGTACGTGCTGTTCGGCAGGTCCGCCCCGGAGGCCGCCGACCTCATCTCGGTCCACATCTACCAGGCCTCGTTCGTCACCTGGAACTTCGGCACCGGCTCGGCCATGTCCGTGCTCCTGCTGCTCTTCCTGCTGGTGGTGACCGGCGTGTACCTGGTGTTCACCTCGCGCGGACGGAGGACCGCGGATGTCTAGCCCGTCCAGTTCGCCGATGGCCCCGCCGCGCTCCTTCCTCTGGTCCCGGCGGATCTTCCTCACGCTGCTCACCGGGTTCGTGCTGATCCCCGTGTACGTGATGGTCTCCAGCTCGCTCAAGCCCCTCGCGGACGTCACCGGCAAGTTCCGCTGGCTGCCGAGCGGGCTGACCGTCCGCCCGTACATCGACATCTGGTCGACGGTCCCGCTCGCGAAGTACTTCGTGAACTCGCTGATCGTGTCGGTCTCGGCGACCGTCTGCTCGGTGGTCGTCGCGGTCTTCGCCGCCTACGCGGTCAGCCGCCACGACTTCCGCGGCAAGCGGGTCTTCACGGTCACCGTGCTGTCCACGCAGATGTTCCCGGGCATCCTCTTCCTGCTCCCGCTCTTCCTCCTCTACGTCAACATCGGCAACGCCACCGGCATCGCCCTGTTCGGCTCCCGCGGCGGCCTGATCCTCACCTACCTGACGTTCTCGCTGCCGTTCTCGATCTGGATGCTGATCGGGTATCTCGACTCCGTGCCGCGGGACCTGGACGAGGCGGCGCTGGTGGACGGCTGCGGACCGCTCGGCGCACTGTTCAGGATCGTGGTCCCGGCCGCGATCCCCGGCATCGTCGCGGTCGCCGTCTACGCCTTCATGACCGCCTGGGGCGAGGTCCTCTTCGCCTCCGTCATGACCAACGACACCACCCGCACCCTCGCCGTCGGCCTCCAGGGCTACTCCACGCTCAACGACGTGTACTGGAACCAGATCATGGCCGCCTCGCTGGTGGTGAGCGTCCCCGTGGTGGCCGGGTTCCTGCTCCTCCAGCGCTATCTCGTCACCGGACTGACGGCGGGCGCCGTCAAGTGAACCCGCCCGTGTCCGAAGGCTTTTGCGAAGCTCGTTCCGAAGGGACCTACGTGACCATCGACCTCGCCGCACTCCCGCACGACTTCCTGTGGGGCACGGCAACCGCGGCGTACCAGATCGAGGGAGCCGTCGCCGAGGACGGCCGCTCACCCTCCATCTGGGACACCTTCTCGCACACCCCGGGGAAGATCGCGAACGACGACAACGGCGACGTCGCGTGCGACCACTACCACCGCTGGCGCGAGGACATCGGCCTGATGCGCCGACTCGGCGCCAACGCCTACCGGTTGTCGGTCGCCTGGCCGCGGGTGCTGCCCGGCGGCGACGGCCCGGTCAACGCCAAGGGCCTCGACTTCTACGACGAGTTGATCGACGGCCTGCTGGCGGCCGGCATCACCCCGTCGGTCACCCTCTACCACTGGGACCTGCCCCAGGCCCTCCAGGACCGGGGCGGCTGGCCCGAGCGGGCGACCGCCGAGCACTTCGCCTCGTACGCCTCCGTCGTCGCCGAGCGCCTCGGTGACCGCGTCCACCACTGGACCACCCTCAACGAGCCCTCCTGCTCTGCCTGGATCGGCCACCTGGAGGGCAAGATGGCCCCCGGCTGGACCGACCTCACGGCCGCCGTCCGCGCCTCCTACCACCTGCTCCTCGGCCACGGCCTCGCCGCCCAGGCGATCCGCGCCGCCGCGCCAGGCGCCCAGGTCGGCATCGTCAACAACCTCTCCACCGTCTTCGCCGCGACGGACCGTCCCGAGGACGCGGCCGCCGCCCACCGCCACGACGGGCACGTCAACCGCTGGTGGCTGGACCCGGTGCACGGCCGTGGCTTCCCGGCCGACATGGTCGAGACGTACGGCGTCGAACTCCCCGAGCGTCCGGGCGACCTGGCGACCATCGCCACCCCGCTCGACTGGCTGGGCCTGAACTACTACTTCCCGGCGTACATCGAGGACGACCCGAACGGCCCCGCGCCCTACGCCCGTTCCGTCCACCGCTCCGGCGTCCCGCGTACCGGCATGGACTGGGAGATCGACGCGAGCGGCATCGAGACGCTGCTGCTGCGCCTCACGAACGAGTACGGGGCCCGCAAGCTCTACGTCACCGAGAACGGCTCCGCCTACCCGGACGTGGTCCGCCCCGACGGCACGATCGACGACCCCGAGCGCCAGGAGTACCTGGCCGGGCATCTCGCCGCCTGCGCCTCGGCGGCCCGCAAGGGCGCCCCGCTGGCCGGCTACTTCGCCTGGTCGCTGCTGGACAACTTCGAGTGGGCGTACGGCTACGAGAAGCGCTTCGGCCTGGTCCACGTCGACTACCGCACCCAGGTCCGCACCATCAAGGGCAGCGGCCTCCGGTACGCGGACATCATCCGCGACCACCGGGGGCAGGCCCGCCGGGCGGCCTGACGAACCCGGGCCGGGCGGACCGCCCGGCCCGACACGACCGCGGTGGGCGCGGTCCAGGGGAGTTCCGCGCCCACCGCACACCCGTGCGCACGGGCGCCCCACCCGGAGCGCGTACGGTGCGTGACCGTACGAGGACGTTCCGTGGACAGTACGTCGGCCTTGCCGCCACTCTGAGTGAGTCGATCGCGTGAGTGGCGCATGGACGTGCCTGGAGGTGGCCACGCAATGACCAACGACGAGGGCGAGAGCGACGACGGCCTGCCGGCCTGCGAGGTGGACCGGGAGCCCGATCCCTCGGACAGCCTGCGGACGTTCGGAGCCGTCGTCCAGGCCCTGCGCGAGCACGCCGGGCACAGCAGGGCCGAGTTCGCCGAGTCGGTCAGGTACTCCAAACACACCGTGGCCTCGGTGGAGCTGGGACGGCGCATGCCGGACAGGGCGTTCGTGGAACGTGCGGAGCAGGCGCTGGGCAACACGGGGGCGCTGCGGAAGGCGGCGCAGTTCCTGACCCGGGGGGACAAGGGGCTCGCGGCCTGGTTCCGGCAGTGGGCCCGGCTGGAACGGGTCGCGGAGAGTCTGTGCACCTATGAATGCAGGCTGGTGCCGGGACTGTTGCAGTCGGAGGGGTACGCGCGGGCGGTGTTCGAGGGCACCGCTCCGGTCGTCACGGACGATGAGGTGGAGAACCTCCTCGCCGTACGGATGCGGCGGCAGCGGATGCTGTACGAGCGGCCGAAGGCGCCGTTCAGCTTCATCGTCGAGGAACATGTCTTCCGGCGGCGGTTCGGGGATGCCGGGCGGATGCGGGAGTTGTACGACACCGTGCTGGAGCGGGCGGCGCCGCGGAACGTGACGCTTCAGATCGTGCCGGTCGACGCGGGGTTGCATACGTGTCTGGACGGGCCGGTGCGGTTACTGGAGACGCCGGACGGGCGGCGGTTCGGCTACTCCGAAGGACAACAGAACGGGCGGCTGATCAGCGACGTGAAAGAGGTGAGCCTTCTCCAGCGGCGCTATGACACACTGCGCTCGCAGGCCCTGAACCCCGAAGACTCACGGGGACTGCTGGAGCGACTGCGAGGAGAGCTATGAGCGCGACGGAACTCGTCTGGTTCAAGTCCAGCCACAGCGGCAGCCAGGGCGACGACTGCATCGAGGTCGCCGTCACCGAACAGGTCGTGTGCATACGGGACTCCAAGGACGTGGCGCGGCCGCACTTCGCGGTCGGACGCGAGGGCTGGACGTCGTTCGTGCGGTACGCCACGCGGCACTGAATCGCCGGCGTCGGCGGCCGTGCCTGAGAAAGCGCAGTGAACATGCCGTCGGTGCCCTGCGTATCCCCCCGAGCGTGGGAGGATCGCTCACCATGAGTGCGTCGCCGGCGGTACGGAGCCTGCGTGCCGCGGTGTTCGCCGCGGTGTGCGTGCTCCTGGCTGCCGCCGGGCACGGCCTCGCCATGGGGGACATGCCACCGCTGTGGGCCGACGCGGCGGGGTTCGCCGTCGTGTTCGCCCTGGGGCGCGCCCTCGCGGGAGGTGAGCGCGGACTGCCGGAGATCGGTGTCGGCATGCTTCTCACCCAGGCCGGTCTGCACTTCGGCTTCGACGCGGCGCGCGCGGTCACACCCGCGCATCCCATGCGGATGGCCGGCATGCACGGGCATGTCATGGCCGGTATGGCCCAGCAGCCGCACATGGTGACCGCGCACGCCACCGTCGCCCATGTGCTCGCCGCCCTCGTCGCCTCCTGGTGGCTGCGGTGCGGCGAGGCCGCGCTGTGGTCGCTGCTGCGCCGAGCCGTCGCGTTCGTGCCCGGGCTGGCCGCCTGGTGGCGTGACGCCCCGCTGGCCGCGCCGTGCGACAGCCGCCTGCCCGTCCCGGCCCGCCCGGTCCGGCCCCGGCTGCCGGCGCTACGGCATGCCGTGAATCGACGCGGCCCTCCGATCCCGTATACGGCCTAACAGCAGTAACAGCCTCTAACACACTTCAGCCGTACGGAGATCCACTCAGCCATGTCTGCCATGTCCGTGACTCGCCTCACCCTCCGCCGCGCCGGCACCGTCACCGCCCTCACCGCAGCGTCCGTCCTCGTCGCCGCCGGTGTCGCCGCCGCGCATGTCACCGTCCACCCGGAGAGCTACGCCAAGGGCGCCACCGACGGTGTGCTCACCTTCCGCGTGCCCAACGAGGAGGACACCGCCTCGACCACCAAGGTCCAGGTCTACCTGCCCACCGACCACCCGGTCCTGGGCGTCCTCGTCACTCCGCAGGACGGCTGGACCGCCAAGGTGACCACCACCAAGCTCAAGACGCCCGTGAAGACCGACGACGGCACCATCACCGAGGCCGTCTCCGAGGTCACCTGGACCGGTGGCAAGATCGGCGCCGGCCAGTACGAGGACTTCAATGTCGCCTTCGGGCAGCTGCCCGAGGACACCGACCAGCTGACCTTCAAGACCCTGCAGACCTACTCCGACGGCAAGGTCGTCCGCTGGATCGAGGAGGCCCAGAGCGGTGCCGACGAGCCGGAGAACCCGGCGCCGACGCTCAAGCTGACGGCGGCGGGTGACGACGCCGGGGCCTCCTCCACCGCGTCGGCGACGAAGAGCAGTGCCAAGGCGACGACCGCCTCCGCCGACACCAGCGACTCCACCGCCCGGGGGCTCGGCATCGCGGGCCTGATCGTCGGCGCCCTGGGCCTGGCGGCGGCCGCGTTCGCCTTCGTACGGACGCGGGGCGGCGCACGGTCGTAGCCCACGCGTGCGGGCCGACACCCGTACGCCGGCACAGAGAGAGGGCCCGAACCATCCCCCGGTCCGGGCCCTCTTCCTGTGCCGTCGGCTAGCTCATCGCACCGCGGCCAGCTCCCGGACCTCCACCCCGGCCTCCGCCGGTGCCTCCACCAGCTCCGCCTCCACCGGCGTCATCTCCTGCGCGACCGCCGTCCGCGAGTTGCGCCACAGCCACACCACGTCCCGCCCGAACGACCACAGCAGCGAGCCCAGCGCCAGCAGCACCACGCCCAGGTTGGCCAGGTACGGCAGCAGGTCCGAGCCCGCCAGCAGCAGGCAGACGCCCTGCATCGCGGCGACCGTCTTGCGGGCCATGGAGTGCGGCAGCTGGGCGTTCAGCCAGGGCGCGGCCTTCGCGGCCGCGACGAACGCGTAGCGCATCCCGCCGATCAGCAGCACCCACGGGCCGAGCTGCATCGACACGTACACGCTCAGCACCAGGATCAGGAACGCGTCGACCTCCATGTCGAAGCGGGCACCCAGCGCGGTCGACGTGCCCGTGCGGCGGGCCACCTTGCCGTCGACGCCGTCGAGGATCAGGGCCACGGCCGTCAGGCCGACCAGGAGGGTGACCGGCGTGGAGCTCTCGAAGGAGTCGGCGACCAGGGCCGTCACACCGCCGACCAGGATCGCGCGGCCCAGGGTGACCCGGTTGGCGGGACCGAAGGAGCGGGGGCGGGTGCGGTGCAGGGCCCGGGAGAGCACCGCCCAGGTGGCTATCGCGAACGCGAGACCCACAAGCCAGCCGGCCGGCCCCATGCCGATCGCCGAGCCCAGCAGGGCCAGCAACAGGATCTGTACGCCCGCTCCCACAGCGGTCTCCTGCTGGACCAGCCTGGCTTCGTAAGTGTTGTTCAGGGCCACCGCACGTCCTCCGGCCGAATGACAGAGTCGATCAACGCCGCGTACTGTGCGCGGCCTGTGCACTTCTCGCTGTGCACTTCTCGGTACGTGAACCACTTCCCGATCGTTCAGGAGGATGCCGATGAACTCGTCGGCCCGCGCGTTCTGGCTCCGCTCCCCGGGCCACGGAGAGCTCCGCGACGTCACCCTCGCGGCGCCCGGCGAGGGTGAGGTCCTGGTGCGCTCGCTCTACTCGGGAGTCAGCCGCGGCACCGAGACACTGGTGTTCCGCGGCGGGGTCCCGGAGAGCCAACACGCCGTGATGCGGGCGCCGTTCCAGGAGGGCGAGTTCCCCGGACCGGTGAAGTACGGCTACCTCAACGTCGGCGTCGTGGAGGACGGCCCCGATGGGCTGATCGGGCGTACGGTCTTCTGTCTGTATCCGCATCAGACGCGTTACGTCGTTCCGGTGAACGCGGTGACGGTGGTACCGGAGCGCGTACCCCCGGCGCGCGCGGTACTCGCGGGCACCGTGGAGACCGCCGTGAACGCCCTCTGGGACGCCGCCCCCCTGGTCGGCGACCGCATCGCGGTGATCGGCGGCGGCATGGTCGGCTGCTCGGTCGCCGCCCTCCTCGCCCGCTTCCCCGGCGTACGGCTCCAGCTGGTCGACGCCGACCCGGCCCGCGCCAAGACCGCCGAGGCCCTCGGTATCGGCTTCGCGGCCCCCGAGGACGCCCTCGGCGACTGCGACCTGGTCGTCCACGCCAGCGCCACCGAACAGGGCCTCACCCGCGCCCTGGAACTCCTCGCGCCCGAGGGCACCGTCCTCGAACTGAGCTGGTACGGCGACCGGCGTATCGCCCTTCCGCTCGGCGAGGCCTTCCACTCCCGCCGCCTCACCGTGCGCAGCAGCCAGGTCGGCACCGTCTCCCCGGCCGCCCGGGCCGGCCGCAGCTACGCCGACCGGCTCGCCCTGGCCCTGGACCTGTTGGCGGATCCGGCGCTGGACGCCCTCATCACGGGAGAAAGTGCGTTCGAAGAGCTACCGGAGGTGCTCCCGAAACTCGCCTCCGGGGAGATCCCGGCCCTCTGTCACCGGGTGCGCTACGCAGACATCCGCTGACGGAACGTCCAATGGGCCCGCCAAGAGCGCCTGACCTGAGAAAAGAGTGAGAGTGGACTGAACACGGGGAAGCCAAGAGCCGTACTAAGGGCATCCCCCGGCAGGGATCAGCCGAGGGACCAGACGCGCCGCACCTGGAGGGTCGTCCGTTGTTCAGCATCACCGTCCGCGATCACATCATGATCGCCCACAGTTTCCGCGGCGAGGTGTTCGGGCCCGCGCAGCGACTGCACGGCGCCACGTTCCTCGTGGACGCCACCTTCCGCCGCGAGCAGCTGGACGACGACAACATCGTCGTCGACATCGGCCTCGCCACCCAGGAACTCGGCGCCGTGGTCAGCGAGCTGAACTACCGAAACCTGGACAACGAGCCCGACTTCGCCGGGATCAACACGTCCACGGAGTTCCTCGCCAAGGTCATCGCGGACCGGCTCGCCGAGCGGATCGAGAAGGGCGCCCTGGGCGAGGGCGCCAGGGGCCTCGCCGGACTGACCGTCACCCTCCACGAGTCGCATGTCGCCTGGGCGAGTTACGAGCGTGCCCTGTGACCGACATGGCCATCGACCGGAAACCGGCCGCCCTCACCTACGTGCCCGCGCCGCGCCCGGCCACCGCCGACACCAACTCCCCGGCGAACATCGGGATCCTTCCCATGTCCCTGCGTACCGTGCACTTCGTCATGCCGGGCGGTGTCGACGACCCGGCCCAGCCGAGCGGCGGCAACGCCTACGACCGGCGGGTCTGCCTGGACCTGCCCGGCTTCGGCTGGCAGGTCACCCGGCACATCGTGGCCGGCTCCTGGCCGCGCCCCGGGCAGACCGCCCGCGACTCCCTCGCCCGCACCCTGCGGGAACTGCCCGACGGTGCCGTCGTCCTCCTTGACGGCCTGGTCGCCTGCGGGGTCCCCGAGATCGTCGTACCGGAGGCCGAACGGCTGCGGCTCGCGGTCCTCGTGCACCTCCCGCTCGGCGACGAGACCGGGCTTGACGCGGCCGTGGCCGCCGACCTGGACGCCCGCGAGCGCGCGGTGCTGCGCGCCGTGCCCGCCGTGATCGCGACCAGCGACTGGGCGGTACGACGGCTGGTCTCGCACCACGGCCTCGCCCCCGACCGCGTCCATGTCGCCGCCCCCGGCGCCGACATCGCCCCGCTGGCCAGCGGCACCGACGGGGTCTCGCACCTGGTGTGCGTCGCCGCCGTCACCCCGCGCAAGGGCCAGCACCGGCTGGTCGAGGCCCTCGCCGCGGTCCGGGACCTGCCGTGGACCTGCACCTGCGTCGGCGGGCTCGGCCAGGACCCCGAGTACGTCGCCCATCTGCGGTCGCTCATCGCGAAGCACGGGCTGACCGACCGGCTGCACCTCGCGGGCCCCCGCGCCGGCGCCGAACTCGACGCCAGCTACGCGGCCGCCGACCTGATGGTCCTCACCTCGTACGCCGAGACCTACGGCATGGCGGTCACCGAGGCCCTCGCCCGGGGCATCCCGGTGCTCGCCACCGACGTCGGCGGTCTGCCCGAGGCGCTCGGCCGCGCCCCCGACGGCGGGGTGCCCGGCATCCTCGTCCCGCCGGAGAACCCCGCCGCGCTCGCTGTCGAACTGCGCGGCTGGTTCGGCGAGGCGGACGTACGCCGTCGCCTCAAGGCCGCCGCGCGCGGCCGGCGGGCGGCGCTCGACGGCTGGGCGGCCACCGCCCGCAGTCTGGCCGGAGTCCTGCTGCGGCTCCCCGACGAACCCAGGAGGGCGGCATGACCAGCGAGGCGACGACCACTACGACCGCTACTCCGGTCGGCGCGGTCCCCGCGCAGCCGGGGCCGAGGGATGTTACGGATGCAGGAGTGGGACGAGAGCGCGAACACATGCCTTCCGAGGTGATTCCCGGGGCCGGACCCGTCGTACGTGCGGGCGAGCGGGCCACCGTGCGGCTGCGCGAGACCGGGCCCGAGGAGCCGCCGCGGTACGCCCCCGAGTGGCTGGAGCTGCGCGAGAGCGCGGACGCGGCCGCCCGCGCGAACGATCTGCTGGACCCGCTGCGGATCCGGCTCGCCAACCTGCCCGGCAAGGCGGGCGGTCTGGTCGTGCACGACCTGGGCTGCGGGACGGGGTCGATGGGCCGCTGGCTGGCACCCCGCCTTGACGGCGCCCAGCACTGGATCCTGCACGACCGCGACCCCTACCTGCTGCACTTCGCCGCCGTCGCCTCGCCCCGCGCCGCCGCCGACGGCAGCCGGGTCACGGTGGAGACCCGGCGCGGTGACGTCGCCCGGCTCACCCCCGACGCGCTCATAGGCGCCTCGCTGGTGACCGCCTCCGCCCTCCTCGACGTGCTCACCCGGGAGGAGGTCGACACACTCGCCGAGGCCTGCGCCGGGGCCGGCTGCCCCGCGCTGCTCACCCTGTCCGTCGCCGGCCGCGTCGACCTCACCCCGGCCCACCCGCTGGACAAGGAGATCACCGAGGCGTTCAACGCCCACCAGCGGCGCGGCGGGATGCTCGGTCCGGACGCGATCACCGCGGCCTGCGAGGCGTTCTCCGACCGGGGCGCCACCGTGAAGGTGCACCCCAGCCCCTGGCGGCTCGGCCCCGACGAGAAGGCGCTCACCGAGCAGTGGCTGCGCGGCTGGGTCGGCGCCGCCGTCGAGGAGCGTCCCGAACTGGCCGAGCGTGCCGAGGCCTACCTGGCCGAGCGGCTCGCCGCCAACGCGGCCGGTGAACTGCGGGTCCTCCTCCACCACAGCGACCTGCTGGCGCTCGCCCGGCCCACCGGAGGCTCCTCGTGACCACCCCCACCCTGGTCCGGGAGACCCCGGCCGTCGCCCCGGTGAGCGTGCCCCGGCGCCTGAGCCTCCGCGCCGTCCGCACCCACCTGGGCACGGTCGCCGGAGCCGCCATCATCGGTGTGCTGCTGTGGCGGCTCGGCACCGGCGTCTTCCTCGACGGACTGCGCCGCATCGACACCCCGACCCTGGTGCTCGGCCTGGTGATCGGCGCGATCACGACCGTACTGAGCGCCTGGCGCTGGCAGTTGGTGGCCCGGGGGCTCAACCTGCGGCTGCCCCTCGGGCCCGCCGTCGGCGACTACTACCGGGCGCTGTTCCTCAACGCGGCGCTGCCCGGCGGGGTGCTCGGCGATGTGCACCGGGCGGTGCGGCACGGGCAGAGCGAGGGCGACGTCGGCCGCGGGGTCCGCGCGGTCGTCCTCGAACGGACCGCGGGGCAGATCGCGTTGACGGTGTTCGGCGTGAGCGCGCTGCTGATCCTGCCCTCGCCGGTCCGCGCGGACGTGCGCAGCTTCGCCCCGCTGGTGGCCGCCGGTGTGGCGGGCGCCTGCGCGGTCCTGGTCGCCGTGCGGATGAACAAGGCCCCGGGCAAGCGCGGCGGGGCCCTGCGCTCGACCCTCGCCGAGGCCCGCCGTGCGCTGCTGTCTCGGGAGAACGGTCCGGGTGTCGCCCTGTCCTCGGGGACCATCCTCGCCGGGCACGTCGGCATGTTCGTGGTCTCCGCCCGGGTCGCCGGCTCCGCCGCGTCGGTGGCGGCGCTGACGCCGATCGCGGTCCTGGCCCTGGTCGCGATGGGCCTGCCGCTGAACGTCGGCGGCTGGGGCCCTCGCGAGGGTGTCACCGCCTGGGCGTTCGCCGCGGCCGGCCTCGGCGCGGACACCGGGCTCGCCACCGCCGTCGTCTACGGCGTCCTCAGCTTCGTGGCGGCCCTGCCCGGTCTGGTGGTCCTGGTCGTGCGCTGGTATGCCGGACTGCGCTACTCCCGCTCGGCGGTGAGCAGTTCGAAAACCGCGCCGAAGGAATCGGCGAGGGCGGCGAGGAGTTCTTTCCCCTTTTCCGCCGAACCCAGGGAAGGGCGACCGATGACGCCCGACTCGGTATAGGCGGACATTCCCAGGGTGAGGAGATGACGACGGTCGTCAGCGGTGAAATCGGCGGACTCGTGACCAGGGCGGACCAATTCGGGATGAGCGTGCAGCAGAATGGAGGTCTCGATTTCTCCGGCATGCATGTCGGTGAGCGCGGAGGTCTCCACCCCGGCCCGCTCCAGCGCCGTCTCCCAGTCCTCCGCGGCCGGGTACAGCGCCAGCCGCTCGCCGCGCGCGGACGCCTCCTGCACGACGTTGCCGAGCACGTAGTTGCCGCCGTGGCCGTTGACCACGACCAGCGCCTCGACGCCCGAGCGGCGCAGCGAGTCGGCGATGTCGTTCACCACCGCGTGCAGGGTCACCGACGAGATGCTGACGGTCCCCGGCCAGGCCGCGTGCTCGTGCGAGCAGGACATCGTCACCGGCGGAAGGAGATGCACCGGGAAGGCGGCGGCGATCTCCCGGGCGACGGCACAGGCGACAAGGGTGTCCGTAGCGAGCGGAAGGTAGGGGCCGTGCTGTTCGAAGCTCCCGACGGGAAGGACGGCGACCTGAGTTGAAACGCCCGCCCCCCTGGTCCGTACCTCTTCCGTAGTGTCCGCCGGCAACAGACCGTATGCCGCCGTACGCGCGCCCGAACCACTCATCTTTTCACGGCCTTTCGTCTCTGCTTAGGAATCAGATCATGACAGAAAACATCGGCGTACTCGGCACGAAGTCCGCACGGCGTTCGGGCGTGGAACGCGTCGTGAATGCACCGCTGCCCACCGTGTACGGGAAATTCCAGGCGATCGGCTACCTGGACCACGACCGCGGCGACGAGCAAGTGGCCCTCGTCTACGGGGACATCGACAGCGACCGGGTGCTGACCCGGCTGCACTCGGAGTGCCTGACCGGGGACGCGTTCGGCTCCCAGCACTGCGAGTGCGGCGACCAGCTGGCCGCGGCCCTGCGCGCGGTCGTCGCCGAAGGCAGCGGCATCGTCGTCTACCTGCGCGGCCATGAGGGCCGCGGCATCGGACTGCTCGCCAAGCTGCGCGCGATGGCCCTGCAGGCGGAGGGCCTGGACACGGTCGAGGCGAACCTCGCGCTCGGACTGCCCGTCGACGCCCGCGACTACGGGGTCGCCGCCGGCATCCTGCGCGACCTCGGGGTGAGTTCGGTACGCCTGATGTCCAACAACCCGCGCAAGCGCGAGTCCCTGGTACAGCACGGCATAGAGGTTGCCGAAACGGTCCCGCTGCTGATCGAGCCGTGCGAGAACAACATCACCTACCTGCGCACCAAGCGGGAGCGCCTGGACCATGTGCTGCCCCACCTGGACGCGGTGGCGCACTGGTCGTGAGGTACCGGGCGGCTCCCCGGGGAAGGATCGGGGGAGACCGACAGGAGGTACACGCGTGAATCTTCGGGCCCAGGTCGTGATCATCGGCGGCGGGGTGATGGGTACCAGCATCGCCTACCACCTCGCGAGCGCGGGCGTCCGCGACGTCGTCCTCGTCGAACGCGACGAGCTCGCCGCCGGATCCACCTCGAAGGCCGCGGGCGGGGTGCGCGCCCAGTTCTCCGACGAGCTCAACATCCAGCTGGGCGCGCGCAGCTTAGAGGCCTTCGCCCGCTTCGGGCAGGAGATCGGGTACGACATCGGGCTGCACCGCGTCGGCTACCTGTTCCTCCTCTCCACCCCCGAGGAGGTCGCCTCCTTCGAGGCGGGGGTCCGGCTGCAGAACCACCTCGGCGTGCCCAGCCGGATGCTCACCCCGCAAGAGGCGGCCCGGCTCTCCCCGTTGATCGCCACCGAAGGACTGCTGGCCGCCGCGTACTCCCCGGACGACGGCCACTGCACTCCGGAGTCCGTCGTGCACGGCTACGCGGCCGCCGCCCGCGCCCACGGCGCCCGCGTGCTGCGCCGCACCGAGGTCACCGGCATCGAGCGGGACGGCCCCTATGTCACCGCCGTGCACACCACCCTCGGCCGGATCGCCACCGAGACGGTGGTCTGCGCGGCCGGGCCCTGGTCGAGGGCGGTCGGCGCGATGGCCGGCGTCGACCTCCCGGTGCAGCCGCTGCGCCGCCAGATCGCGGTCACCGAACCGGTCCCGGGACTGCCGCCGACGCTCCCCATGACGATCGACTTCACCACCAGCCTCTACTTCCATGCCGAGGGCCCGGGCCTGCTGCTCGGCATGTCCGACCCCGACGAGCGGCCGGGCTTCGCCACCGACACCCACGACCGCTGGATCCCCCGCCTGTACGAGGCGATGCAGCGGCGCGCCCCGGCCCTGCTCGACCTGCGCCGCACCGGCGGCTGGGCCGGCCTGTACGAGAACACTCCCGACCACAACGCCCTGATCGGCGAGGCGACTTCGGTCTCCCGGTTCCTGTACGCCACCGGGTTCTCCGGCCACGGCTTCTTGCAGGGCCCGGCCGTCGGCGAGGTGATCCGCGACCTGTACCTGGGCCGGGCGCCCTTCCTGGACGTCCGTCCCCTGAGCGCCGGCCGGTTCGCGGCCGACGCCCCACGCCCGGAGGGCAATCTGGTCTGAGGCCGGCGGCTCAGTCCTGGATCGTCTCGTGGACCAGCCGGCGCAGGTCCGGGAAGACCTTCAGGGTCTTGGGCCGCACCTGGGTGTGGAACTGCACGGTCAGATCGTGGGTCGGGTCGACCCAGAACGCGGTGGTGGCCGCCCCGGTCCAGCCATAGGCGCCGGGGCTGCTCGGCGCGAGGGTACGGGCCGGGTCGATCACCACGGAGACGCCCAGGCCGAAGCCGAGGCCGTCGTTGCCGGGCTCCTGGTGGACGGGGGCGCCGAAGGAACGCAGATCGGTGCCGCCGGGCAGGTTGTTGCGGGAGAGCAGGCCGACCGAGGCGGGGGAGAGGAGCCGGACGCCGTCCAGCTCGCCGCCCCGGCGCAGCATTTCCATGAAACGGTGGTAGTCGTACGCCGTCGCGGCGAGGCCGCCGCTGCCGGACAGGAAGCGGGGGCGGCCGCGCAACGGCAGCCCGGGGATCGCCTCGATGGCGCCGCCCTCCGTCTCGCCGTACAACTCGGAGAGCCGGTCGGCCTGTTCGGGGACGATGTGCAGGCCCGCGTCCGGCATGCCGAGCGGGCGGAAGATCCGGTCCGCGAAGAACTCGTCGAGCCCCTGCCCGGAGACCACCTCGATGACCCGGCTGAGCACGTTGAAGCCGACGGAGTAGTTCCACCGGGTGCCCGGCTCGAACTGCAGGGGCATGCGCGCGTACACCGCCATCGTCTCGGCGAGGTCCGCGCCCGACGGCACCGAGAACTCCAGGCCGGCCTCCCGGTAGAGGGCGTCCACGGGGTGCGTGTGGTAGAAGGCGAAGGTCAACCCGGCGGTGTGGGTGAGCAGATGACGGATCAGGATCGGGCCGTCGGCCGGCCTGGTCACCGTGTCGGCACCCGAACCCGACACATACACCCGGGGATTGGCGAACTCGGGGAGGAAGCGGTCGACCGGATCGTCCAGCGACAGCAGGCCGTCCTCCGCCAGCAGCAGTATCGCCACCGCGGTGACCGGCTTGGTCATGGAGTAGACCCGCCAGATGGTGTCCGGCTCGACCGGCAGCCCCGCCGCGCGGTCGCGGTGGCCGTGGGAGGTGAGGTGGGCGACCCGGCCGCCGCGCGCCACGGCCACCAGGTAGCCGGGCAGGCGCCCTTCGTCGACGTAGTGGGCGAAGTGCTGGTCGAGGCGGTCCAGCGCCTTCACGTCCAGCCCGACCTCACTGGGGTCGACTTCCTGTCGCAGCTGTGCCATCGCTCTCCTCCGGTCGTGTCGTCCGCGGTGCGGTCCGACCTCGGACCTCATCGTCGCGCAGGAATGGGGGAACGGTCCCGCTCATCCGTGTGTGGTGTGACCGACGCTATAGAAGAGGCGCCGGGCAGCGAACGTGCGAGCGCCACGCCGAACACGGCCAAAGCGGCCAGTACGAGCAGCGGTACCACGGTCCCGGAGCCCAGCAACGCGCCCGCCACGGCCACCCCGAGCGCGGGACCCACGTTCAGCGCGGTCTGCTGCGACCCGCCCGCCACCCCGGCCGAACCGGCGTCCGCCTGCCGTACGACGACATGGGTCGCCGCCACCATCACCGTCCCGAACCCGGCGCCCAGCAGCGCGAATCCGCCGTACAGGGCGGGGCCGGCCGACGGCCGGGTCAGCAGCAGGACGCCGAGCGCGAGGAGCGCCATCGCCGAGGCGACGGTACGGCGCGGGCCGAGGCGGCGCAGGAGTACGGGGCACCCGGCGGCGGACGCCACCATCAGCACCGCCAGCGGCAGACTGCGCAGCGCGCTGGCGAACGGGTCGAGACCGAGAGTGCGCTGGAGGACGTACACGCCGACGAAGAGCGTGCCGAACAAGGCCGCCGACGCGGCGACCAAAATGCCCAGGGCCGCCCCGACCGCAGGGGCTCCGACCAACCCGGGCGGCAGCAGTGGGCTCGGCGTCCGCCGCTCGTGCCGTACGAACGCCACCCCGGCGACCACGGCCACGCCGAGGCTCACCGGCGCTGCGGTGACCAGCCCGTACACCAGCCCGGCCAGCGTCACCGCGAGCAGCACCGCCCCCGGCACGTCCAGCGGGCTCCGGACCACCGGCTCCCGCTCCTCCTCCCGCCCGGCCAGCACGAGCACCCCGAAGAGCGCCGTCGGCAGCACATGGAGGAAGAACACCGCCCGCCAGCCCAGCCCCGTCACCAGCGTCCCGCCGAGCAACGGCCCCGCGGCGGCCGCCAGTCCGACGGCCGCGGTCCGCAGGGCCAGCGGCCTGGCGAGCCCGTCCGGCGGATACGCGGTCCGGAGCATGCCGAGCGTGGCAGGTTGCAGCAGCGCCCCGAACGCCCCCTGCGCCACCCGCAGTCCGATCACCCAGCCGACTCCCGGCGCGAGGCCGATGCCCGCGGAGGCGGCGCCGAAGCCGAGCATCCCGAGCCCGAACATCCGCCGCTGCCCGTACCGGTCGCCGAGCCGCCCGGCGAACACCAGCAGGCTCGCCACCGTGATGAGATAGGCGGTACTGGTCCACTGCACCTCGGCGAAGGAGGCACCCAACTCCCTCTGCAGGGTGGGCTGCGCGACCGTGAGGACGGTCCCGTCCAGCGCGACGACCACGGCGCCCGCCACACTGCTCGCCAGCGTCAGCCGCCGGTTCACCGTCCGGCCTCCGGCCCGAGGTGCGCGTCCAGTGCGGCCCGCAGCAGCGGCCCGAAGTCGTCGGAACCGGTGGCGAGTTGGAGACTGCCCCAGTTCCACAGCTGGGCGATGCCGTGCAGGTTCGCCCACAGGGCGCCCGCGACGAGCCGCGCGTCCACGCTGGGCCGGGCCCGGCCGACCAGGTCGGCGAGCAGCCCGAACAACGGCAGGCTGGTCTCCCGCAGGCGCAAGCGGCCGCTCTCCAGCAGGTCGTGACGGAACATCAACTCGTACATGCCCGTGTTGTCCCTCGCGAACTCCAGGTACACCCGCGCCAGTGCGGCGACTTGCGCGCCCGGTGCCGCCGTCCCGACGCCCAGCGCCGCCTCCGAGCGCACGGCCAGCTCGGTGAAGCCCCGGCGTGCGATGGCCGAGAGCAGTTCGAGATGGGTGGGGAAGTAGCGGCGCGGCGCCCCGTGCGAGACCCCCGCGCGGCGGGCGATCTCCCGCAGGGTCAGCGCCTGGGCACCCTCGGCGGCCACCAACGCCACGCCGACGTCGACCAGCCGGTCCCGCAGACCTGTGTCGGACTCTGTCATAGACACTGTCTACCAGTCGGCCGTAGACAGTGTCTACCGTCTTGCCCGGAAGGGAATGGAAGGGAATGCCGGACGGCCGCGGCGGGGTTGTCCCTCGTATGACCCAGGACACTCTTCTGAAGCTGCTCGCCGAAGGTCACGCCGGGGTGCTGGTCACCCTCAAGAGCGACGGCCGCCCCCAGCTGTCCAATGTCAACCACGCCTACTACCCCGACGAGCGGACCGTGCGCGTGTCGATCACCGACGACCGCGCGAAGACCCGCAACCTGCGCCGCGACCCCCGCGCCTCCTACCACGTCACCAGCCCCGACCGCTGGGCCTACGCGGTCGCCGAGGGCACCGCCGAACTGTCACCGGTCGCCCAGGACCCGTACGACGAGACCGTCGAGGAACTCGTCCGCCTCTACCGTGACGTCCAGGGCGAGCACCCCGACTGGGACGACTACCGCGCCGCGATGGTCCGCGACCGGCGGCTGGTGCTGCGGCTCCGCGTCGAGCGGGCGTACGGCATTCCGCGGGCGTAGGCCCGAGGCGGCCGGGTCCCGGCCGGGGCGTGGCGTGAATGCGCCGGGATCCGGGTTGACGGGGCATCGCCACAGGGGGCTCGAATCCGTCCTGTGGACGGCCGGGGGCGTTGTCACAATGAGTGGCCCGTCGACCTAGCCACGGAGCTGACCATGCGTAGACCCGCAGTACTGCTGGCCGTTGCCGCAGCCCTCGGCATCCCGTTCACGGCACCGGCCGCCACCGCGGCGGCCGCCACCCCGACGACCGAGGTCGTCTGCCAGGACTGGTCCGCGTATCCGCAGTACATCCGTCACATCTACCTGAACGCCGACACCCCCACGGGGGCCAAGGACTTCGACGAGCAGCCGGTGACCCTCACCTGCTACGAGTGGTCGGGGTCGACTCCGGCCACGGTCTCGTACTCCATCAGCTACGTCATGAACGGGGTGGACCATCCCGACGGCGCGACGGGCATCCTCACCATGGGGCACGGCTTCGTGTGGACCCCCGTCATGCCGGGCTATGTCTACCGGGCGAGTTTCACGCTCGTCACCTGACACGGCGGACGCACTCATGATCCCGGAGTCCCGTCGGGGAGCCTCCTGGGGCCTGCGGTCCAGGGCGATCGGCCGATGGCCGCGCCGTCCCCGGACGCCTGGGCGTGCTCTGCGAGCGCGGCTGGTCCAACGCGTAGCGCCCGGTGCTTGCCGCCGCACTCTCCCGGGGCTAGCCTCCGCGGGTGATCAATGGGGCACATGTGGTGATCTACACGCGTGACGCCGAGGCGGACCGTGCTTTCCTCCGGGACGTGCTGGGCTGGCCGCACATCGACGCCGGACACGGCTGGCTCATCTTCCGGCTGCCGCCGGCCGAGGTGGCCTGCCATCCGGCCGACGGCGAGCCGTCGCACGAACTGATGCTGATGTGCGACGACCTGGATGCGACGGTCGCCGAACTCACCGCCAAGGGCGTGGTGTTCAGCCGACCCGTCCAGGTCGCGGCCTGGGGCCGGGTGACGGGCCTCCGGTTGCCGGGCGGAGGCGAGGTCGCCTTGTACGAGCCACGTCACGAGCGCGCCTGACACCGGTCTCCTCTCGCACCCAGGCCTCCAGGCAGTGCGTGAACTCGGCTGCCCTGTCAGCCCAGTTGAAGTGGGCGAGGGCCGCTTCACGGCCGCGCTGGGCGGCGGTGTGACGCAGGATCGCGTCGGTGCTCAGCCGTCGTACCGCCTCCGCCGCCGCGCATGGATCCTCGTACGGGACGACGAGACCGCAGCCGTGCCGCTCCACCATGTCGGCCGCCAGCGGGGTGGGCGTGGTGACGACCGGGACGCCGTGGGCCATGTACTCGACGATCTTGGTGGGCCGTGAGTGCCGGTAGTTGGGCTGGTCGTGGAGGAGGGAGAGCCCGGCCAGGGCGCCGGGGAACAGGGCGAGCGCGCGGTCGTTGGGCAGGAAACCGTGCCAGCGCAGGACGCCGTCCCGGTCGGCCGCGGTCAGCGCATCCCGGACGTCGGGGTCGGCCGCGCCGGCCACCTCGATGCGTATGCCGGGCCCGAGGTGCCGGGCCGTCTCGATCAGGTCCAGCGCACCGCGGGCCCGCGACAGATGGCCGACGTAGACGACGTGTCCGGTGCCCGGCGGTTCGGGCGCCTGGACGGGCGCGGTCGTGAAGTTCGGCACCACCGGGTGGGTGCGGCGGAAGCGCTCCTGGTAGGCGTCCTCGGCCAGCAGCAGCCGCAGATGGCGTTCGGCCAGCCGCTCGGCCGCCCGTACGCCGAGGCGCAGCGGCGGCCTGAGCGCCCGCGGCACCCAGCGTTTCATGGTGAGCGCCGCCGCGGTGTCCTCGTGGACGTCCCAGACGACCACCGGCGCCGTCCCGGACCGCCGCCAGCGGCGCAGGGTGCCGGGCAGGGCCAGGAGCAGTTCCGGGTCGTGGAGGAGGATCAGGTCCGCCTCGTGGCCGCGCCGGGCCAGCAGGGCGCGGGCCGCGCCCACCGCCGTGCGACGGCTGCGGCCGGCCGCCCGGGGCAGGTCGATGCCTTCGAGGTCGGGGCGGGGGCGTACCGAGCGGGCCGAGAACGGCGCCGCGTACACGACCCGGTGCCCGCGGTCCCGCAGCGCACCGATCTGCCGGTGCAGGATGCGCGCGTCCTCGGGGTGGTGGACAACGGTGACGACGAGTATCCGCATCTGAGCGCCTTTCGACTCCGCCGCCCGGAGCCTGCCGACTCCGGGCGGTGGAAGGGGAGTTGCCGCAGAGATCGCCTAGAGCACCTCGACACCGGGCCGGAAGATCCGCCCCCGGGTGTCGAAGAGCAGGCGGGCCTCGTCGCCGAGGACCGGCAGGTCGTAGGCGGAGTGGTCCTGGAGCAGGATCGTCAGGTCGTGCGAGCGCGCGGCGGCCGTGACATCGGTGACCCGCGGCACGGCCTCGCCGTCCACGAACCAGGCGGGCACGAACGGGTCGTGGAAGGCGATCTCGGCCTCCCGCTCCCGCAGCAGCCGGGCCACCGGCACCGCCGGCGCCTCCCGCTGGTCGGCGACGTCCGGCTTGTAGGTGACGCCGAGCAGCAGCACCCGGGAGCCGTGCAGCGCGCGGCCCTCGTGGTTGAGCAGGTCCTGGGCGCGCCGGACGACGTACAGCGGCATGTGCGCGTTGATCTCCCGGGCGAGTTCGACGAACCGGAACTCGTAGCCGATCGAACGCACCTTGTAGGAAAGGTAGTTGGGGTCGATGGGGATGCAGTGGCCGCCCACCCCGGCGCTCGGCCGGAAGGCCTGGAAGCCGAACGGCTTCGTCCCGGCGCAGCGGATGGCGTCCCATACGTCGACGCGCAACTCACGGCAGAGGATGGCGAGTTCGTTGACGAGGGCGATGTTGACGTGCCGGTAGGTGTTCTCCAGGAGCTTGGCCATCTCGGCTTCCCGGGTGCCCTTGGCCTGGATGACGGTGTCGACGAACTTGCCGTAGAAGGCCGCCGCGCGGGCCGCGCAGGCCGGGGTCCAGCCGCCGACCACCTTCGGTGTCCCGCGCAGCCCGTGTGTGGTGTTGCCGGGGTCGATGCGCTCCGGTGAGAAGGCCAGCGCGAAGTCCGCGCCGGCCCGCAGCCCCGACTCCTCCAGGAGTGGTTTGACCACTTCCTCGGTGGTGCCGGGATAGGTGGTCGACTCGAGGACGACGAGCCGTCCGGGGCGCAGTCCGCCCGCCACCGTCGTCGTGGCGGAGGTCACCGCGCGCAGGTCGGGGCCGCCGTCCTCGCCGAGCGGGGTCGGCACACAGATCACGATCGTCTGCGCACGGGTCAGACAGGCGCTGTCCGTGTACGCGGTGAACCCGGCCGCCCGCATCCGGGCGACGTCCTCGTCGGACACGTCGCCCACATGGGAGTGCCCGGCGTTGAGGCCCTCGACGACCCGTGGGTCCAGGTCGAGCCCCGCCACTCTCAGGCCCACCGCCGATGCCTCCCGCGCGAGCGGAAGCCCGACGTAACCCAGCCCGATGACGGCCAGCTCGAAGCCGTCGATCTGTTGTTCGTCCCCGAGCGATTCGCTCAATTCCCCGAGCGGTACGGCCTTTTCGACCTGCATAGGGATTCACTCCGCCCTCGACGGCAGACGCCGTACGGATCCGAAGGGCCCGGAGGACACGGTTCCGGGCGAGGGGCCTCAGACACATCCGAGAGCGCGATACGCCTCCCGGGTCGTGGCAGCGACCCTTTTCCAGGTGCGGTCACGCGCTACCAGAGCGCGGGCGGACGCTCCCCATTCATGCCGCCGTTTTCGACTGTAGAGCAATACTTCGAGAGCTTCTGCCCAAGCCCGTGGGCATTCAGGAGTGATGAGGCGTCCGTTCACCTCGGGTTGCACGAGTTCCCGTAGGGCTGTGAGATCACTGGCCGCCACGGGAAGGCCGCTCGCCATCGCTTCGACCGGCTTGAGCGGGGTGACCAGACGGCAGACCCGTTCGTCGGTGCGCGGCACCGCGAAGACGTCCAGAACGGCGTGGTAGGAGCGCACTTGGCGGTGCGGCACCCGGCCGGTGAAGAGCGCGGTGCCGTCGTCGAGACCGAGCCGTCCGGCGAGCGCCTGGAGCGCCGCGCGCTCGGGTCCCTCACCGACGATCAGCAGCCGCAGCGGGACACCCCGACGGCGCAGTTCGGCACCCGCATGGAGCAATGTGGCGATTCCCTCGTGTGGAGTAAGGCTGCTCACGGTGCCCACCACATAGTCGTCGGCCGCGATGCCGAGCCGGGTGCGCAGTTCCGCCCCGTCCGGGGGCGGGGCGAGGAAGGAGTCGTCGACCGCGTTGGGCACGATCAGGACCCGCTCCTCGGGCACCCCGCGGCCCACGATCTCGGCCTTCATCGCCGTGCCCAGCGTCAGCACCAGATCGGCCCGGCGCATGCAGTACGTCTCCAGGGCGCGCCGGGCGCGGTACGTCTCGTCGTCCGGGCCGCGCCCCGTCGCCTGGGTCAGCCAGGTCTCCTCCAGAAAGCCCCGCACCTCGTAGACCACGGGCAGCCCGTAGGTCTCCCGCAGGGCCAGCGCCACCCGCCCGTTGGCGTGGTCGGTGGCCGCGTGCAGCACGGCCGGCCGCAGCCGCTCCACCAGGCGTCCGGCCAGTTCGGCGTTGCGGGCGAGCGCCGCGCCCTGCCCGTACGGCAGTACGGGCGGCAGCAGCCGGTGCTGCGGCACCCCGTTCACGATCTGCAACGGACGGGCGTCCAGGACGCCCTGCGCCACCGGGAACCCGATCCGGGTCACCACGTGCGGATCGAGCCCGGCCGCCCGCTGCGCCTCGGCGAGGGCCTGGGTGCGCACGGTGTAACCGGCGTGCTTGAACGGCAGCCCGTTGGTGACCACATGGAGCACCCGGCCCGGCTCGGGCCGCACGGACCGCCCGGCGGGCGCCGGGACCCGGGCCGCGGACGGCGCGGCGGCCGGTCCGGCCGTACGGGCCCGGGCGGCGAGCCGCCGCTCGACGCCTTCCAGCCCGCGCCGCACCCGCCCCGGCAGCAGCCGCACGCCGAGCAGCGCGGCCCGCGTGGGGTCGTGCCGCAACTCGCCCCATGCGACCGATGCGGCCAAGCTGAGTGCACGGGGGATGCGACGCGGCTGGTGCCGGGACGGACGTCGGGCCATGTCGCCAAGGTAGGCCGACAGAGCGGAGAACGTACGACATGAACGGCCGCGTACTCCACGTCGTAGGGACCAGACCGAACTTCGTGAAGGCCGCGCCCGTCGTCGCCGCACTGCGCGCGAGCGGGCACGACCAGGTCCTGGTGCACACCGGTCAGCACTACGACGAACGGATGTCGCGCGTCTTCTTCCGGGAGCTGGGCCTGCCCGCCCCCGACACCGACCTCGGCGTCGGCTCCGGCAGCCACGCCCGGCAGACCGCCGACCTGCTGGTGGCCCTGGAGGGCGAGCTGCTCGCCCGCGCCCCGGCCCTGGTCGTCGTGTACGGCGATGTGAACTCCACGCTGGCCGCGGCCCTGGTCGCCGCCAAGCTCGGCATCCCGGTGGCCCATGTCGAGGCCGGGCTGCGCAGCTTCGACATGGCGATGCCTGAGGAGGTCAACCGGCGCCTGGTCGACCAGCTGGCCGAGCTGCTCTTCGCCACCAGCCCCGAAGCCGTCGGCCACCTCGCCCGTGAGGGAGTCGACCCGGCCCGGGTGCACTTCGTTGGCAACCCCATGATCGACACCCTGCTCACCCATCTGGAGCATTTCGACCCGGCCGCCGCCCGCACCGCCCATGGACTGCCCGAGCGGTACGGCGTGGTCACCCTGCACCGTCCGGCCAACGTCGACGACCCCGAGGCGGCCGCGGCCGCCGCCCGCGCCCTCACCGAGGCCGCGACCCACCTCGACCTCGCCGTGCCGCTGCACCCGCGCGGCCGGGAGGCACTGCGCAGGGCGGGCCTCGCCGACGCACCCGGTATCCACCTCCTCGAACCGCTCGGCTACGTCGAGTTCATGGGCCTGGTCCGCGGGGCCGCCGCCGTGATCACCGACTCGGGCGGGGTCCAGGAGGAGACCACCGTGCTCGGCGTCCCCTGTCTGACGCTGCGCACCACGACCGAACGCCCGGTCACCGTCACCCACGGCACCAACCGCCTGGTCCGGCACGGCGAACTCGTCCCCGCCCTGCGCAAGGTCCTGGACGGCCGGGCCGCGCCCGACCCCGACGGGCCGCCGCTGTGGGACGGCAAGGCCGGTCCCCGCATCGCCGGTGTGCTCACCGAGTGGCTGGAGCGCCATGACTGACGCCCCGCGCGCCTCTGAAGCCCCGCGCACCTACGACACCGCACGCGCCGGCGAAGCCCCGCGCCCCCGTGATGCCCCGCGCGCCTATGGCGCAGCACCCGCCGACGACGCCCCGCGCCTCCACGGACCACCCCGCGCCCACGACACCACCCACACCTACGACGCCCCCCGTACCTACTGGGACACCCGGCACCGCGAAGGCGACGACCTCGCCTCCGGCGGCCACATCGGCCTGGACCGCCCCGGCAACGAGATCTTCTACGCGGTACGGCTCGGCCGGCTCCTCACCCTGATCGGCGACCTGTCCAGCCCCGCCTCCCCGCTGTTCGTGCTCGACGCGGGCTGCGGCAAGGGGCACTTCGCCCGCTCCCTCGTCCGCTGCGGCCACCACGTCGACGCCTTCGACGCCAGCGAGGAGGCCGTCACCCACGCCCGCGCCGAGGGCGGCGGCCCCCGCTACGACGTCTCCGCCCTCGACGAGTGGCGCAGCCCCTGGCTCTACGACGTCGTGCTCTGCGTGGACGTCCTCTTCCACGTCCTGGACGACGCGGAGTGGGCGGCGAGCCTGCGCAACCTCGCCTCCCTCGTCCGGATCACCGGCCGGCTGATCGTCACCGACGAGGACACCCAGGAGCCGGTGCCGCGCGGCGACTACATCCTGCACCGCCCCACAGCCGCCTACCGCAGGGAACTTGAGCCCCTCGGCCTGGGCCACACCCTCTTCCGACCCTACGGCTTCCGCGAGAACCGGGTCGGCTTCCATGTCTTCACGAGGACCCGCTGATGCGTCTGACCGATCTGCTCCACCCGCACCTGGACGAGGTCACCTCCGTCGTGGACGCGACGAGCGGCAGCCTGCGTCTCGACCCGTATCTGCACCTCCCGCCGGGCGTCACGCCGACCAGGCACGAACAGCCCGTCGGTGAAGGGGAGTTGCTGCTCCTCTGCCACGGCCCCGACCCCGCCCTGCACGGCGACGAGGCGGACTGTCTCGCCGCGCTGGAACGCATGCGGCCCGGCGGCCGCGGCCTGATCGTCTTCGGCCACCCCGGGACCGACCTGCCCTACCACCGCCTCCTCGACGCCCTGGTGGCCCACCGCTGCCAGGTGCTGCACGCAGCCTCGCTCGGCTACACGCATCTGCACGCCGGCGCGGTGTTCGCATGCACCGAGGAACTCCTGCCGCCTCACGACTGGTTCGGCCGCCCGCTGCCGGCCGACGGTTTCGCCACCGCCCTCAGGATCGCCGACGAGTACGTCCTCGCCGACTTCGTCTCCCGCTCCCAGCGGGCCCGGCTGATCGACCTGGAACGCGCCACCGAGGAGACCGCCCGCGCCCTGGAGACCGCCCGCGAGGACGGTCTCGCCGAGCGCCTGGCTGTCGCCGTACGCGACAAGGACCAGCTGGCGGCCGCCCTGCGCGGGGCCCGGGACAGGGTCGACGTCCTTGAGACAAGGGTGGCCATGCTGGAGGGCTCCACCTCGCTGCGGGTGGGCAAGGCGCTGGTGTCGGCTGCCCGTTCGCCGCGGCGCGGCGCGGTCCGGCTGCCCAGGGAACTGTACGGGCTGTGGCGGCGACGGAACGGCGGCAAGGGGCGGACCTCAGGCTCCCCAGCCGCCGCCCCCGCCCCGGAGACGGGGGCCGACGACCGCTTCCACCTCTCCCACCGCGCCCTGTCCGTGGCGCCCCGGGACCGGCTGGTGATCACCGGAGTGCTGACCGACCGCACCGCCGAGGACTTCGCGGCGGACGCTGTGGTGAGCCGTGTACTGCCGCACGACGGACGGCTGCTGGTCGAACGCACCGACCCGGACGTCTTCCTCGTCCAGCTCAGTGCGTGCACGGACGAGCACGGCCCCTGGGCGCTCACCGGCACCGGGCTCGCCCCCGACCTGGACCGCACGCTCGCCGAACTGATCGGCCAGGCACGGGCGTCGGGCCGTACGGCCGTGCTGTGGCGGGACGGCCCGGCAACGTGCGCCCCCGGTCTCTCCCTACTTCCGTGGGACGCCGTCCTCGACGGCGACACCGGGGTACGGCTCGCCCGGCTGGACCCCGTCACCGACGGCCGGGACCGGATCCGGGACGTCTTCCAGCAGGACAGCACCCGGGTACGGCTGGCCCTGCTCGCCGAACTGGCGGGCGCCCCCGACCCGTTGGACGCCCGCCGGGTCGCCGTACTGGCCGCGCCCCGGGACGCGACCGACGTCGCCCGGCTCGTCGCCCAGACCCTCGGCCAGCAGCACCGGCCCGCCGAGGTGGTCGTCGCCGACCCCGGGGGCCTCGCCCTCGACGAACTCACCGCCGCTTCGGTAACCGTCCACGCCGGACCGCCCACCGCCCCCTGGGTCGCCGACTGGGCGGACCTGACCGAGGACCGCCCGGACACCCTGCTGCTCGACCTGCTCTGTGCCCAGGAGTTCTCGGGCGCGGACGCGGTGGGCCTCACCCCGGCCGCCGACGACTACGCCTTCGTACCGACCCTGCGCCCCCTGCTCGTACGCCGGTCCCTGCTCGACTCCGGTGCCCCGCCGGACACCTGGTCACGCGCCGGGCACCGCCTGTTCGCCGTGCGTGGAAAGGAGCCGTCATGACCCGCACCCTCAGGGCGCTCGTCTACGGCGACGTCGACCTCAACCTCATCGACGGCTCCGCCGTCTGGGCCCAGTCGACGGTCCAGGTGCTGTCCCGGGCGGGCTGCCGGACCCGTCTCGTCCTCAAGGCCCCGGTGGCGACAGGGAGGTTGACCGACCCGCTGGCCGGACTGCCCGGCGTCACGGTGGTGCGCCCCTACGAGGAACACCTCGTCCCGGGCCAGGGCGCCCACCCGCTCTCGCCCCTCCAGGCCTCGCAGTTGCTGGCCCGCCTCGATGCGGCGGAGCCCTGCGACCTCCTGGTGCTGCGCGGCCGCAGGCTGGTACGCCAGGTCGTCGCCGACGGCGCCTTCGAGGGCCGGATCTGGGCCTACCTCACCGACATCCCGCAGTCCCCGGCCGAGATGACCGAGGAGGCCCGCACCGACCTCGCCCGCATCGCCACCGCCTCCCGGCAACTCCTTTGCCAGACCGAGGAGTTGCGCTGCTTCCTGGAGGCCTGGGTCCCGGAGGCCTGCGGCCGGTCCGTGCTCAGCCCGCCGGCCGTACCCGAACCCGGCTTCCCGGTCCCGGAGCGGAACGGCCCGCACGATCCCCTGCGTCTCGTCTACACCGGCAAGTTCGCACCCCGCTGGAACACCCTGCCCATGACCCGGCTGCCCGCGCTGCTCGCCGAACGCGGGGTGCGCACCGAACTCCACACCGTCGGCGACAAGATCCACCAGGATGCCGCGCACCCCGGCTTCGAGACGGCCATGGCCGAGGCGCTGCGCACCACCCCCGAGGTCGTCCACCACGGCGGTGTGCCGCGCGAGGAGGCCATGCGCATCGCCGCCGACTGCGACCTCGGCCTCGGCTGGCGCGATGCCTCCCTCGACGCCAGCCTCGAACTCTCCACCAAGGTGCTGGAGTTCGGTGTCCTCGGTCTGCCGGTCGTCCTCAACCGCACTCCGGCGCACGAGGCGTTGCTCGGCGGCGACTACCCGCTGTTCGTACCGGGCGGCGCGACCCTCTCCGACGCGGCGGACGCCGTCGCCCTGGCCGTACACGACCCCGGGGCCAGACAGCTCGCCGCCGACCGGTGCGCGGCGGCCGCCCGGAAGTACACCATGGAGGCCGCCGCGACCCGCTGGCGCGCCCACCTCGACCGCGCCTTCCCCGCCGCACCCGCCGCCGTCACCACCCGCGCGCGTCCGCTGCGGGTCGGGGTCGCCGGCCACGACCTGAAGTTCCTCACCCGGCTGCTCGACCACTTCCGCGCACTGCCCGGCCTGGAGGTCCGGGTCGACGAGTGGTCCGCGCTCGCCCGGCACGATCCGGCCGCGAGCCGTGAACTCGCCGGCTGGGCCGATGTGGTGGTCGTCGAGTGGTGCGGCCCGGCGGCCGTCTGGTACAGCCGCCACAAGCGGCGCGGCAGCAGGCTGATCGTCCGCCTGCACCGCTTCGAACTCGACGCCGGCTATCCCCGGCAGGTCGACATCGACGCCGTCGACCGGGTGGTGTGCGTCAGCCCCTACTACGCCCGCAGCGCCCACGAGCGCACCGGCTGGCCCGCCGCGAAGATCACCACGATCGGGAACTGGGTCGACGTCGACCAGTTCGACCGGCCCAAGGCGCCCGGCGCCCGCCACCGCCTCGGCATGATCGGCGTCGCGCCCAGCCGCAAGCGCCTCGACCTCGGCCTCGACGTCCTCGAAGCGCTCCGCGCCCATGACCGGCGCTGGCATCTCTCGGTCAAGTCCAAGCCGCCGTGGGAGTACTGGTGGATCTGGAACAAGCCCGAGGAACGCGCACACTACGAGGAGATCCTGCGCCGGATGCAGACCTCGCCACTGCTCGAAGGGGCCGTGGTCTTCGACCGGTTCGGCCCTGACGTGCCGGGCTGGCTGCGCCGCGTCGGCCATGTGCTGTCCACCAGCGACGACGAGAGCTTCCACCTCGCCCCGGCCGAGGGCATGGCCTCAGGGGCCGTACCCGCGCTGCTGCCGTGGCCGGGCGCGGACGAGATCTACGACCGGCGCTGGATCCACGGCACCCCCGAGGCGATGGCCGAGGCGATCGCCGGGCTCGCCGAGCAGGAGGACTGGCGGGCGGCCGGGGAAGCGGCCCGCGGGCAGGTGCGCGAGGGGTTCTCGCTGGACCGGGTGGCGAAGGACTGGACGGAGCTGCTGGTGTCCGGCTGAGGACAGCGGGTTTCCCGCAGCCCGTCGGCTCCGGGAAATCCGTATGCGGGACTCAGGCCGACACCGCCTCCGGCCGTGCCGCCTGCGCCCCCGGCCGCTCGCCGAGCAGTTCGGTCGGCACCGCGTGGGTCTCCCGTGCCGTCAGCGCGGCGATCACCGGCGGCACGCACAGCGCGGCCGTGAACAGGGCCACCGCCGACCAGTCGGCACCGCCCGGACCCGCGATCTGCGCCGCGAACGTCACCGCGAACCCGGCGACCGCGAAGCCGATCTGGGTGCCGATCGCCATGCCCGACAGCCGTACCCGGGTCGAGAACATCTCGCCGTAGAACGACGGCCAGACGCCGTTCGCCGCGCTGTAGACGACACCGAAGGCGACCACACCGAGCAGCATGATCAGCGGGTAGGAGCCGGTGGAGATCGCCCACAGGTAGCCGAACATCGCCACCGCGCTGCCCACCGCGCCGATCAGGTACACCGGGCGCCGGCCGATCCGGTCCGACAGCGTCGCCCACGCCGGGATCGCGCCCAGCGCCACCAGGTTCGCCAGCGCGCCCACCCACAGCATCGACGTCTTGGACATCCCGACCGAGTCGCTCGTCGCGTACGCCAGCGCCCACACCGTGAAGATCGTGCTCACCGAGGCGATCAGCGCGCCCCCGACCACCCGCAGCACATCCGCCCAGTGGTGCCGCAGCAGTGTCACCAGCGGCAGCCGTACGACACCCTCGCCGGCCGCGTGCTGGGCGAAGGCCGGGGTCTCCTGGAGTTTGCGCCGGATCACCCAGCCGGCCACGGCCACCACCACGCTCAGCCAGAACGGCACCCGCCAGCCCCAGGACAGCAGTTGGTCCTCGGGCAGCTGCGAGACCGCGATGAACACGAGGGTGGCGATCAGCTGACCGCCCTGGGTGCCGCCGAGCGTGAAACTGGTGAAGAAGCCGCGCCGGTCCGGCGGCGCGTGTTCCAGGCTCATCGAACTGGCGCTGGCCTGCTCACCGGCCGCCGAGATCCCCTGCAGCACCCGGCACAGCACCAGCAGCACCGGGGCGAGGCCGCCCACCTGGGCACGGGTGGGCAGACAGCCGATCAGGAACGTCGACAGACCCATCAGGACCAGCGTGAAGACCATGATCTTCTTGCGGCCGATCCGGTCCCCGAAGTGCCCGAGGAACAACGCGCCGACCGGCCGCGCCGCGTATGCGACACCGAAGGTGGCCAGCGAGAGCAGGGTCGCGTTGGCCGGGTCCGAATCGTCGAAGAAGACCTTCGGGAAGACCAGCGCGGCGGCGCTGCCGTAGATGAAGAAGTCGTAGTACTCCAGGGCGCTGCCGATCCAGGCGGCCAGCGCGGCCTTCCTCGGCTGGCCACCGGGTGGAACGGCGGTGGCGGCGGACTGAGCGGGGACGGACACGGCGGTGCTCCTTCGGGGAACTCCAACGTAGGCGGAGTGAGCGGCGGGGGAGAAGGCCGGATCCCAGGGATGACGGGGTCGGCGGACCAGAGGCCGGTGCTAATTAACCCACTGGGTAGTTAGTCGCGATGGGTACGGATGTTGCGCCCGCGTTTCCCCGCTGTCAAGAGGTCGCGCCGGAAGCCCCGGCGCGGCGGTCAGTCCGCCGCACGCTCCGCGGTGAGGTAGGCGATCACCATGTCGCCGAGCATCGTCCGGTAGTGCTCGCGCTGTGCCGGGGCCACCAGGTCGCGGCCGAACAGGGCGCCGAAGGTCGCCCGGTTCGCCACCCGGAAGAAGCAGAACGAGCTGATCATCGCGTGCAGGTCGACGGCGTCGACATCGGCCGTGAACAGGCCGGACTCCTGGCCCTGGCCGAGAATCCGGCGGATCACCTCAAGGGCCGGGGAGCCGATCCGGCCCAGCTTCTCCGAGGCCGCTATGTGCTCGGCGCCGTGGATGTTCTCGATGCTGACCAGGCGGATGAAGTCCGGGTGCTGCTCGTGGTGGTCGAAGGTCAGCTCCGCGAGCCGGCGGATCGCCGCGACCGGGTCCAGATGCTCCACGTCCAGCTGCTGCTCGGCCTCCCGGATCACGCCGTACGCGCGCTCCAGCACCGCCGTGAACAGCTGCTCCTTGCCGCCGAAGTAGTAGTAGATCATCCGCTTCGTGGTGCGGGTGCGGGCCGCGATCTCGTCCACGCGTGCACCGTCGTAACCGGCCCGCGCGAACTCCCGCGTGGCCACGTCGAGGATCTCGGCCTGGGTGCGGGCGGCGTCACGGATCCGTCCGTTGGTCTGTGCCGGTTCGTCGACGCTGGTCATCGGGTTCCTATCGGGTGCCTTCGCAGGGGTGGCCGGTGCGGAGATTCTAGAAGCCCCTGCCGGAGGAGTTCTCGGAGAGGTCTTCCCTTGTCACGGTCTCCGGTGTTATAGCTAACGTACTAGTTCGTACATTAGCGATGCCGCTCGGGAGGGCCACGTGGCCAAGGACTCGTATCTCGTCGGACTGATCGGCTCCGGCATCGGCCCGTCGCTCAGCCCGGCCCTGCACGAGCGCGAGGCCGACCGGCAGGGGCTGCGGTACCTGTACCGGCTGATCGACATCGACGTGCTCGGCCTGGCGCCGGAGGCCGTGGGCGATCTGGTCCGGGCGGCGCGGGATCTCGGCTTCGACGGGCTGAACATCACGCATCCGTGCAAGCAGCTGGTCATCGAGCACCTGGACGCGCTCGCCCCGCAGGCCGAGGCGCTCGGTGCGGTCAACACGGTCGTCTTCGAGGAGGGCGGGCGGGCCGTCGGCCACAACACGGACGTGACCGGGTTCGCGGCGTCGTTCGCGCGCGGGCTGCGGGACGCTCCGCTGGAGCGGGTCGTACAGCTCGGTGCCGGGGGCGCGGGGGCCGCGGTGGCGCATGCGACGCTCACGCTGGGGGCGGAGCGGGTCACCGTCGTGGACGCGCTCGCCGACCGGGCCGCGGATCTCGCGGGCTCCCTGAACCGGCACTTCGGCGCGGGGCGCGCGGTCGCCGTGACGCCGGACCGGTTGCCGGCGTTGCTCGCGGGCGCCGACGGGCTGGTGCATGCGACGCCGACGGGGATGGCCGCGCATCCGGGGCTGCCGTTGCCTGCGGAGCTGCTGCATGCCGGGCTGTGGGTGGCCGAGGTGGTGTACCGGCCGCTGGAGACGGAACTGGTGCGGACCGCAGGGGCGTTGGGGTGCGCGGTGCTGGACGGGGGCGGTATGGCCGTGTTCCAGGCTGCGGATGCGTTTCGGTTGTTCACGGGGCGGGAGCCGGACAGTGCGCGGATGCTGACCGACATAGCGGCGTTGGCGGAGAGCTCGGCGGGTCAGGTCGTGTGACCGGTGCGGGCCGGTTGTGGCTGGTCGCGCCCACGCGGCGGTAGCCGCAAATCGATACAGCCCCGCGCCCCTGACGGGGCGCTGTAGTGCACGTAAGGAAAAAGGTCATGCGTACTTCCATCGCCACCGTTTCGCTCAGTGGGTCCCTCACCGAGAAGCTCACCGCCGCCTCCCGGGCCGGGTTCGACGGGGTCGAGATCTTCGAGAACGATCTGCTGGCGAGTCCGTTGTCGCCCCGTGAGATTCGTTCGCGCTGTGCTGATCTCGGGCTCAGTATCGATCTCTATCAGCCGATGCGGGACATCGAAGCCGTGCCGGAGGACGAGTTCGGGCGCAACCTTCGCAGGGCGCGGCACAAGTTCTCGCTGATGCAGGAACTCGGCGCCGACACCGTCCTCGTCTGTTCCTCCGTCTCCCCGCTCGCGATCGACGACGACGGTCTCGCCGCCGAGCAGCTGTCCCGACTGGCCGATCTGGCAGGCGAGTTCGGCATCCGAGTCGCCTACGAGGCGCTCGCGTGGGGTCGGCATGTGAGTACGTACGACCATGCCTGGCGGATCGTCGAGGCGGCCGGTCACTCCGCCCTCGGGACCTGTCTCGACAGCTTTCACATCCTCTCCCGGGGGTCCGACCCCAAGGGCATCGAGGACATACCCGGAGAGAAGATCTTCTTCCTCCAGCTGGCCGACGCCCCGTTGCTCGCCATGGACGTCCTCCAGTGGAGCCGTCACCACCGGTGCTTCCCGGGGCAGGGCGGGTTCGATGTCGCCGGGCTGGTGCGGCACGTGCTGCGTACGGGGTACGCCGGGCCGTTCTCGCTCGAAGTCTTCAACGACGTCTTCCGGCAGGCCGAGGCCGGGCCGACCGCCGTCGACGCGCACCGTTCGCTGCTGGTGCTCCAAGAGGCCGTCGGTGTGGGGGAGTTGCCTGCGCCGGTCGTGCCGACGGGAGTCGCGTTCGCCGAGCTCGTCACCCCGGACGCCGAACCCGTCGCGGCGCTGCTCGGCGCCCTCGGCCTGACCCGGACCGCCCGCCATCGGAGCAAGCCCGTCGACCTCTGGGAGCGGGGCGAGGCCCGGATCCTGGTCAACACCGGTCCCGCCGCCCGCCGCGACGGCACCGGGCTCGCCGCGATCGGACTGGAGTCGCCGGATCCGCGGGCCGCCGCCCGTCGTGCCGAGGCCCTGCTCGCCCCCGTGCTGCCCCGACGCCGCGCCCCCGAGGACGCCCCGCTCGACGCGGTGGCCGCACCCGACGGCACGGAACTCTTCTTCTGCGCCACCGCCCGTCGACCCGAACTCCCCGACTGGCGAGCCGACTTCACCGAAGTGCCGCACACCCCCGCGCCCGGCCCGGCGCACATCGACCACCTCGCGCTCACCCAGCCCTGGCACCAGTACGACGAGGCGGCCCTCTTCCACCGCAGCGTCCTCGGCCTGCACGCCCAGGACAGCGTCGACGTCGCCGACCCCTACGGGCTGCAGCGCTCCCGTGCCGTCACCAACGCCGACGGCAGCGTCCGGATCGCCCTCGGTGTCGGCGCCGCCCCGACCGACGACACCCTGCACGCCCAGCACATCGCCCTCGCCACCGGCGACGTGGTCACCGCGGCCCGTGCCTTCCGCGCGGCCGGCGGCACCCTGCTGCCCATCCCCGCCAACTACTACGACGACCTGGCCGCCCGCCACGAGTTCGCCGACGGTGAGCTGGAGACGTACCGCGAACTCGGCATCCTCTACGACCGGGACGCGGGCGGGGTCTTCCGGCACTGCTACACACGGACGGTCGGCAGGGTGTTCTTCGAGCTGGTCGAGCGGGATCCCGGGTACCGCGGCTACGGCGCCCAGAACGCGCCGGTGCGCCTCGCGGCCCAGCACGCCGGGCGGCCGGCCCGCTGAGCCGGCGGTCCGTCGCGCCGGCTGTCCCCCGGCCCGTCGAGCCGTTGTGCCGCGGGTGAGCATGCGGTGAGAGGCCGGTGAGACACAGGCGGGATTCAGGATTCTTACAGTTTTCACGACCCACACTCACGAAGATCCTGAATGTTCCTTGGCATTCCGGAAGTGACATTCGTGGAAGTCCAGTCGTCCTACAGGTCGTAGAAGTCCGGGGCGTTCTGGAAGTCCTGGATACCCGGGAGTCCTGGAGGCCGTCCCCGATGCCGAGCCCTGTCAGCGCCGAGCCGCATGTCCGCGTCGAGGGGCCACCGCCCCCGGCGCGGACTCGGACCGAGCGCTACGAGCGCCCGCTCCTCGCCGGTATCGCCGCCGTCGCCGCGCTGTTCTTCTGCTGGGGCATCTGGCACAGCGCCTACCACGCCTTCTACGCCAGCGCGGTCCGCAGCATGACCGACAACCCGGTGGCCTTCCTCTACGGCTCCTTCGACCCGGCGAACTCCATCACCCTGGACAAGCTGCCCGGCTTCCTGTGGCCGCAGGCCCTGTCGGCGCTGGTCTTCGGCTTCCACCCGTGGTCCCTGGTGATCCCGCAGGCACTGGAGGGCGTGGCCTCGGTGGTCCTGCTGCACGTGGTGGTACGGCGCTGGGCGGGCGTCCCGGCCGGGCTGCTGGCCGCCGCCTTCCTCACACTCACCCCGGTGACCGTGGGCCTGGGCCGTTCGGTGACCGAGGACGCGCCGTTCGTCCTGCTGTTGCTGCTGGCCGCCGAGGCCACCCAACGGGCCACCGCCCGCGCCCGGTTGCGCACCCTGGTGCTGGCGGGTGTCTGGGTCGGGGTGGCTTTCCAGTGCAAGATGCTGGAGGCGTGGGCGGTGCTGCCCGCGCTGGCCGTGACCTATCTGGTGGCCGCGCCCACCACCCTGCGCCGCCGGATCCGGGACCTCGCCGTGTCCGGCGCGGTCATGCTGACGGTGTCCCTGTCCTGGATGCTGGTCGCCGGCCTCACCCCCGCCACGGCCCGCCCCTACCTCGACGGCACGACCAACAACTCGCCGTTCGCCCTGGTCGTCGGCTACAACTTCCTGACCCGCTTCCACGCGCTGGGCGTCGACGCGGCCGGCACCGGAAGTATCGTCACCGACCAGGCCGCAGGGCACGGACACGGGCACGGCACGCCGGGCATGGGGGACAGCGTCTGGAAGATGTTCAGCCCCGGGCTCGCCACCCAGACGGGCTGGCTGTACCCGCTGGCGGCCCTGGGCCTGGCGGCGGGAGCGCTGATGCTGTGGCGCCGCCGGGTGCCGCGCACCGACCCGATCCTGGCCGGGTACCTGCTGTGGGGTGTCTGGCTGGTCACGTTCTTCCTGGTCTTCAGCTTCGGCAGCGTGACCGGACACACCTACTACATGGGTGTGGTGGCGGTCGGCCTGTCGGCCCTGGCCGCGGCGGCCGTGACCCGGGTCCGGCGGCGCATCGTGCTGTGCGCGGTACTCGCCGTCAACGTCGCCTGGTGCGCGGCCCTCACCCTGCACTACCCGCGCTTCTTCGCCTGGTCGGTCGCCGTCGCCGTGGCCCTGGCCCTGCCGGCGCTGGTCGTGTTCAGCGTCGGCGGGTCGCGTCCGCGCAGGACCGCCCTTGCCGTCGCCCTCGCCGCCGTCCTGGTCGCCCCCACCGTGTGGTCCGCGTCCGCGATGTCCCTGCGCTACAACCAGCCCGGCGGCTTCGGCAAGATCGGCCCGACCAGCACCCCCACCCGCAACCCCGCCAACGCCCTGGACCCGGCCCAGCAGCGCGTCCTCGCCTACCTCGACGCCCACCGCGACGGCGCCCGCTACCTGGCCGCCGTACCCCGCTGGCAGATGGCGGCGCCCTACATCCTCTCGGACAACGCGTCGATCCTGCCGCTGGGCGGCTTCACCACCCAGGTGCCCTACCCGTCGGCCACGGCCTTCCACCACCTGATCGACACCGGCCGGCTCCGCTACGTGGTGCTGGCCTCCACCGACCTCGCCCACCGAGCCGGAAAAGCCGGAAAAGCGGGGAAAGCCGGGAACACCGGGAACGTACGAGGGGTCCGAAGGGCCCGGGGTGCCGACACACCGGACCGGGCCCTCGTGCGCTGGGCCGTCGGCCACTGCTCGCCGGTGCGCATCTCGCCGTACACGCTGTACCGCTGCGGGAGCGCCGTGCACGGCGGCTGAGCCGCGCGAAGGCCCCGGACCAAGCGGGGTCCGGGGCCTTCGCGCTCGTACGGTTCAGCCGATGTCGGAGAAGACGAAGGAGAACTCCGCCGGTCCGGCGTGCAGTTGGTACTGCGGCAGGACGCCGGGACCGCAGGACTGCGAGCCGATGCCGTGCTGGCCGTGGTCCAGGTTGACCCACACCGTGTCGCCCGGGGTGAGGTCCGTGCGGTGGGCGGCCGCGTCCAGCTGTTCGGTGCTCCAGCGGCGGGCCGTGAACCAGAACTCCGGGTCGCCCTCGATCCGCAGGCCGCCGATCTCCGCCCAACGGACGTCCGCGCGGGCGCCGTTCTCCTGCGGACGGACGTACGGAGTCTGCAAGTCGTCCACAGTCGACTCCCAACGGCTGACCAGGGAGGCCGACTTCGTGTCCGGGTAGGCCTCCTCGGGCCCGCCGCCGAACCACCGCACACGGTCGGCCGACGACAGCCCGAAGCGGATGCCGAGCCGGGGCAGCGGAACCGTCCAGTCGCCGTCGGGGGACACGGAGACGGTGAGCCTGAGGCGGTCGCCGTCCGAGGTCCAGCGGTAGACCGTCGCCAGCCCGAACTCCCAGGCGGCGGGGGCCACCCGGGTGCGCACGGTCAGCGTGTCCCCGGCCGGCTCCACCGCGTCCAGGCGGTGCCGCATCCGGTGCAGACCGAACTTGCGCCACAGCGCGGCGTAGCGGACGTCGCTCTGCCAGGCGGCGCCGTCGTCGTTGTCGGTGGTCGCCCGCCAGACATCCAGCCGCAGACCGGTCACGTCCACCGGGCCGATGCTCCGCAGCGCGCCGCTGCGGGCGTCGAAGACGGCCGGTCCGAGCGTGATCAGCCCCTCGCCGGACACCGGCCCGACGGTCGCGGCGAACGGCGGCGACTGCCGTGCGGAGACGGGGAGTTGCCCCCAGGCCACGACATGTCCCTGTGGTCCCCAGGCGGTGTCGGCCGCCAGTCGCGCCCGTACCGTCCATCCGGTCTCGCCACCGCCCGTGGCGGCGGGCGGCTCCGGCAGCTTGACGTCCGCAGACTCGCCGGGCGCCAGCGCCGGCACGGCCAGGCTGCCCGACTCGATTGTCTCGCCGTCGACCTGGTACGACCACTCGAAGGCCAGCGCGGAAAGATCGGCGAAGTCCTGCTTGTTGGTGACCCGTAGCGTGGTGCCGTCGCCCTCGATGCCGACGGGCTCGATCACCTTCTTGTACTCGACGAGGCCGGGGGAGGGCCGCCGGTCGGGGAAGACCAGTCCGTCGCAGACGAAGTTCCCGTCGTGCAGTTCCTCGCCGAAGTCACCGCCGTACGCGTACTCGTAGCGGTCGTCCTTGATGCCGTGGTCGATCCACTCCCAGATGAAGCCGCCCTGGAGCCGGTCGTACGACTCGAAGATCCGCTGGTAGTCGGCGAGGCCGCCGGGGCCGTTGCCCATGGCGTGGCCGTACTCGCAGAGGATGGAGGGGAGTTGACGGCGCTTGTGGGTGCCGCCGTCCAGGCCCTGGCCGATCCGCTCGACCTCGGCGTGGTCGGCGTACATCCGTGAGTACACATCGGTGTCACGGCAGTCGATGTCACCCTCGTAGTGCACCAGGCGCGAGGAGTCCCGGCCGTGGATCCACTCGGCCATGGCGGTCAGGCCCCGTCCGGTGCCGGCCTCGTTGCCCAGCGACCAGATCACCACCGACGGGTGGTTCTTGTCCCGCTCGACCATCCGGGCGGCCCGGTCGAGCAGGGCCGGGGTCCAGCGGTCGTCGTCGACCGGGTTGTCCCGCCAGGCCTGCTCGGTGAAGCCGTGGGTCTCCAGGTCGCACTCGTCGATCACCCACAGGCCGTACTCGTCGCACAGGTCCAGGAAGTCCGGGTGCGGCGGATAGTGCGAGGTGCGCACGGCGTTGATGTTGTGCCGCTTCATCAGCAGCACGTCCTCGCGCATGGTCTCCAGGTCGAGGGCGCGGCCCTTCTCCGGGTGCCACTCGTGCCGGTTGACACCCTTGAAGAGGACCGCCCTGCCGTTGACCTTGATCAGGCCGTCGGCCAACTCCACCGTGCGGAAGCCGATCCGCAGGGGCACGCGCTCGCCCTCGGTGGCCAGGACCCCGTCGTACAGCTTCGGGGTCTCGGCGGTCCACGCCTCGACCGGGACGGTCACCGGCTCGCCGGTGGCGACATCGATGTCCAGGGCGGGCACGGACACCCGCCCGTCGACGTCGGAGTCGACGCGCAGGGTGCCCTGGCCGGTGGTGTGGTCGTAGGAGGCGTGCACGAAGAAGTCGAGGACGCTGCCCGCGGGGCGGTGCAGCAGGGTGACGTCACGGAAGATGCCGGGCAGCCACCACTGGTCCTGGTCCTCCAGGTAGGAGCCGGCCGACCACTGGTGGACCCGGACGGCGAGGACGTTTCCGGCCGGCTTCAGCAGTCGGCCGACCGCGAACTCGTGCGGCAGCCGGGAGCCCTTGAACTCGCCGATGTCCGTGCCGTTCAGCCACACCCGGGCGCAGGACTCGACCCCGTCGAAGCGCAGGACCGCCCCGCCGTCCGTGAGGTCCCAGCCGTCCGGCAGGTCGAAGAACCGCAGATGGTCTCCGGTGGGGTTCTCGGTCGGCACCCGCGGCGGGTCGACCGGGAACGGATAGAGGTGGTTCGTGTAGATCGGTGCGCCCTGGCCCTGGAGCACCCAGTGGCCCGGGACCGAGACCTCCGCCCAGCCGCCGGCGTCGTACCCCGGCTCGGCGAACGCGTCGTCCTCGGCGTCCGCCGTCGGCGACAGCCGGAACCGCCAACTGCCGTTCAGGGAGAGGGACGCGGCGTCCGAGGCCGGATACCAGGCGCGGGGCGGCAGGGCCCCGGAGCCCGGTGAGACGTCCTCGACGTACTCGGCGGCCGTGGTAGAGCGGAAAGACATCGGTCTCCATTCTTTCGAGGCGGGTCAGCCCTTGATGCCGGTCTGCGCGATCCCCTGGACCAGCCAGCGCTGGAGGAAGAGGAAGACGAACACCAGGGGCAGGATGGAGATGGCGGTGGCCATGAAGATCAGGTGGAAGTTCACGGTCTGGTTGGTCATGAACGAGGAGAGCGCGACCTGCACGGTCCAGGCGTTCGGGTCTTGGCCGATGACCAGCGGCCACAGAAAGGCGTTCCAGCCGCTGATGAACGTGATCGTGGCTATCGCCGCGAAGAAGTTCAGCGAGTTGGGGACGACGATCCGCCAGTACGCGCCCCAGTAGCCGAGCCCGTCCACGCGTGCCGCCTCCTCCAGTTCCTTGGGGAATCCCAGGAAGTACTGCCGGAAAAGGAAGCAGGTGAAACCACTGAACAGACCCGGGACGATCATGCCGCGGTAGGTGTCGATCCAGCCGAGGGACGAGACCAGCACGAAGCTGGGCACGAAGGTGACGGCCGTGGGGACCATCAGGGTCGCCAGAACGGCGTAGAAGACCTTGTTGGCGTGCTTGTAGGGGATGCGGGCGAGACCGTATCCCGCCATGGAGCAGAACAGCAGGGTGCCGACGGTGCTCAGGACGGCGATCACCGTGGAGTTCCACATGGAGTGGGCGAACTCGACGGTGGGGTCGTCGAAGAGCTCGGAGATGTTGCCCCACTGGAAGGAGGGCAGCAGCTTCCAGTTCTCGCCCGTGATCTCCGGGTCGGTGGAGAGAGCGTTGCGGAAGATCAGGTAGAAGGGGATGAGGAAGAGGAACGCGGCGACACCGACGGCGATGTACAGACCGGTGTTGCCGAGGACGCCTGAGCGCTTCTTGCGGTCCCTGCGGACCTGCGGTGCGGTGACGGTCACTTTTCCTCCCCTCCGCCGAAGCCCATGATCTTGCCCTGGGCCAGGGTGACGATGCAGATCAGCACGGACAGGATGACCGCGCCCGCGCTGCCGGCACCGTAGTCCTGGTCGGTGCCGAGGGCCGTCTTGTACAGCTCCATGAGCGGTGTCTGCGCCCAGGTCGCCTTGGTCCCGATGATGTTGAAGAACTCGTCGAACGCCTGGTACGCGGCGATGAGCAGCAGCAGGATCACCGCGGTGGAGGTGGCGCGCAGCTGGGGCAGCGTGATGTACCGGAAGGTCTGCCAGCCCCGCTTGGCGCCGTCGATGGACGCGGCCTCGTACAGCTCCGGCGGGATGTTCTGCAGCGCCGCCAGGAACAGGATCATGTAGAAGCCGGCCTGGATCCACAGCCGCAGCGTCACGATGACCAGCCAGTACCAGGGCGGGCTCGGGTTGGATATCCAGGACATGCTGTCCACGCCGAACCAGCTCATGACGGTGTTCGCCAGGCCGAACCGGACACCGTTGAAGATGGACATCTTCCAGATCAGCGCCGCGGCCACGTAGGAGACGGCGGTGGGCAGGAAGAACACCGACCGGAAGAACGCCCGCATGAAGCGCAGCTGGTTCACCAGCAGCGCGAGACCCAGCGACAGCGCCCAGGTGGTCGGCACGATGAACGCGGCGAACACGGTGAACGTGACCAGCGAGGCGGGGAAGTTGCTGTTGGTCAGGATCTGCTTGTAGTTGTCGAAGCCGATGAAATGGCTCGGCGTGACGGTGTACCGGGCGTCGAAGAAGCTGAGCCAGAAGCTCCAGACGATCGGCACGAAGACGAAGATCACCAGGCCGATGAGGAACGGCCCGGTGAAGAGCCAGAAGTTGAGCGTCGGGTTGCCCCGCAGGCCCCGCCGCGGCCGGGCCGGGGAGGCCTTGGCCGGGGCGGGCTGGGCGACCCCGCGTGTGGTGGTGGTCGACATGTCGTGGACTTCCCGGCGGCCTATCCGAACAGCTTCTTGAGCTCGACATTGACCTTCTTGTCGCAGGCGTCGAGCGCGGCCTCGGGGTCTCCGTTCTTGCGCACGGAGGAGGCGATCACATCGTTGAAGGCGGTGATCATGGTCTGGTCGAAGCCGATGTTGTCGAAGTGGCCGTAGTCGGTGAAGAGCTTGACGCCCTCGGCGGGCAGACCCGACTTCAGCTTGGTGGCCGACTGGGCTATCGAGGTACGCGGCGGGATGTGGAAGCCGTACGAGGTGGCCCAGTCCTCCTGATACTGCTTCTGGTCGATCCACAGCCACTTGACGTACTCCTTGGCCGCGTCGACGTTCTTGCCCTTGGCGTTGACGAAGATCGACCAGCCGCCGTTGTATACGGACAGCTTGCCCGCGCTGCCGATCTTCGGGAACGGGAAGATGCCGAGGTCGTCGCCGAGGGCCTGCTGCATGGCCGGCATGGACCACATGCCGCCCCACTGGATGGCGCACAGGCCCTGGTTGAGCGAGGAAGGGTCCCAGAAGTCGGTCGGGGCGTCGAGGAGTACGTTGCCACTGGTGAACAGGGTCCTGAGCTTCTTCAGGCCCTCGATGACGCCCGGGGTGTGGTAGGCGATCTGGTTCTTCGCGTCGAGGGTGTCGGCGCCGGCCGACCAGATCAGGGTGTTCTGGATCGCGGTGAAGTCGTTGCCGAGGAAGACGCCCTTGACCTTGCTCGTGGTGAGCTTGGCGGCGGCCTCGATCAGCTCGTCGAGCGTGGTCGGGACGTCGACCTTGGCCTTCTCCAGCATCGACTTGCGGTAGTAGAAGAACTGCGGGTCGTCGATCATCCGGATCCCGTAGATCTTCCCGTCGACCGTGTGGGAGTTGATGTCGTTCGGGTTGAAGTCGTCCTTGACCGGGTCGATGATGTCGCTCAGGTCCGCCACCTGGCCACTCTTGACGAGCTGCAGCTGCGGGTGGAACTCGAAGACGTCGGGGGCCTTCTTGGTGAGCAGGGCCGCGAACAGCGCGGACTCGAAGTTGTTGCCCGTGATCCAGCTGGTGCTCACGTCGGCCTTCTTGTAGGCCGCCGCGTACCGCTTGAGGGCCTGCTCGGTGCCCGCCTCGCCGTAGGCGTGGAAGTACTGGGTGAGCTGCGGACCCGAACCGGACCCGCCGGATCCGCCGCGGCCGTTGTTGCCGCCGCACGCGGCCAGCGTGCCCGCGGCGGCCATGCCCGCGGCCGCCCGGAAGATGGACCGGCGGGACCAGTTGTTGTTGCTCATTGCCGACATGCTGACGTCCTTGTCTGTCGAGTGCGGCTGCGGCCCTGCGGCCGTGCGAGGCCCTGAAAACCCCGGGGAGCCAGATGGCTGAAATTGCGCTGCGGTGCGGGACGTTAACCTTCGGCTAATACTTCGGCAAGAGGTTGGACGAAGTCTGCGCGAAACGTTGTACCCGGTTCGGAATGGCGAACAGGTGGGAGGGCAGGGCGAGTTGCGGGCCGCCGGGTCAGGGGTGACCGACGGCCCTCGGTCTGTGCGGGAGTTGTGTGTCTACTGCCGGGCCCAGGCCTCGTTGGTGCCGCTGTTGCAGCTGTAGAGGATCACCTGGCTGCCGTCGGCGGTGGCCTGTCCGCTGACGTCCAGGCACTTGCCGGACGCCTCGCTGAGGATCTGCCCGTTGGCGTTCAGCAGCCAGCGTTGGCTCGCGTCACCGGTGGGGTCGGCGGTGGCCGTCAGACCCGAACCCGACGCCGTCAGATAGCCGTTCGCGCCCTTCAGGGTGCCGTCCGCGTCATACGACCAGGACTGGTCGGCGGCGCCCGTGCAGGTGGCGATGGCGGCCCCCGTGGCGCCGGCGGTCAGGCACTTACCGGACTGTTTGCCCACCAGCGCTCCGGTCACGGCCGAACTCCCGTGTCCCTTCTGGTCGAAGACGTACGTCGTGATCGAGCGGGCCGCGAGGGTGGCGGAGACCGTCCCCGAACTCACGGACGGCTTCCCGGCCCTGGCCCAGTCCTCGGTGGCCGAGGTCCGTACGGCCTGGGTGGCCCGCACCGGCGTCCCGCTGTTGAAGTGCAGGCTCAGCGGGGTGTCGGTGGTGTTCTGGTTGTTGACCACGACCACCCATTTGCCGTTCCGGTCGTAGGCCGACACCTCGACGCCGTCCGGCGCCCCGGTCACGTTGTGGGCGACCGAACCCGGCCTGACGAACTTGCTGTACTGGCCCAGCGCGTAGTAGCGCTTGGTGAAGTACAGCGTCTGGTTGCCGTTCGTCGCGTAGTCGGGATCGTAGTAGATCAGGCCGTCGTTCCAGCCGTCGTCGTTCTTCGCGTTGGGGTCGCTGCCGTACCCGCTGGCGAGCGCCACCCACCACTGGAAGGCCGAGTCGTGGGCGCTCGCGAAGTCCTTGTAGATGATCCTCGACATCAGCAGGGCGTTGTCGATGGTCGGGTCGTACTCCTGGTTCCAGCCCGTGGAGCCCTTGCCGAAGCAGCAGATCTCCGACGCCCAGGACGGCTTGCCGACCGCCGTCGCCGTCTCGTAGACATTGCCGAGCTGGCCGTCGGTGGGGTTGTTGTACGTGTGATGGGCGAGCTTGGACACGTACTGCGCGGTGTCCGGCTGCGAGATCCACTGCGGTAGCTCGGAGACGAACTGGGTGGTCTTGCTGGACTCGTCGGCGATGATCGACGTCTTCTGGTGCCGGGCCCGCTGCTCGGCGCCCAGCGCCCGCACGATGTCGTCGCGTTGGTCGACCGTGACCTGCATGCCCTCCTGGCCGCAGTCCCCGAAGTTGTTGTCCGGCTCGTTGAAGGGGCTGATGTAGTCCAGCTTCACGCCCTTGCGGGCGAAGTGGTCGGTGACATCGGCTATGTACTTGGCGTAGTCGGACTCGCTGCCCGCCTTCAACTGGCCGCCGCAGCTCTGCCCGTTGGTGGTCAGCTGGGCGGGCGCGCTGTTGACGAAGCCGATCAGGTCCTTCACGCCGTACTTCGCCGCGTACCTGAGGAACGTCTGACCGCCCTTGTCCTTGCTCCAGTCGTAGGAGCCGTCGGAGTCCAGGAAGTCCTCGGCGGCCCGGGCCGGGGTGGTGACCGCGACCCCGCCGCCGCCGATGTTGTAGCGGTACGAGCTCATGTCCAGGCCCTGCTTCGAGAACAGCAGCTTCGCCACCCGGGCCTGGACCTTGGGGTCGAAGTTCTGCAGGTCGTCGACCCACCAGGCGCCCGAGGCGCCGATGTCGTCGATGGTCTGGGCGGCGTGCGGCGAGACCTCCGCGGCCGCGGCGGCCGCGGTGTCGGCGGCGTTCGCGGGCGGGGAGCTGATCAGGGCCCCGGTGACCGCCAGCGTGGCCGCGGTCGTGGCGAGGACCGATCTCCTGGTGCGTGACAAAACGGCATCCCTTCCGTCGTCATACGGGCGGTGCGGTACGGCTCCTTGCGGTGGTGATGGTGCGTCTCGCTGTCCTCTGGCCCACCGACTGCAGGGCGCCCTCCAGCGCGAACGTGGCCGCGCCCAGGCACACCGGGTCGGTGGGAATGGGGGAGAGGACGATCTCGGTGGCCGCGAACGGCCGTCTGAGCGCGTGCCGCCGGACGGCCTCGCGCACTTCGTCGAGCAGCGGTGCGCCCAGCTTCCTGGCGACCCAGCTGCTCAGCACGACCACTTCGGGGTTGTAGAGGTTCACCAGGTCCGAGATGCCCGCGCCCAGGTAACGGGCCGTGTCGCGGACGACCTTGACGGCCACCGGCTCGCCCGTGGCCACCCCCCGGGCCAGGGCGTCGATGGTGGCGGTCTGGTCCTCCGGGTGCAACAGAGTGCTGCGCGGGCTGAGTTCACGCAGGTTGAGCATGATGCCCGGCGCACCGACGTATGTCTCCACGCAGCCGTGGTTGCCGCAGTGGCACAGCCGGCCGTCGAGCACGAGCGTCGTGTGTCCCCATTCCCCGGCGCTGTTGCTCACCCCCCGGTACAGGCCGCCGGCCAGGACCAGCCCGGCCCCGACCCCGGTCCCGAGGTTCACCACCACGGCGTCCTCGCGCCCGCGCGCGGCCCCGAACCACAGCTCGGCCACCGCACTCGCCCGCAGCGGGTTGTCCAGGTACAGCGGGTAGGCGATGTGTTCGGAGAGCAGATCCAGCAACGGCACGTCGTGCCAGTCCCAGTTGGGTGCGTACTCGGCGATCCCGGTGTCCCGGTCGACCTGGCCGGGCACGCTCACCCCGACGCCGAGGACCCGCGCCCCCTCGACACCGGCCTGCGCCACCACCGAGCCGACGGCCGTGGCGACATGACCGACCGCCTGCTCGGGCCGGTGCTCCCCGGGGCGCATGTCCTCCTCGGCCCGGGCCAGTACGTTCAGCCCCAGGTCGAACAGCTCCACCCGGACGTATGTCTCCGCCATGTCGACGCCGATCAGCGCGCCGCCCGCCGCGTTCACCGCCACGAGACCCCGGGGGCGGCCCCCCGCGGAGTCCTCGAAACCGACCTCCGTGATCATCCGGAGGTCGAGCAGCTCGCCGACCAGCGTGGCGACCGTGGCCACGCTCAGTCCGGTGGCGGCGGCCAGCGTCTGCCGGGAGGTGGGCGACTGGGCGATGATCTGGCGCAGCACCTCGTAGCGGTTCGCGGTGCGGATGTCGCGCGATGTGCGCTTCACGCAGCTGCCCCTCCCATCGCGTCACGACCGGCCATCTCGTCACGACCGGGCCGGGGCGTACGACGGCACCGGCGCGGCGTCAGGCTATGGGCTTCACAGGACTTTCGACAAGGGGTTAGGAAAGGGGCCGTAGAAACTCTCCGCGGCAGGCGATTGGTATACCTGCCGTTCCGGCCGGGGCCCAATACGTCGAGACGGCCCGCCAGTTGTCACTGGCGGGCCGTCACGGGGTCGATCAGGGCAGGCGTGCCACCGATCAGGGCAGCCGGTTCCACTCGGTGATCACGGGCCACCCGTGTTCCATGGACAGCCGGCTGACCGTCCCGGTCGCCAGCTGGAACAAGCGCCCCTCGGCCGGCGGCAGCCCCAGCCGGCGGGCCGTCAGGACGCGGAGGAAGTGGGCGTGGGCCACGAGGACCACATCGCCGTCGTCGCGGGCGAGCGCGGCGTCCAGCTCGGCGAGCACCCGGTCGGCCCGGGCGCCGATCTGCTCCGGCGACTCGCCGGGGTGGCCCTCGGGGCCGGGCGGGACGCCGTCGGTCCACAGGTACCAGTCGGGGCGGGAGCGGTGGATCTCCGCCGTGGTGATGCCCTCGTAGCCGCCGTAGTCCCATTCGTGCAGGTCGGGGTCGGTTACGACCCCGGTGAGGCCGGCCAGTTCGGCCGTGCGTATCGCACGGCCCAGCGGGCTGGCCAGTACCAGTGCGTAGGTCCGGCCGGTGAGCAGCGGGGCGAGGGACTTGGCCTGTTCCTCACCGTGCTGGGTGAGGGGCAGGTCGGTCCAGCTGGTGTGCTGGCCCGACAGGCTCCACTCCGTCTCACCGTGGCGGACTAGGAGAAGGTCCCCCACGGCGGACTACTCCTTCGACTCGACGGCGTGGCCGCCGAACTGGTTGCGCAGCGCCGCGATCATCTTCATCTGCGGGGAGTCGTCCTGGCGGGACGCGAACCGCGCGAAGAGGGAGGCGGTGATGGCCGGCAGCGGCACCGCGTTGTCGATGGCCGCCTCGACGGTCCAGCGGCCCTCGCCGGAGTCCTGCGCGAACCCCTTCAGCTTGTCCAGGTGCTCGTCGTCCTCCAGGGCGTTGACCGCGAGGTCCAGCAGCCAGGAACGGATGACGGTGCCCTCCTGCCAGGAGCGGAAGACCTCGCGGACGTTGTCCACGGACTTGACCTTCTCCAGGAGCTCCCAGCCCTCGGCGTAGGCCTGCATCATGGCGTACTCGATGCCGTTGTGAACCATCTTGGAGAAGTGCCCGGCGCCGACCTTGCCGGCGTGGACATAGCCGTACGGGCCCTCCGGCTTGAGCGCCTCGAAGATCGGCTGGAGCCGCTCGACATGCTGCTTGTCGCCGCCGACCATCAGGGCGTAGCCGTTCTGCAGACCCCACACACCGCCGGAGACACCGGCGTCGACGAAGCCGATGCCCTTGATGGCGAGTTCGGCGGCGTGCTTCTCGTCGTCCGTCCAGCGGGAGTTGCCGCCGTCGACCACCGTGTCGCCCTCGGACAGCAGGTCCTTGAGCTCGTCGACGACGGACTGGGTGGCGTGGCCCGCCGGGACCATCACCCACACCACGCGCGGGCCGTCGAGCTGCTCGACCAGTTCTTCCAGGGACTTGACGTCGGAGACGTCCGGGTTGCGGTCGTAGCCGATGACGGTGTGCCCTGCGCGGCGGATCCGCTCGCGCATGTTGCCGCCCATTTTGCCGAGACCGATCAGTCCGATCTGCATGTTAGTCACCTTGCGTGGTCCATTCGTGTGCTGTAAGTTACGAAGCTCAGCGTGTGAGAACCGAGCACGCTGCCGGGCAGGTTTCGACCCGGCTGGCGCTGATCGCGTAAGACCTGGCGGGAACGCTGTTTCCACCGGGCTGCGAGAGCCAGGAATCACCCTCGTTCGCGAGAGTGAGGATTCAATTCCTGAGTGTGCGGTATGCGGCCACGAGCCCGGCGGTGGAGGAATCCAGGCCGGGCACGTCGGCGCCCTCGGTCAGGGCGGGCTCGATGCGCTTGGCGAGCACCTTGCCCAGTTCCACGCCCCACTGGTCGAAGGAGTCGATGTTCCAGACGGCGCCCTGGACGAACACCTTGTGCTCGTAGAGCGCGATCAGCTGGCCGAGCACGGACGGGGTCAGCTCGCGGGCCAGGATCGTGGTGGTCGGGTGGTTGCCCCGGAAGGTGCGGTGCGCGACCTGCTCCTCGGCCACGCCCTCCGCGCGGACCTCCTCCGCCGTCTTGCCGAAGGCCAGCGCCTGCGTCTGGGCGAAGAAGTTGGCCATCAACAGGTCGTGCTGCGCCCTGAGTCCACCGCTCAGCTCGGCGACCGGCTCGGCGAAGCCGATGAAGTCCGCCGGGATCAGCTTGGTGCCCTGGTGGATCAACTGGTAGTAGGCGTGCTGGCCGTTGGTGCCGGGCGTGCCCCACACCACCGGGCCGGTCTGCCAGTCCACCGGATGCCCGTCGCGGTCCACCGACTTGCCGTTGGACTCCATGTCCAGCTGCTGGAGATACGCCGTGAACTTGGACAGGAAGTGGCTGTACGGGAGCACCGCGTGCGACTGGGCGTCGAAGAAGTTGCCGTACCAGATCCCCAGCAGGCCGAGGAGCAGCGGCGCGTTGGCCTCCGCGGGCGCGGTGCGGAAGTGCTCGTCGACCAGGTGGAAGCCGTCCAGCATCTCGCGGAACCGGTCCGGTCCGATGGCGATCATCAGGGAGAGGCCGATCGCCGAGTCGTAGGAGTAACGGCCGCCGACCCAGTCCCAGAACTCGAACATGTTGGCCGTGTCGATGCCGAAGTCCGACACCTTCTCGGAGTTGGTGGAGAGGGCCACGAAGTGCTTGGCGACCGCCTTGTCCTCGCCGTCCAGCCCGTCGAGCAGCCACCGGCGCGCGGAGGTGGCGTTGGTGATCGTCTCGATCGTCGTGAACGTCTTGGACGCGACGATGAAGAGGGTCTCCGCCGGGTCCAGGTCCCGGGTCGCCTCGTGCAGGTCGGCGCCGTCCACGTTCGACACGAAACGGAACGTCAACTCCCGTGCCGTGAAGGCGCGCAGAGCCTCGTACGCCATCGCGGGACCGAGGTCGGAGCCGCCGATGCCGATGTTGACGACGTTCCTGATGCGCTTGCCGGTGTGACCGGTCCACTCGCCCGAGCGGACCCGCTCGGCGAAGTCGCTCATCCTGTCGAGGACCGCGTGCACCGCCGGTACGACGTTCTCGCCGTCCACCTCGACCACCGCGTCACGCGGCGCGCGCAGCGCGGTGTGCAGCACCGCCCGCCGCTCGGTGATGTTGATCCGCTCGCCGCGGAACATGGCGTTCCGCAGCCCGAACACGTCGGTGGCGGTGGCCAGTTCCTGGAGCAGGGCGAGGGTCTCGTCCGTGATCAGGTGCTTGCTGTAGTCGATGTGGAGGTCGCCGACGCGTACGACGTACCGCTCGGCGCGCGCCGGGTCCGCCGCGAACAGCTCACGCAGGACCGGCCGGCCCTCGGCGCGGTGGTCCTCCAGGGCGGTCCACTCGGGCCGCCGGGTGAGCCGGGGGGTGTCAGACATGGGAGACGGTCTCCTTGTCGCTGCCCTCGCCGCGCAGGGCGATGGCGTACATCTCGTCGGCGTCGAGGCGGCGGAGCTCCTCGGCGATGAGTTCGGAGGTGGCGCGGACCTTGAGGGCGAGGGTGCGCGGCGGCTGGCCCGGCAGGGTCAGGCTGGCGAGGGGGCCCTCGGGGCGGTCGATGACGATCTCGCCGGTGGCGGTGCCCAGCCGGACGGCCGTGACGACCGGGCCGGGCGAGACCACGCGGTCCACCTTGACCTTGAGGCGGGCCTCCAGCCAGCGGGCGAGGAGTTCGGCGCTCGGGTTGTCCGCCTCGGCCTCGACGGCCGCCGAGGTCACCTTGGCCCGCGCCTGGTCGAGGGCGGCGGCCAGCATGGACCGCCACAGGGTGAGCCGGGTCCAGGCGAGGTCGGTGTCGCCGGGTGCGTAGTTGCGGGCGCGGGTCTCCAGGACCTGCATCGGCCGCTCGACCGCGTACAGGTCGGTGATCCGGCGCTGGGCGAGCGCGCCCAGCGGGTCCTTGGACGGGGTCTCGGGGGCCTCCACCGGCCACCACACGACCACCGGGGCGTCCGGCAGCAGCAGCGGCAGGACCACCGAGTCGGCGTGGTCGGAGACTTCGCCGTACGTCCGCAGCACGACCGTCTCGCCGGTGCCGGCCTCGGAGCCGACCCGGACCTCCGCGTCCAGGCGGGAGGTGGTGCGGTCGCGCAGGGTGCGGGCGTGCCGCTTGATGACGACCAGGGTGCGCGAGGGGTGCTCGTGCGAGGCCTCCTCGGCCGCCTTGATCGAGTCGTAGGCGTTCTCCTCGTCCGTGACGATCACCATCGTCAGGACCATGCCCACGGCAGGGGTTCCGATGGCGCGGCGACCCTGCACCAGCGCCTTGTTGATCTTGCTTGCCGTGGTGTCGGTCAGGTCGATCTTCATGGCCTGCGCCAGCTCCGTCCGTCTCGTGCGAGCATCTCGTCGGCTTCCTTCGGTCCCCAGCTGCCCGACTCGTACTGTGCGGGCTTGCCATGCTTCGCCCAGTACGTCTCGATCGGGTCGAGGATCTTCCAGGACTCTTCCACTTCCTGGTGACGGGGGAACAAATTGGCGTCGCCGAGCAGCACGTCCAGGATGAGCCGCTCGTACGCCTCAGGGCTGGACTCCGTGAACGACTCGCCGTACGCGAAGTCCATCGTCACGTCCCGGATCTCCATCGAGGTGCCCGGCACCTTGGAGCCGAACCGCACGGTCATGCCCTCGTCGGGCTGGACCCGGATGACGATCGCGTTGGAGCCGAGTTCCTCGGTCGCCGTCGAGTCGAACGGCGAGTGCGGGGCCCGCTTGAAGACGACCGCGATCTCGGTGACCCGGCGGCCCAGCCGCTTGCCGGTGCGCAGGTAGAAGGGGACGCCCGCCCAACGGCGGTTGTCGATGCCCAGCTTGACGGCCGCGTAGGTGTCGGTCTTCGACTTGCGGTCGATGCCGTCCTCTTCGAGGTAGCCGATGACCTTCTCGCCGCCCTGCCAGCCCTCGGCGTACTGGCCGCGCACGGTGTGCCTGCCCAGCTCCTCCGGCAGCCGCACCGACTTGAGGACCTTCAGCTTCTCGGTGAGCAGCGCGTCCGCGTCGAAGGCGATCGGCTCCTCCATGGCGGTCAGCGCCATCAGCTGGAGCAGGTGGTTCTGGATGACGTCACGGGCCGAGCCGATGCCGTCGTAGTAGCCCGCACGACCGCCGATGCCGATGTCCTCGGCCATGGTGATCTGCACATGGTCGACGTACGACCGGTTCCAGATCGGCTCGTACATCTGGTTGGCGAAGCGCAGCGCCAGGATGTTCTGGACGGTCTCCTTGCCCAGGTAGTGGTCGATCCGGAACACCTGGTCCGGGTCGAACACGTCGTGCACGACCGCGTTCAGGTCCTGCGCGGAGGCCAGGTCGTGGCCGAACGGCTTCTCGATGACCGCCCGGCGCCAGGACCCGGCGGGCGGGGTGGCCAGGCCGACCTTCTTCAGCTGCTGGACGACCTTGGGGAAGAACTTCGGCGGCACGGAGAGGTAGAAGGCGAAGTTGCCGCCGGTGCCCCGGGAGCTGTCCAGTTCGTCGACGGCCGCCTTCAGCTGCTTGAACGCGGTGTCGTCGTCGAAGTCGCCGGGGATGAACCGCATGCCCTCGGCGAGCTGCTGCCAGACCTCCTCACGGAACGGGGTCCGGGAGTGCTCGCGCACCGCGTCGTGGACGACCTGCGCGAAGTCCTGGTCCTCCCAGTCCCGGCGGGCGAAGCCGACGAGCGAGAAACCGGGCGGCAGCAGCCCGCGGTTGGCCAGGTCGTAGACGGCCGGCATCAGCTTCTTGCGGGACAGGTCACCGGTCACACCGAAGATGACCAGGCCCGACGGGCCCGCGACTCTCGGCAGCCGCCGGTCGCGCGCGTCGCGCAACGGATTGTCCCAGTCGGCCGCGGGTACCACCGGCACCCGCACCTCCTTGGCGGTCTCGCTCATTACGCCTCAACTCCCTTGCTGTCCAGGGACTTCGTGACGGCGTCCAGCAGCTCCTGCCAGGCCACCTCGAACTTGGCGACGCCCTCGTCCTCAAGCTTGCCCACGACCTCGTCGTAGGAGATACCGAGCTTCTCGACGGCCGCAAGGTCGGCGCGGGCCTGCGCGTAGCCGCCGGTCACCGTGTCGCCGTGGATGTCGCCGTGGTCGGCGGTCGCGTTCAGCGTCGCCTCCGGCATGGTGTTGACCGTGCCGGGCGCGACCAGCTCGTCCACGTAGAGGGTGTCCTTGTACGCCGGGTCCTTGACGCCGGTGGAGGCCCACAGGGGGCGCTGCCGGTTCGCGCCCGCGTTCTCCAGGGCGCTCCAGCGGTCGCCGGCGAAGACCTCTTCGTACGCCTCGTAGGCGAGCCGGGCGTTCGCCAGCGCGGCCTTCCCCTTCAGCGCGAGCGCCTCGTCGGTGCCGAGGACGGTCAGCCGCTTGTCGATCTCGGCGTCGACGCGGGAGACGAAGAAGGAGGCGACGGAGTGGATCGTGGCGAGATCCAGGCCCTTGGCGGCGGCCTGCTCCAGGCCGGCCAGGTAGGCGGCCATGACCTCGCGGTAGCGCTCCAGGGAGAAGATCAGCGTGACGTTGACGCTGATGCCCTGGGCGATGACCTCGGTGATCGCGGGGAGGCCGGCCTTGGTGGCCGGGATCTTGATCAGCACATTGGGGCGGTCCACGAGCCAGGCGAGCTGCCTGGCCTCGGCGACGGTGGCGGCGGTGTCGTGGGCGAGGCGGGGGTCGACCTCGATGGAGACACGGCCGTCCGTGCCATGCGACGCATCGTATACAGAATGCAGAATATCGGCGGCGGCCCGCACATCGGCGGTCGTCATCATCCGCACGGCCTCGTCGACCGTGACACCCCGCACGGCGAGGTCGGCGAGCTGCTCCTCGTACCCCTCACCCGAGCCGATGGCGGCCTGGAAGATCGAGGGGTTGGTGGTGACGCCCACGACGTTCTTCGTGGCGACCAGCTCGGCGAGGTTGCCGGTGCTGATCCGCTTGCGCGACAGGTCGTCCAGCCAGATGGAGACGCCCTCGTCGGAGAGGCTCTTCAGTGCTCCCGCGGTGGCGGTTGCTTCGGTCACAGTGATCATCTTCCTCTTCTGGAACTCTTCTGGCTCTTCTTGCGTGCGGATCAGGCGGTACGGGCGGCGGCGAGGGACGCGCGGGCCTGTGCGGCCACGTTCTCCGCGGTGAAGCCGAACTCGGCGAACAGGGTGTTGGCGTCGGCGGAGGCACCGAAGTGCTCCAGGGAGACGATCCGTCCGGCGTCGCCCACGAAGCGGTACCAGGTCAGGCCGATCCCGGCCTCCACGGCGACCCGCGCCTTCACGGCCGGCGGCAGCACGCTCTCGCGGTACTCGCGGGGCTGCTCCTCGAACCACTCCACGGACGGCATCGACACCACCCGGGTGCCGATCCCCTCGGCCTCCAGGAGGTCACGCGCCTCGACGGCGAGGTGCACCTCGGAACCGGTGGCGATGACGATCACCTCGGGGGTCTCGGTGGACGACTCGCGCAGCACATAACCGCCCTTGGCCGCGTCCGGGTTCGATGCGTACGTCGGCACGCCCTGGCGGGTCAGCGCGAGCCCGTGCGGGGCGGGGTGCGTGGCGTGCCTCTTCAGGATCTCGGCCCAGGCCGTCGCGGTCTCGTTGGCGTCGGCCGGGCGGACGACGTTCAGACCCGGGATGGCGCGCAGCGCGGCCAGGTGCTCGACCGGCTGGTGGGTGGGGCCGTCCTCGCCGAGACCGATGGAGTCGTGCGTCCAGACGTAGGTCACGGGGAGCTGCATGAGCGCCGACATCCGGACGGCGTTGCGCATGTAGTCGGAGAACACCAGGAAGGTGCCGCCGTAGATCCGGGTGTTGCCGTGCAGGGCGATGCCGTTCATCTCGGCGGCCATCGAGAACTCGCGGATGCCGAAGTGGACGGTACGGCCGTACGGGTCCGCCTCGGGCAGCGGGTTGCCCTTCGGCAGGAAGGAGGAGGCCTTGTCGATGGTGGTGTTGTTGGAGCCGGCGAGGTCGGCGGAACCGCCCCACAGCTCCGGCAGCACCGGGCCGAGCGCCTGCAGGACCTTGCCGGAGGCGGCACGGGTGGCGACGGACTTTCCTTCCTCGAACACGGGCAGCGCGTCCTCCCAGCCCTCGGGGAGCTGGCCGGCCACGACCCGGTCGAAGAGCTGAGCGTGCGCCGGCTGCGCGGTGCGCCACTCGGCGATCCGCTTGTCCCAGGCCGCGTGGTCCTCGGCACCCCGGTCCAGGGCGCGGCGGGCGTGGGCCAGCACCTCGTCGGCGACCTCGAAGGACTGCTCCGGGTCGAAGCCGAGGACGCGCTTGGTGGCGGCGATCTCGTCCGCGCCGAGCGCGGAGCCGTGGGAGGCCTCGGTGTTCTGCGCGTTCGGGGCGGGCCACGCGATGATCGTGCGCATGGCGATGATCGAGGGGCGTTCGGTCTCGGACTGCGCGGCCTTCAGTGCTGTGTACAAGGCGTGAACATCGACATCACCCTCGGCGGTCGGCTCGATACGCTGGGTGTGCCAGCCGTAGGCCTCGTACCGCTTCAGCACGTCCTCGGAGAAGGCGGTCGCGGTGTCGCCCTCGATGGAGATGTGGTTGTCGTCGTAGACGAAGACCAGGTTGCCGAGCTTCTGGTGGCCGGCCATCGAGGAGGCCTCGGCGGAGACGCCCTCCTCCAGGTCGCCGTCGGAGACGATCGCCCAGATCGTGTGGTCGAAGGGGGAGGTGCCCTCGGGGGCCTCGGGGTCGAAGAGGCCGCGCTCGTAGCGGGCGGCCATCGCCATGCCGACGGCGTTGGCGACGCCCTGGCCGAGGGGTCCCGTGGTGGTCTCGACCCCGGCCGTGTGGCCGTACTCCGGGTGGCCCGGCGTCTTCGAACCGTGCGTGCGGAAGGCCTTGAGGTCGTCCAGCTCCAGCTCGTACCCGGCGAGGAACAGCTGGGTGTAGAGGGTCAGCGAGGTGTGGCCGGGGGAGAGGACGAAGCGGTCACGGCCGGTCCACTCCGGGTCGGCCGGGTCGTGCCGCATCACCTTCTGGAAGATCGTGTACGCGGCCGGTGCCAGGCTCATCGCGGTGCCGGGGTGCCCGTTGCCGACCTGCTGTACGGCGTCCGCCGCGAGGAGGCGCGCGGTGTCCACGGCACGCCGGTCGAGGTCGGTCCACTCGAAGCTGTCCGATGTCTGCGTGCTCATCTTCAAGAAGTCCTCGTTCGAAGCGTTCTGGCTGGCCTGACGCGTTCAAAACTAAAAGTCGGACTTTTGAGAAGGAAGGTCGGAGTGTGTCAGCCTGTGGTGAAAGTGGGACACGGATCTTCGACAGGGACGGCACGAGAAGGACATGGCGGACAGAACGCCCGAAGGGTCAGGCGACGGTGACGGGATCAGAACCTTCCCGTTCCCGGTGGATCTGAGCGTCGGCGGTGTCGGCGTACAGGTCGGGCCGATGGGGAACGGGCGCCGCTGGCACGCCGCGGACGCCCCGCTGGAGCGCGTCCACCGCATCGACTTCCATGTGGTCATGCTCTTCACCGAAGGGCCGGTCCACCACATGATCGACTTCGCCGAGTACGAGGCACGGGCCGGTGAGCTGCTGTGGATCCGCCCCGGTCAGGTGCATCGCTTCTCACGGACCTGCGAGTACCGGGGGACCGTGCTGGCCATGCAGCCCGGATTCCTGCCGAGGGCGATCGTGGAGGCGACCGGGCTCTACCGCTACGACCTGCCGCCGCTGCTCCGCCCCGACCCCGCCCAACTCGCCGCGCTCCAGGCGTCCCTGGCGAACCTGCGGCGTGAGTACGAGGACACCCAGACCCTCCCGCCGAGTCTGCACACCTCGGTGCTGCGGCACTCCCTCACCGCGTTGCTGCTGCGGCTCGCCCATCTCGCGGCCAGCTCGGCGGAGGCGGCCCGCCGCCAGTCCGACACCACGTTCACCCTTTTCAGGGACGCGGTGGAGAAGGACTTCGCCACCAATCACAGTGTCAGTGCCTACGCGGACGCGCTCGGCTACTCCCGCCGCACCCTGGTCCGCGCGGTCCGCGCCGCGACCGGGGAGACCCCCAAGGGCTTCATCGACAAGAGAGTCGTCCTGGAGGCCAAACGCCTCCTCGCCCACACGGACCTGCCCATCGGCCGCGTCGGCGCCGCGGTCGGCTTCCCCGACGCGGCGAACTTCTCCAAGTTCTTCCATCTGCACACCGGGCAGACACCGGTGACCTTCCGCGCGGAACTGCGCTAGCGCGACGGCGGTACGGGGTGGCCGGGCCGGTCGGCCCGCGTCTTCGGGGCGTCGGGACGGCGTCCGCCCCGGGGGATGCCCTTCCGGGGTGGCGGACGGCTCGTCCGGGATTCGCGTGGACGGGGACGCGACCCGTGGGGGCGCCGTCGCTGCGCGCGGCGCGGCCGGACGTCGACACGGCCTGGGCGCGGCACCCCTGGTGGTCATGCGGCAGACCCCGTCACGGGCGTGCGGGTGACGGGCGCGGTGCGGCCTCGACCCGGTGGGCCTGGGGTCTGCGTGGAGCTGCGAGCTGCGAGCTGTGAGCTGTGCGGTCGGGACGTCGGCGCCCGTCCGGTGTGAGGATCCGGCGGGCGCGGCCGGCCCGGCCTGTACGTCGGCTCCGCCCCGGTTCTTCGGCGGGGCGGTGCGCCGACGGCTGCCAGGGACCGGTCAGTACGCGGAGTTGACGTTGTCGATGGAGCCGTAGCGGTGGGCGGCGTAGTTGGCGGCCGCGGTGATGTTCGCAACCGGGTCGGTGACGCTGTGTGCGGTGCCGGCCACGTGGTAGGCGTTGAAGGTGGGGTCGATGACCTGCAGCAGGCCCTTGGAGGGGGTGCCCTGCTTGGCGTTGACGTCCCAGTTGTTCTGGGCGGACGGGTTGCCGCCGGACTCGCGCATGATGTTGCGCTTCAGGCCCTCGTAGCTGCCCGGGATGCCCTTGGACTTCATGATCTGCAGGGACTGCTTGATCCAGCCGTCGAGGTTGTTGGCGGAGCCGGACTTCTGGGTGTGGCTGCCGTGGTCGGAGGCCGTGACCGCACTGGACACGTGCGCCTGCGTCATCTCGGCTGCCTGTGCGTTCGCCGGCATCAGGGTGAGGGCGGCGGCCGCGGCACCGGTGGTGGCGATGCCGGTCAGGGCGATGGTGCGAAGGCGGGCGATGCGGGTGCGAGTGGTCATGGTCATGTGAAAGGAATCCTCCGGTGGGGGACATCGTCGGTGTCGGCTGCGGTCGACGGCCTGCGTGGTGCGGGCCGCGGGCTGCGGTCGAGAGTGGGCGGACCTGGCGGTGATCCGTTCGGTCCATCGCCCGTCTCCCGGCGACGAGAGCAATGGTTAGCGGCGGGAGGAGCCGGGCGCAATGATGTGACGTACTACCCCGCTTAGGAGAAATGCCCGAAATGATGGGTAATGGTGGCTTTCTGTCCTGTTCGGAGGGTTCCGTTCCTACGATGCCGGATAGGATGTGATCTGGCTCCTATGGGTGGCGTCACGCCCACGGGCCCTCTCAGGGCCGTTTTTCGAGGCTGGGACCGAGCCGAAAGACGAGCCGGAAACGGAGCCGGACACCGCCCGGCGGAAGATCCGTCGCGGGCGCGGCTGCGGGCGAGGCGGTCGGCGAACCTGGCCCGCCGGACGGGCATGGCGCGGGGCGAGGGCCTGGTCGGCACCGGCCTGACCGTGTCGACCCGCTCGGCGAGAGGCCGCGGCCGGAGTGCGCGGTGACACCTTCTCGCGCGCGGCGCCCCCTCTATATGTGCGGGGGCGGCCGGTCCGGCGGCGCGCAGGTGCCCCGCGAGCACGCTGTTCGCGGGGCACCCTCCAGCCTTCCGGGCCGGTGTCAGTGACCGAAGTCGAACCAGTTCACGTTCACGAAGTCCGCCGACTGGCCGCTGCTGAAGGTGAGGTACACGTCGTGCGTGCCCGTCACCGAGCTGATGTTGGCCGGGACCGTCGTCCAGTTCTGCCAGCCGCCGGTGTTGGCCACCGAGAAGCTGCCGATCGGGGTGTTGGAGGGGCTGTCGAGCCGGACCTGGACCAGGCCGCTCACCCCGGAGGCCGCGCCGCTCGCCACCCTGGCATAGAACTGGGTGGCCGCCGTGGAGCCGAAGTCCACCCCTTTGTAGAGCGCCCAGTCGCCGTTGGCGATGTAGCCGATGTCCTGGCCGCCGCCGGTGTCCGTGGTGGTCTCGGCGGTGACACCGGACTGGCTGTCGTACGACTCGGCCTGGATCGCGCTGTACGCGTCCCGGCTGCTGCTCGGCGGGGTGGTGGTACCGCTCCCACTGGCCGACAGCACCTGGACGTAGTCCACGACCATCGGGTGGCCGGACTCGGTGGCGCTGGTGGGGCCGCCGCCGAACGCGTCGGGGAAGCCGCCGCCCATCGCCACGTTCAGGATGACGAAGAAGCCGTGGTTCGTGGCGTTCGCCCAGGTGGTGGCGTCGACCTGGGCGGCGGTCACCGTCTGGTAGTTGACGCCGTCCACATAGAAGCGGATCGCCTCGGGGCTCACCGAGCGGTCCCACTCCATCGTGTAGGTGTGGAAGCCGGACTGGCAGGTGGTGTTGGGGCAGGCGGTCGAATTGCCCAGGCCCGTCGTCTCGTTGCAGGGGCCGCCCGGGTTGGTGCCGCAGTGCATGGTCGCCCAGACCTTGTCCAGGCCCTGCACGTTCTCCATGATGTCCAGCTCGCCGACGCTCGGCCAGTTCTGGTAGTTGCCCCGGTAGGGCGCGCCCAGCATCCAGAACGCCGGCCAGTAGCCGTAGGCGGCGGTCCCGGTGACGTTCGGCATCTGGATGCGGGCCTCGACGCGCAGCTTGCCGCCGGCCGGGGGCTGGAAGTCGGTGCGGGTGGTCTCGATCCGGCCCGAGGTCCAGTTGCCGGACGAGTCCCGGACCGGGGTGATCTTCAGGTCGCCGCTGCCGTCCAGGGCGACGTTGGTGGTGCTGGAGGTCATCGTCTCGACCTCGCCGGTGCCCCAGTTGGCGGCTCCTCCGGGGTACGAGGTCCCGGTGTCGTACTGCCAGTCGGAGGTGTTGACGCCGGTGCCCGCGGCGCCGTTGAAGTCGTCCAGGAAGACCTGGCTCCAGCCGGACGGCACGCTGGGCGCCGAGGCGTTGGCGGGAAGGGTCGCGGTCGTGGCGGCCGCGACCGCCAGACCCATGGTGGCGAACGCGGCGATCAGTGCGCGCCGGAACGAACGCCGCCGTCTGTGATCCGCAGGAGGTATACCGGAGGTTTCACTCATGGGGGTGCCTCTCGGGTACGGAGTGGGGTGCGCGGGATGCCTTCGAGAGCGCCAGGACTTGGCTGAGAGCGCTCTCAAAGTGGGCCCAATGTGCTCTCCGCGCCTGCGGCCGTCAAGAGTTAAAACAAAGAATCTCCTTCTACCCCAAGGGAGTTCACACGATGAAGGCGCCCGGGTGTCAGACCGCGCTGCCGGCCTTCCAGTCCGACCAGGACAGGTTCCAGCCGTTGAGACCGTTGGACGCCTCCACGGTCTTCTCGCCGGAGTTCTTGACGATCACCACATCGCCGATCATCGAGCTCTCGTAGAACTTGTAGCCCGCGACCGAGGAGTCGCTCGCGCCCTTGGCGTCGTGCAGGCCGACGCAGCCGTGGCTGGTGTTCTCGCTGCCGAACACCGAGGTGGATGCCCAGTAGTTGCCGTGCACGAAGGTGCCGGAGGTGGTCAGGCGCTGGGCGTGCGGGACGTCGGAGATGTCGTACTCGTCGCCGAGGCCGACCGTGGAGGACTCCATCCGGGTCTGCTTGAACCGCTCGCTGATCACCATGATCCCGGACCAGGTGGTGTGCTGGGCATTGCCGCCGGAGACCGGGTAACTGGCGTAGGTGGCGCCGTCCCGCTTCACGACCATCTGCTTGGTGGACAGGTCGACCGTGCTGATCTGCTCCCGCCCGATGTGGAAGGTGACGTCCTTGGACTGCACGCCGTAGACGCCGTCCTGGCCCTCGACGTCCTTCAGCCGCAGACTCAGCGTGATCTTGGTGCCCTTCGCCCAGTACGTCTCCGGACGGAAGTCGAGCCGGGTGTCGCTGAACCAGTGCCCGACGACCTCCACCTCCGGCTCGGCGGTCACGGTGATCGCCTTCTGGACAGCCGCACGGTCCTTGACGGCATGCGTGAAGTTGATCGACACCGGCATGCCCACGCCGGACGTGGAGTCCGCCTCGGGCGTGAAGTAGCCGACGAACGTCTCGCCGGGGGACTTCGTGCTGAAGGTCGCCACGGTCTCGTCGGTCGCGCCCTCGGCCTTCGCGGTCACCGTGTACTTCGTGCCCGAGTACGGGTTCTTCGCCGACGTCCACTTCGTCTTCGCGCCGTTGAAGGCGCCCGACAGCGTCGAGCCGTCGTTGCCCGCGACCGTCACGGAGGCCAGCGTGCCGTCGGCCACCGTCACCTCGACCGGGCTGCCGAAGTCGGCCTTCCTGGTGCCGGAGACCGGCGTGACCGTGATCGTCGCCTTCTTGGCCGCGGACTTGGCGGAGGCCGTCGCGCCCTTCCCGTCCGTCGAGGCCGAGGCGTCGGCGGAGGAACTGCATCCGGCCAGCGCGGCCCCCGCGGGTACCACGCCGAGAGCGGCGAGGATCCCGCGCCGGGACCACCTTCCCGACTGCCGTCCGGACCGGTTCGATATGTGCTGGACGCCCACGACACGCCTTCCTGACTTGTCCACCTGTGTCAGGGCATCCTGCGCTGGTTGTATGGGGGGTTCCTTTGAATCATGGGGGTGATCCCTGAGATTCGGATGAGGAGCCGGGCGGTCACTCTGCGGAGCGGTGGGAATCCCCCGCCGGGCCGGGGGTGAGTCGGCCGGAACCCGGGTTGTCCCCGCCCGTGTTCATGAACAGAGTATGAACGCCCGACCGGCGGCCTGAGTTTCCGGTGAGTTCCCCTCCCGGAAGGCTTCCCCATGTATCCGATCGGAACAGTAGAGAAGCAGCAGGCCGACCCTCGCCGGAGGTATTCCGTGACCGACGTCCGCAAGCGGCACAGTGTGGCCATCGTGGGAGCAGGAGCGGCGGGCGCACTCACCGCCGTCCAGCTCTGCGAGACGGCGCACCGCCGCCGGACCGCCCTCGACCTCGCCCTGATCGACCCGGCACCGGAGGCCGGCCGGGGCACCGCCTACGCCACCCGCGACCCCCGGCACCGCCTCAACGTGCCCGCCGGCAACATGAGCGCCTACCCGGACGACCCCGGGCACTTCGTCCGCTGGCTGTGCCGGCACGGCGAACCCACCGTCACCGGCGCCGACTTCGCCACCCGCTACCGTTACGGCGCCTACCTCGCCGACACCCTCGGCCAGGCCCTCGTCCGCGCCCACGGCACGGTCGCCGTACGCCGGCTGCGCACCCTCGCGGAGAGCTGTACCGGCACCGCCGACGGACGGGTGGAGCTCCACCTCGCCGACGGGGGACACCTGGTGGCGGACGGCGCGGTCCTCGCCACCGGACCGGCGGGCGCCACGGCCGGCTGGGCCCCGCCCGCCCTGCGCACCTCGCCCCGCTTCATCACCGCCCCGTGGTCTCCGGGTGCCCTGGACGCGGTACGGGACAACCCCGACGACGTCCTCCTGGTCGGCACTGGCCTCACCGCCGTCGACCTCGCCCTCACCCTCGACCGCCCCGGCCGCACCCTGCACGCCCTCTCCCGCAGCGGACTGCTGCCCCAGCCGCACGCCCTCGGCCCGGCCGGCGCCATGCCCGCCCCGGAGGGCCTCGACGACACCTCGCTGGGCCGGCTGCGCCGCGCGGTCTACCGGCATGTCAGCCGCTCCGTGCGCACCCACGGCGACTGGCGCCCCGGCCTGGACAGCCTCCGCCCGCACACCGCACGGCTGTGGCGCAGCCTCACCCCCGAGGAGCGCGAGGAGTTCCTGACCCGTGAGGGCGCCCTGTGGAACACCCACCGCCACCGGATGGCCCCCGCCACCGCCGAACACGTCTCCCGCGCCCGCATCGCCCGCCGGCTGCACGTCCACACCGGTACGGTCCTCCGCGTCACCGAGTCCGAAGACGGCTCCCTCGCGGTCGAGTTGTCCGACGGGCAGGTGACGCGGGTCGGTTGGGTCATCGACTGCACGGGACCGGGCCGCCGCCCCGACTCACCCCTGTGGCAGGCCCTGTTCGGCTCCGGCCTCGCCGTCCCCGGCCCGCTCGGCATGGGCGCCGCCACCCGCGACGGGCAGCTCCTCGACGCCCGGGGCCGGGCCGCGGCCCCCCTGTTCACGCTCGGTGCCCCACGCCGGGGCGAGCTGTGGGAGACCACCGCCATCCCGGAAATCCGAGTCCAGGCGGCCGAGTTGGCCCAGCGGCTGCTGCCCCTGCCGAGCCGGAGGCGGACCTCCCGGCGGCCCGTCGACGGCCACGGGCTGTCCCTCTCCACCCACGCCGAGGCGGCCGCCGCCTACCGCAGCGGTCTCGGCCGGGTCCTCAAGGTGCGCTCCGGTGCCGAGGACGCCTTCGCCCGCGCGGTCGCCCTCGACCCCGGCTTCGCCCTCGGCCACGCGGCCCTCGCCCTGCTGGGCCACGAGTGCGCCGCCGCCGTCGACGTGCCCCGCGCCCTCGCCGACGCCCAGCGCGCGGCCCGTGAGCGCTCCGACGAACGGGAGCGGTCCTTCGTGGCGGTGGTCACGCGCCGGGTGACCGGCGACGACGGGGACGAGGCGCTCGTACGGCATCTGCGCGAGCACCCCGGGGACGCGCTGGCGCTCGCGGCGGCCGTGCCGACCATCGCGTTCTCCGGGGTGAGCGACCTGCACGACGACGACGCCCTCGGGCTGCTCGAACTGACCTCGCCCGCCTACGACGGGCACTGGTTCCACACCTCGCTGCTGGCCTTCCTGCGCCAGGAGGAGGGACGGCTGCACGAGGCGGGGGAGCTGGCCCACCGTGCGCTGGCCGTCGAGCCCGCCTCCGGGCACGCGGTGCATGCCCTGGCCCATGTCCACTACGAGTCCGGGGCGCACCGGGCGGGCCGGGACTGGCTCGACGGGTGGGTGTCCGGGCGCGGGCGGGGCGCGGTGCACCGCGCGCACTTCTCCTGGCACATCGCCCTGCACGAACTCGCCCTCGACGACCCGGCCGCCGTACGCCGCCGCTGGTTCACTCAGCTCGCGCCGGGCCGGGTGCACGGGCTGCGGGCCCTGGTCGACTCGGGTTCGCTGCTGTGGCGGGCCCGGCTCAGCGACAGCTGGGACGGGGAGCTGCCGACGGCGGACGTACTGGACTCGGTGGCCAGGGAGGTGCTGGAGCGGCCCGCCACCGCGTTCACCGCGCTGCACGCGGCCGTCGCCCTCACCGCGGCCGGCGACCTGCCGGCGCTGCACCGGCTGCGCGACCACGCGGCCGGCGCCGATCCCGTGCAGCGGGAGGTGATCGCACCGCTGTGCGAGGCCCTCGCCGCGCTGGTCGAGGAGCGCTTCCACGAGGCGGCCCGGGGACTCGACGCGCTGCTGCCGGTGCTGCGTCGGGTCGGCGGCAGCGCGGCCCAACGGGAGGTTGTCGAGGAGACGTTGCTGTACGCCCTCGTCGCGGCCGGGCGCTGCGACGCCGCCCGGCGCCTCCTGGACACCCGGCTGGACCGCAAACCCGCGCCACGGGACCGGCGGTTGCGGGCGGCGCTGCCCTCCTGAGCCGACGGCGCGGTCCCGCGAGGGCCGGCGACCGGTACGGACGGACCGACGGGCGGAAGCCGCACCCCTGGGTGAAGGGGTGCGGCTTCCGTTTGTGATCATTCTGATGTCACGGAGAGGGAACCTCGGACCCCGAGATTCCCTCTCACGAGACGAACCCATTTGTCGAAACCGAGTGTTCACGGTGCGTGCATGGTCCTGGACGGACGGCAGCGATCACCATCTGTTCAGCAGCACGCACCGCCGTCACCCCGGGGGATCCGTATGCCCAGCCGCCGCCGTTTCCTCACCGGGGCCGCCGCCGCGCCCGTCGCGCTCGCGGCGGTCACAGCATGCGAGGACGGGGACCAGGCACAGTCCGCCCGGCAGGCCCGGCACACCGTCAAGCCCGCCGCCGTGGCATCCGCCGCGCAGAGCCCGTCCGACCGGCTCAACTTCGTGGTGATCCTCGCCGACGACCTCGGCTACGGCGAACTCGGCTCCTACGGCCAGCAGCTGATGCACACCCCGCGCCTGGACGCCCTCGCCGCCGAGGGCCTGCGTTTCACCCAGGCCTACGCGGCCGCCCCGGTGTGCGCACCCTCGCGCTGCTCGCTGCTCACCGGCCTGCACAGCGGGCACGCGACCGTGCGGAACAACCCCTTCGGACCGGGCGGCCAGGGTGCCCTCACCGACAGGGACTTCACCTTCGCCGAGGCGCTCAGGGCGCTCGGCTACCGCACCGCCCTGATCGGCAAGTGGGGCTTCGGACCCGATGCCCCGGACCAGCCGAGCCACCCCAACGCCCGTGGTTTCGAGGAGTTCTACGGCTACCTCACCCACCACCACGCCCACGACTACTTCCCCGACTACCTGTGGCACAACGGCACCCGCGAGGAGATCCACGCCAACAAGGGCGGTGCTCAGAAGGTCTACGCCCCCGACCTCATCTCCGAACGCGCCCTCGGCTTCATCGACAGCCACCGGCACGAGCCGTTCCTGCTCTACCTCGCCCCCACCGTGCCGCACGCCCCCAGCAAGGACCCGCACCTCGGCGAGTACGCCGACCGCCCCTGGACCGGCCCCGACAAACGGCACGCCGCCCAGGTCACCACCTTCGACACCCTGGTCGGCAGCGTCACCGACAAGCTCACCGCACTCGGCCTCGCCGACACCACCGTCGTCCTCGTCACCAGCGACAACGGACCGCACGAGGAGGCGGGCACCGACCCCGAACTCTTCGACGGCAACGGCCCGTTGCGCGGCTTCAAACGGAACCTGTACGAGGGCGGCATCCGTGTCCCCTTCATCGCCTGGTCCCCGCGGCACGTCCCGACCGGTACCACCGACCGGCCCACCCCGCTCACCGACCTGCTGCCCACCCTCGCCGACCTCGCGGGCGCACCCGCCCCGACGGACGTCGACGGTCTCTCCATCGCCCCGCTGCTGCGCGGCTCCCGGCACACCGCCCACCACGACAGCCTCTACTTCTACCGCAACCACGCGGGCGTCACCGCCCGCCAGGACGCCGTCGACCACGGCCGCGGTGACCGGCTCGCCGAGGCTCTGCGGCGCGGCGACCTCAAGGCGATCCGCTTCGCGCCCGGCCAGAACCTTCGTGCCCCGGACGACCGGTGGGACGTCGAGCTCTACGACCTCGCCCGCGACCCCGGCGAGGAGCACGACCTCGCCGCCGCACGGCCCGCCCAGGCGGACGCCCTGGTGAAGCTGATGCACGAGTCATGGGCGCCGGTGTACCCGCGCAGACCCTTCGGCGTGACGCTCGAAGTCACCGGCAAGGGAGCGGAGTTCACGGTCACCGCCACGCTCGCCAACGGCTCGGCGCGCCCCTGGCGGGCCGCCCGGCTCACCCTCGACGCCCCCGGCGGCTGGCTGGTCCACGCACGGGACGCGGCCGCCGCGACCCGGCTGGACCCCGGCGAACACCTCACGACGCACTGGCAGGTCACCCGCCGCCAGGTCTCCACCGCCACCACGCTCACCTGCCGGGGCACCGCCCACCACGGGGACGACGAGGTGACGTACACGGCCACCGCGACGGCCGGCTGACGGAACGTCTCCGTCGGGGCCCCGATTCGATCACGTGTCGGAAACGGGTCCCGTCGGCCGTCGTACCCGGGGGCAGCCTGGGGACATGGGGGACGACAGACTGCGGGACCATCGGCAGGAGCGGGCCGTGCGACGCGGTGAGCCGCACCTGCGGCCCCCGGACGAGGCGGCCCGGGGGAGTTCGCTCGGGAAGGGCGGCGTCGCGGGCTGTCTGTGGAACGGCTGCCTGGCCGTGCTGGTGACCGCCCTGCTGATGGTGATCGGCGCCTGGGCATGGCTCGGTGCCATCGGCCCCGCCCACTACCGCAGCCAGGCCCGCGCCGACCTGCGGGCCTCCGTGACCGAGTCGGCGTCCCGGCTGCGGAAGTCCGCGGCGGACGGCACCCTGCTCTACCGGGAGATCGACCAGGACGTGACAGGCGCCCCGTACCGGCCCCGCGCGTGGGTGCGCAGGCAGGGCGACACCGTCACCGTGACCGCACGGATCACGGGCGTCGCACCGGCCGTCCTCTTCGGCGACACCGAGGTCGGCGGCTGCTACGAGTTCCGGGTCCGGCCGCCGGAGGTGTCGGTCCGGCGGCTCTCCGACAAAGGCTGCAGCGGCAGGCCCGACGAGACGTCCCGGCTGTCGGCCGGGACCGCCGCCCACGTGGTCGCCGCACTGCGCTCCGCCTACCGCCGCGCCGGTCCGGAAGCGGCGTACGACGACCCGGTGTGGCGGAGCCGGGGCATCGAACTCGCGATGCGGGATCTCGATTTCTCGGGAGGCCGGCTGGTGGTCCGCGCCTGGCTGACGACCAACGAGTGGCCGCTGGGGCGGGACTGCTACGAGTTCCGCGCCCAGGCCGGGTCCGTGACCGCCGAGAAGCTCACCCCCGGGCCCTGTTACCGCCCGCTCTGACCCCGGACGTGCGCCGGCACCGCCCACCACTGGTCCGGCCGGTCCACGACCGGAGCGTCCGGACCGCTGCCGAGATACCGCGCGAGACGCAGCAGATACGCCGAGATGCCCGCCGCGCCCTGCATCCACGACGTGCCCGGCGGCAGCAGCGGGGGATCGTTGCGGTGCTCAAGGAACCGCCAGTAGGCACCCGCCCCGTCCGTGATCGCCCGCTCCACCAGCGCGTCGCCCATCCGCACCGCCCCGTCGGCCAGCGTGTCCGCACGGGGCGTCCCCGCGCAGTCCTGTGCCGCGTCCAGGAGGATGTCCCCGACCCCCGCCGTGCCGCAGCAGCGGCCGTCGTTGTCCCAGAACCCGGGACGCAGCCGCTCCGGGATTCCCGAGGCGAGGGTCGAGGTCAGACAGCGCTGCCGCAGCGCCGCCACCTCGTGGCCCGCCACCTCCTCGACCCCCGCGTGCGTCAGCGCGGCGAACAGGTGCGAGGTGCCCGCCGGGCCGTGGCACCAGGTGTACGTGACCGGTTCCACCTCGCGCTTCGACGGCGGAATCGTGTGCGGGACGATGAAGCCGCCGTCCGCCGACGAGCCCACGGACAACACGTGCCGGGCTCCTTCCACGGCGGCCGTGACGAAGTCCTCGCGGTGCAGCGTCGCGCCCGCCACCGCCAGGGCGGCGGCCACCCCGGCGGCACCGTGCGAGTAGTTCGGGCACCGCCACTCCGTGCTCGGCGAGATCCCCCAGTCCAGGCCCGCTTCGGTCCTGTCTGCCATCCGCAGCAGGGCTTCGCCGCCGGTCGTCGCGATCGGTTCGGCGTACTCCCCGCCCGCCCAGACGGCCGTCATGACCACGCCCGCGACGCCCATGATGATGTCGGTCAGGGGCGCGTCGGAATCCGGTACGAACGTGGTGGTGGTCCGCCAGCCCTCGGGGGTCGCGAGCTCGGCGAGCCGCCGCAGCACGACCGCCTCGCTGCCCGGTTCGAGGAGCCGCAGTGCCGTGGCGTGGCCCGCCAGACCGATGTAGAGGGAGGGTTCGGTCACGACGGGGGCCTGCGCCGACAGGCGGCGTACGATCCCGGCCGCCAGAGCCTGTTCCCGCTCGCTGAGCGCCCGGTACCGCGTGATCTCCGCCAGCACCGGGGCCAGACCGGCGATCCCCGCGTACAGCGAGTCCCGGTCCTCCGCCGGTGCGAGGTCCTGGGCCTCCTCCTCGGCCACCGTCTCCGGCAGCCAGGGCCCCTCGTCCTCCCGCACCTGGTCCAGCACCCATGACCAGGCGGCCTCGCCCAGTTCCCGATACACCTCGCTCGCCGTCACCGGGCCACGCTACACGGCCCGGTCCGTCCGCTCCGGCTGCCAGCCCAGCGCCCGGGAGATGCCCCGCGCGGCCAGCCGCACCGCCGGGACCAACGCCGGTACCTGGGCGTCGGCCTGGGGCACCACCACCGAGACGGCCGCGGCCACCTGCCCCGTGGCCCCGCGCACCGCAGCCGCCACCGACAGCGCGTCGTCGGTGACCTGACGACTGCTCACCGCCACACCCGTGCGCCGCACTTCGGCCAGTGAACGGCGCAACCCGGCCGGATCCGTGATGGTGTACGGCGTGAAGCAGGCCAACGGTCCCGCGCAGTACTCCTGTTGGAAGGCGGGCGTCTCGTGTGCGAGCAGCGCCAGCCCCACCCCCGTCGCGTGCAGCGGCCAGCGGGCGCCCACCCGGATGTGCACGCCCACCGCCGAACGCCCCGACAGCCACTCGATGTAGACGACCTCGGACCCGTCCCGCACCGCCAACTGCACGTTCTCGTGGGTCGCTTCGTACAGGTCCTCCAGGTACGGCAGCGCGATCTGGCGCAGCGCGAGACCCCGAGGTGCCAGCGCGGCCAGCTCCCAGAGCCGCAGCCCCACGTGGTACAGGCCGTCGGTGTCCCGCTCCAGCGCGCCCCACTCGGTGAGCGCGCCGACCAGCCGGTGCGCGGTGGTCAGGGAGAGCCCGGCCCGGCGGCTGATGTCGGTGAGGCTCAGCGCCGGATGCCCGTGGTCGAAGGCGGCCAGGACCGCGAGCAGCCGGTCGGGCGCGGAGCGGGCGGTGGCCGTCATGGCCGGTCGGCGACGCGCAGCAGCAGGTCGTGCAGCGCCTGGCGTTCGGCGGGGCCGAGCGGGCCCAGCAGGTCGTTCGTCACCCGCTGGCCCGCCTCGTCGGTGTCCCGCAGGAACTGCCGGCCGGCCTCGGTCAGGACGACGATCCGGCTGCGGCGGTCGTCGGGGGAGGGGCGCCGCTCGGCGAAGCCCAGCTTCTCCAGGTCGTCGACCAGGCCGACGATCGCGCTCGGGTCGTAGCCGAGCCGGGTGCTCAGCTCCCGCTGCAGCGCGCCCTCCGCGGTGACGAGGAAACGCAGCACCGCGTAGTGGCGCAGCCGCACCCCCGACTCCTGGAGGAACGAGTTGAAGAGCTGCCCCGAGCGCAGCCCCAGGCGGTACAGCAGGTAACCGGTGTCCGCGTGCAGCCCGCGCATCCACGGCTCGTCCGCGTCGATCGAGGTCGGGTTCTCGGTGTGCTGGCGGGTGATGGCGGTCTCCCTGGTACGGGCCCCGGGCGCTGGGGCGGTCTGTGGCACGCATTCCAGCATGGCGCACCCCTCGGATGACAACAACTATTGACGTCAACAATTATTGCTCTTAGCTTCGATCTCGGAGTCGCAACCGTCGTTGCGCAGTCGCAACCGTCGTTCGTGAAGGGACACCGCCCGTGCCCACCATCGATCTCACCGGCAAGGCCGCCGTCGTCACCGGCAGCGGCCGGGGTCTCGGCCTCGCCTACGCCCATGCCCTCGCCGCCCACGGCGCCTCCGTGGTCGTCAACGACGTGGACGAGGCCGTCGCCGAGCAGGCCGTGAAGTCCATCACCGAGGCAGGCGGCACCGCCGTCGCCGAGGTGGTCCCTGTCGGCACCGCCGAGGCCGCCGACCGGCTCGTGAACAGGGCGGTCCAGGAGTTCGGCCGCCTCGACGTCCTGGTCACCAACGCGGGCATCCTGCGCGACAAGGTGCTCTGGAAGATGACCGACGACGACTTCGACGCGGTGATCGCCACCCACCTCAAGGGCACCTTCACCTGCGCCCGCGCCGCCGCCGTGCGGATGCGCGAGCAGGGCGAGGGCGGCACCCTGATCCTGGTCGGCTCCCCGGCCGGCCAGCGCGGCAACTTCGGCCAGACCAACTACGCCGCCGCCAAGGCCGGCATCGCCGCCATGGCCCGCACCTGGTCGATGGAGCTGGGCCGGGCGAACATCACCGTCAACGCGATCGTCCCGGTGGCCGCCACCGCGATGACCGAGACCATCCCGGCCTTCGCTCCCTACGTCGAGGCGATGAAGAACGGCGAGCCGCTCCCGGACTTCCTGCGCAAGGGCGAGGGCTTCGGCACCCCCGAGGACTGCGCGGCCCTCGTTCCCTTCCTCGCCTCCGAGGCCGCCCGCGGAATCACCGGCCAGGCCATCGGCATCGGCGGCGACAAGGTGGCACTCTGGTCGCATCCGCAGGAGGTCAGGGCGGCCTACGCCGACGGAGGCTGGACCCCGGCCACCCTGGCCGACGCCTTCCCCACCTCGGTCGGCGCCGAACTCCAGACGGTCGGCATCCCGGCGCCGAAGCTCCCGGAGGCATGATGGACATCGAGGCACTGACGGCGATCGACGTCCACACCCACGCCGAGATCTCCTCCAAGGGCCACTCCTCCCTCGACGACGACCTGCACGACGCCTCCTCCGCCTACTTCAAGGTCGAGGGCAAGCGGAAGCCGACGATCGAGGAGACGGCCGCCCACTACCGCGAGCGGAACATGGCCGCCGTGATCTTCACGGTGGACGCCGAGTCCGCGACCGGCACCGCACCGGTCCCCAACGAGGAGGTCGCCGAAGCCGCGGCCGCCAACTCCGACGTGCTGATCCCCTTCGCCTCCATCGACCCCTTCCGCGGCAAGGCCGGCATCAGGCAGGCCCGCCGTCTGGTCGAGGAGTACGGGGTGAAGGGCTTCAAGTTCCACCCCAGCATCCAGGGCTTCTTCCCGAACGACCGCGCCGTGGCCTACGGCCTCTACGAGGTGATCGAGGAGACGGGCACCATCGCCCTCTTCCACACCGGCCAGACCGGCATCGGCGCCGGCGTCCCGGGCGGCGGCGGCATCCGCCTCAAGTACTCCAACCCGCTGCACGTGGACGACGTGTCCGCCGACTTCCCGCACCTCAAGATCATCCTGGCGCACCCCTCCTTCCCCTGGCAGGACGAGGCCCTCGCCGTCGCCACCCACAAGCCGGGCGTGCACATCGACCTGTCCGGCTGGTCGCCGAAGTACTTCCCGCCACAGCTGGTGCAGTACGCCAACACACTGCTCAAGGACAAGGTGCTGTTCGGCTCGGACTTCCCCGTCCTCACCCCCGACCGGTGGCTCGCCGACTTCGCGAAGCTGCCGATCAAGGACGAGGTCCGGCCGAAGATCCTCAAGGAGAACGCCGCCCGTCTGCTCGGGCTGACCAAGCCATAAGGGGCCGCAGATGCGCAACGAGGGACTGGGCTCATGGCCCGCACGCCGGGCCCGCAAGACCCCGCACCGCACGGCGCTGGTGCACGGCGACCGGTCGACCGACTACCGCACCCTGCACCACCGCACCACCCGCCTCGCCCATGCCCTGCGGGCGAGGGGCATCCGCCGCGGCGACCGCATCGCCTACCTCGGCCCCAACCACCCCGCCTACCTGGAGACCCTGTTCGCGGCCGGCATCCTCGGCGCGGTCTTCGTCCCGCTCAACACCCGCCTGGCGGGCCCCGAGATCGCCTACCAGCTCGCCGACTCCGGCGCCAAGGCCCTCCTCTACGGCCCCTCGCACGCCGGTCAGGTGGCGGGCCTGCCCGGTACCACCGACGTCCGGACGTACGTCGAAGTGGGCGCCGAGTACGAGGAGTTGCTGGAGTCGGCGGCCGACGACCCGATGGACGAACCCGTCGCCCCCGACGACACCTGCATCATCATGTACACCTCGGGGACGACCGGCCGCCCCAAGGGCGCGATGCTCACCCACGCCAACCTGACCTGGAACGCGATCAACGTCCTGGTCGACACCGACCTGATCGCCGACGAACGCGCCCTGGTCTCCGCCCCGTTGTTCCACACGGCGGGCCTGAACATGCTCACCCTCCCGGTCCTCCTCAAGGGCGGCACCTGCGTCCTGGTCGAGTCGTTCGACCCGGAAGCCACCTTCGACCTGATCGAACGGCACCGGATCACCTTCATGTTCGGGGTCCCGACGATGTTCGACCAGATCGCCAGGCACCCCCGCTGGCCGGCCGCCGACCTCTCCTCCCTCCGCATCCTCACCTGCGGCGGCTCCCCGGTCCCCACCCCCCTGATCGCGGCCTACCAGGCACGCGGACTGACCTTCCTCCAGGGCTACGGCATGACCGAGGCCTCGCCCGGCACCCTCTTCCTCGACGCCGAGCACGCGATCGGCAAGGCGGGCTCGGCGGGCGTACCGCACTTCTTCAGCGACGTACGGGTGGTACGGCCCGACCTGAGCACGGTCGACGTCGGCGAACCCGGCGAGGTGGTGGTCCGCGGGCCCCATGTCATGCCCGGCTACTGGGGGTTGCCGGAGGAGACCGCGGCCTCCTTCACGGACGGCTGGTTCCGCAGCGGGGACGCGGCCCGGGTCGACGAGGACGGCTATGTCTTCATCGTCGACCGCCTCAAGGACATGATCATCTCCGGCGGCGAGAACATCTACCCCGCCGAGATCGAGGACCTGCTCCTCACCCACCCGGACATCGTCGAGTGCGCGGTGATCGGCGTCCCGGACGACAAGTGGGGCGAGGTGCCGCGCGCGGTGGTCGTCCCGCGCGAGGGCGCGGTTCTCGACCCCGACGAGGTGCTGGCCTCCCTGGCAGGACACCTTGCCAAGTACAAGCTCCCCAAGACCCTGGTGCTCGCGGACGAACTCCCGCGCACCGCCTCCGGAAAACTCCTCAAGTCCCGCGTGCGCAAGCGCTACGGCTCCGGCTCCTAGACAACTCCCAGACAAGGAAAGCGACATGAGCGTCACCGTCAACGGCCTCGACGAACTGAAGAAGCTCGCGGGCAGCGACCTGGGCAGCAGCGACTGGATCGAGGTCACCCAGGACCGCATCGACACCTTCGCCGACGCGACCGGCGACCACCAGTGGATCCACGTCGACCCCGAGCGCGCGGCGAAGGGCCCCTTCGGCGCCCCGATCGCCCACGGCTACCTCACCCTGTCCCTCTTCATCCCCCTGTTCACCGAACTCCTGGACGTCCAGGGCGTCACCACGAAGGTCAACTACGGCCTGAACAAGGTCCGTTTCCCCTCCCCGGTGAAGGCGGGCTCCCGCATCCGCCTGACCGCCCGCCTCGCGGAGGTCGAGGACGTACCCGGCGGGGTACAGATCGCCGTCGACGGGACGATCGAGATCGAGGGCGGGACAAAGCCGGCGGCGGTGCTGCAGAGTCTGTCGCGGTTCTACGCCTGACGGCCGCACGGGCGGTAAGCTCGGGTACGGCGACCGACGGTCAGGGCGTCCAGCACCCGACGAGGCCGCCCGTACTGTGCGCAGTCACCCCTCCGCAGGCGCTTTCACCCGCTCGGCGCAGCTGTCTGAGCCGTCACATGCCCCATGAGCTGGGACGACGAAATTGGCCACGCCAACTGGCGAGCGAGAGGGTCCCGCTGGCTGTAAGTTGCTCACACTGACCCTTGTCGGACTTCCATGTGAACGCAGGGTCGGTCTGTCGTCCCCCAGCCCTTGCCCGCGCAGGGAAACACATAGGGAAAGCCGTGACCATTCCAGCAAGAACCACTGCAGCAACGACTGCACAGTCGATGGTCCCCGCCGGGTCTCCCAAGGCCACGCTGCGTCTTGACACTCCGTCCGACCCGAAGAGGGTCAGAGGAGTGCGCCGAGCTCTTTCGTCCACGCAGGCAGCCAGAGGGGCAGGGGTGACCTTCCAGTCATCCATCTGACATCACGTCCGCCGAAGTCGCCCGACACTCCGTCATGACCGGGTCCGTCGTCCCGCTGCGCCAGCTGGTGCTGAAAGTACACAGCCGGTGCGATCTCGCATGCAGGCACTGCTATGTCTACGAGCATGCCGACCAGAGCTGGACATCCAGGCCCACGGTGATCTCCGAGGAGATCGTGTCCCGGACGGCACTGCGGCTGGCGGAGCACGCGAAGGCGCACGAACTCGCCTCCGTGCAGGTCATCCTGCACGGAGGCGAGCCCTTGCTGGCCGGGCCCGGACGGCTACGGTTCGTCTGTGAGCAACTGCGCGGCGCGTTACGGGGCATCAGCGACCTCGACCTGCGCATCCACACCAACGGCCTCCAGCTCAACCAGCGTTACCTGGACCTGTTCGCGGAGTACGACGTCCGCGTCGGCATCTCCCTCGACGGCGACCGCGCGGCCAACGACCGCCACCGCCTCTACCGCGACGGCCGCAGCAGCTACGACAAGGTGCTCGCGGCGATCGCCCGCCTCCGGCAGGACCGCTACCGGCACCTCTTCGCAGGCATCCTCTGCACGGTCGACGTGCGCAACGATCCGGTCGCCGTCTACGACGCGCTCGCCCTGCTGCGGCCACCGCGCATCGACTTCCTTCTCCCGCACGCCACTTGGGACACGCCACCGCCGCGCCCGCAGGACACGGCCACCCCGTACGCCGACTGGCTGCTGGCGATTCACGACCGGTGGACCGGACAGGGCCGCCCGGTGCCGGTGCGGCTCTTCGACTCCGTGATCAGCACGCTGGGCGGCGGGCCCGCGCAGACCGAGTCGATGGGCCTGGAATCGGCCGATGTCGTCGTGGTCGAGACCGACGGCACCTACGAGCAGGCCGACTCCCTCAAGACCGCGTACGACGGCGCCCCCGGCACCGGCAAGGACGTCTTCCGGCACACCCTCGACGAGGTCTCCCGGCACCCCGGCATGACCGCACGCCAGCACGGACTCGACGATCTGTCCGCCCAGTGCCGTGCCTGCCCCGTCGTCCGCTCCTGCGGTGGCGGCCTCTTCGCGCACCGCTACCGCGGCGACGGCAGCGGATTCGACAACCCTTCGGTCTACTGCGCCGATCTGAAACAACTCGTCGAGTCGCTGGGTACCCGCACCGGAGTCGACGCGGCCCGCCCGGTCGACGGCTTCGACGCACTGGCCGACGGCACCGACGACGGCACCGCCGTACGGGCCCTGGCCGAGATCCGGCAGCACGTCACCCTGGACCTGCTCAAGGAACTCAACGCCGAACCCGCCCGCCCCGCAGGGAAGTTGTGGGAACCTGCCTGGCAGCTCGCCCTGGACCTCCAGCTGCGGGACGAGCGCGTGCTCCCCTCGCTCCTGGCGCACCCCTACACTCGCCCCTGGGCCATCCGCTGTCTGGACGCCACCGCCTCCCCCGACCACCTGGCCTCGCTGGTGGCCGCCGCCGCTCTGCCCGTCGGAGCGGCCGACTCCGTCGAGGTGCCGGTCACGGACGGCATCGCGTATCTCCCCGGGGCCGGCCGGCTCCGTGTCGAAACCGTCGGCGACAGCGTCGAGTTGACCTCGGACGTCCTGCGGTGCGCCGGCTGGGAGCCGGTACGCCGGCTGCGGTTCGGGGGATGCGAGGTCGCCCTCGACGACATCGACCCGTACCGGGACTCCTTCGCCGTCCCCGTGCGGTCACGGCTGACGGACGACGAGGTCGCGCTGTGGCGTCAAGTGCTGCCCCAGGCGTGGCAGTTGATCGTCCAGGCGCTGCCGGGTACGGCCGCGGGCATGGCGGCCGGGCTCCGCGTGCTGTCCCCCCTCGTCGCCCCGCCCGGACCGGACGCCACCGGCGCCGGGAGCGGCTTCGCCGCCCTCGGTCTGCACCTCGCACCCCGCGACCCGGAACCGGTCCGTGCCGCCGCCGACCTGGTGCGCGGATTCCGGCTCGGCATCCTGGACGTCCTGCTCGACGAATGCGAACTGCACGACGAAGCCGACACGTCCACCGGAGCGCTCCTCGCCGACACCTACGCCCGTGCCGCCACCGACACCCTGCACGACGACCCCCGCTCGGCCGCCCGGACCCGGGCGCGGTGGCGGGAGCTGTCGGACTCCGCCTCGCTGACCGCGCTCGGGCGACGGTTCGTCGACGGCATCGGCCGGTCACTGTGAACGGGGGCGGCGTCGGCGCGCTCGCCAAGGACCTCGCGGAACTCGGCGTCGCCTCCGGAGCCACCCTGCTCGTCCACGCCTCCCTGCACCGCGTCGGCGCCGGTCCCGAGACCGTCCTCGCCGCACTGCTCGACGCCCTCGGCCCCGGCGGCACGGTCGTGGTACCGGCCTTCACCGCCGGCAACTCCGACACCTCACCGTCGTATCTCGACCGCACCCGGGATATGACGGAACGTCAACTGACGGCTCATCGTGCGCAGATGCCCCCCTTCGAGCGGGACCGCACGCCCTCCGAGGGTATGGGGCGGCTGGCCGAGGCGGTGCGGTGCGCCGACGGGGCCGTGCGCAGTGCCCATCCGCAGACCTCGTTCGCGGCGCTCGGCGCGCGGGCGCGGGACCTGGCGGCCGGACACGACGAGGAGTGCCACCTGGGGGAGCGGTCCCCTCTCGCACGGCTGGAGCGGGCGGGGGCGCAGGTGCTGCTGCTCGGGGTGGGGTACGGGGTGTGCAGCGCGTTCCACCTCGCCGAGTACCGGGTCGGCGAGCCGCCCGAGCGGGAGTACCGCTGTGTGGTGCGGCGGGACGGGATCCGCACCTGGACCTCGTACCGGGACGTCGCCCTCGACGACCATGACTTCCCGGTTCTGGGGGCGGACTTCGAGCATCGGGTGCCGGTAGTCCGGCGGGGTCGGGTGGGCGCCGGCGAGGCACGGCTGTTCCCCCTGGCGGAGGCGGTGCGGTTCGCCACCGGCTGGCTGTCCGAAAATCGCTTGTGCGGGGTTTTCCGCTAGCCGTCACAAAACGCCGCACGGTTCTTACACTGAGTGTCCGCGCCCCGGACGACGGGGCGGGGGATCGGGGGATCCTGTGCAGCCGACGGAACCGACGGGGGCGGACGCCACCGTGCCCTATTTCTTTCTCAGTTACGCGCACGTCCCCCGGGACGGCTCCGACGAGACCGACCCGGACTTATGGGTGCACCGTCTCTTCCGCGATCTGTGCGTGCACATCCGGAACATGACCACGGTGCCCGCGGGCTCGGCCGGGTTCATGGACCGGACCATGCGCGCGGGGCAGATCTGGAGCCAGGAACTCGCGGAGTCGCTGACCACCTGCCGGGTGTTCGTCCCGCTGTACTCCCCGCGCTACTTCATCAGCCCCTGGTGCGGCAGGGAGTGGACCGTTTTCGGCCAGCGGCCGGCCCGGTACCTGAGACCGGACCAGCTGCGGGACCGGAGCCCGGTGTCGGACCTGCGCGGTCGGCCCACCGCCGTCGTCCCCGCCGTGTGGGCTCCCGTCCCCGAGCACCGGATGCCCGAGTGCGTGAAGGACGTGCAGTACTACGGGCCCGAACACACCGAACGCTACAAGCGGTTCGGGCTGTACGGACTGGCCAAGCTGAGCTCGTTCCGCAGCGACTACCAGAAGGCGGTGCTGCTCCTGGCCCAGCGGATCGTGGACGTGGGGGAGAGCGTCGTGGCCGAACGGGGCGATCCGGAGGCACTGGACCGCGCGCACGACGCCTTCGCGCCCCGCACGACGGCTCGTTCGGCGACCGGGCGCGGGCTGCGGATCAGCGTCGCGGCCGGCTCGCACGCGCGGCCGCCCGCAGGGCCCGGCCCCGACCGCTACGGTCCGACCCCCCTGGACTGGCGGCCGTTCCACCCCGCCCACCCCCATCCGGTCGGCAAGCTGGCGTCCGACATCGCGGCCCGCCTCGAATTCCGCCCCGACGTCATGGAGTTCGACCACGCGCGCGCCCCCGCCGACGGACCCGAGGTCCTGCTCCTCGACCACCGGTTGCTGCGCGACCCCGAACACCGCGCCCGGCTGGGCGAGTTCGACACCCGCGACCGGAGGGCGGCCGGGCTGGTCGTGCCGTGGAACGCTGCCGACTCCGACGACGCCGCCGAACACGAGGTGGCCGCGGAGGTGGAGGCCGTCCTGCCGGAGCGCACCCGCCGCCAGCGGCAGGCCCGCCACCCGGTGGTGATCGGCCCGGACCACAAGGCCCTCGGCGAACACCTGCCGCGTGTCATGCAGTGGGCCGCGACCGAGTACCTGAGACAGGCCACCCCGCGGACACCGCCGGGAGAGAGCATCCCGCGCTTCCGGCTCGGCGCCGGGGAGACGGCAACGCCAGCAGAGCAGCACACGGACCAGCAGACCGAGCCGCACGCCGACCACAACACCGATCAGCAGACCGATCCGCACACCGACCAGCACGGACACTGCCGGGACGCCGGGGAGGAAGACCGCCTTGAGCCTTGAGGAGCAGGACGGCCGCGCAGGCCGTATCGTGACGTTCTACTCGTACAAGGGCGGCACCGGGCGGACCATGGCCCTCGCCAACACCGCCTGGATCCTGGCCGCCAACGGCAAACGCGTCCTCGCCGTCGACTGGGACCTGGAGGCGCCCGGACTGCACCGCTTCTTCCATCCGTTCCTCGACCCGGCCACGGTCGGCGCCACCACCGGTGTCATCGACCTGCTCACCGAGTACGCCTGGGCGGCCACCGGCGACGGCGACGACGAGCCGCGCCCCGAGGACTGGCACCGCGAGTACGCCCGCATCCAGCGCCACGCGGTGTCCGTGGAGTGGCCGTTCCCCGAACCCGGCACCCTCGACCTGGTGTCCGCGGGCCGGCAGAACCGCGACTACTCGGCGATCGTCGCCACCTTCGACTGGGACAACTTCTACGACCGGCTCGGCGGTGGCCTGTTCTTCGACGCGCTGCGCGAGGACATGCGGCGCAACTACGACTACGTTCTCGTCGACAGCCGCACCGGACTCTCCGACATCGCCGACATCTGCACCGCCCATCTGCCCGACCTGCTCGTGGACTGCTTCACCCTCAGCGACCAGAGCATCGACGGCGCGGCCGCGGTCGCCCGCGACATCCACGACCGGTTCCGCAGCCGCCGGATCCGCATCCTGCCCGTCCCCATGCGAATCGACGAAGGTGAGAAGGAGAAGGCGGACGCCGGCCGTTCGCTCGCGCGAGCCAAGTTCGACGGGTTCCCCTCCGGGCTGACCGGAGACGAACTGGCCTCCTACTGGGGGTCGGTGGAAGTGCCGTACCGGCCCTATTACGCCTACGAGGAGACCCTGGCCACCTTCGGCGACGAGACCGGCAACCCGACCTCGCTGCTGTCCGCCTTCGAACGGCTCACCAGTGTCCTCAGCGACCAGGCCGTCACCGCACTGCCGCGGATGGACGAGGACGTGCGGCTCGGCATCAAGCGCCGGTTCACCCGCACCCGCTCCTCGCTCCCCGCCGACCTGCACCTGAGCTATGTCGCCGAGGACCGGATGTGGGCCGACTGGATCGGGGTGCTGCTGTCGCGCGCCGGGTTCCGGGTCATTCCCAGGTACGTCGGCTGCGAGGGCGACGGCGCCGAACGGCCCGCTGACCGTACCGTCGTCGTGATCTCCCCGGCCTACCAGCGGTCCGCGCGCGCCCGACAGGTGTGGGAGACGGCCACCGGCAACGACCCCACGGGGCGCCGGCAGGTCGTGGCGGTCCGGGTCGGCGACTTCCGGCCGGCGCCGACGTTCAGCGAGTGGGCCTCCGTCGACCTGGTGCGCACCAACGAGAAGAACGCGGCCTCCGCGCTGCTGCGGGCCCTCGGCAAACCGCCGCTGCCGGTCGAGCTCTCCGACGACACGATCACCCCCGACGCCCGCTTCCCCGACACCGTCCCCAGGATCTGGAACGCCTCCCCGCGCAACGCCTCCTTCACCGGCCGCAGCGCCCTGCTGGAACACATCCGCGACGACCTGGGCAGCAGCGGCTCCGGCACCTCCGCGGCGGCCTACGCACTCTACGGCCTCGGGGGCGTCGGAAAGACCCAGATCGCGCTCGAATACGTACACCGGTTCGCCGCCGACTACGACCTGGTGTGGTGGATCCCCTCCGAGCAGAACGAGCTCATCGTCTCCGCGCTGGCCGACCTGGCGCCGAAACTCGGGCTGCGGGTCGGTGACGACGCGGCACAGGCCGCACAGGAGGTACGGGACCATCTGCGCCAGTCCAGCCCGACCCTGCGCTGGCTGCTGGTCTTCGACAACGCCGACGAACCGCAGGAGGTCAGCCGGTACTTCCCCGGCGGCAGCGGCCACGTCCTGGTGACCTCCCGCAACCAGACCTGGCTGCAGTACGGGGCCGCCCTGGAGATCGACCCGTTCCTGCGCGAGGAGAGCATCGAGCATCTGCTGCGCCGGGCCGCCGACCTCACCCCCGACGCAGCCGACCGGGTCGCCGAGGCCGTCGGCGACCTGCCGCTGGCCCTGGAACAGGCGGGCGCCTGGCTCGCCGAGACCGGCACCCCCGTCGACGAGTACCTGGCGGAACTCGGCGAACAGGCCGAGCGCGTCCTGTCGTTCAGCCAGCCCGCCAACTACCCCGAGCCGGTCGGCGCCACCTGGAACGTCTCCATCGAACGCCTCAAGGAACGCTCCCCGGCCGCCGTACGACTGCTGCAGCTGTGCGCGTTCTTCGCCGCCGAACCGATCTCCATGAAACTCCTCTACGGCGACGAGATGATCCGCGTCCTGGCCGCCGAGGACCCCTCGCTCCAGGAGAAGATGGTCCTCGGCCGGGTGATCCGGGAGATCGGCCGGTTCGCGCTCGCCAAGGTGGACCGCTCCCCGGGCTCGATCCAGGTGCACCGGCTGGTACAGGCCGTGATCCGCTCCCAGCTGACCCCCGTGGAACAGCTGGAGGCCCAGCACGTCGTGCACCGCATCCTCGCCGGGGCCCGTCCCACCGGCGAGGAACCCATCGACGACCCGGAGAACCAGCCCACCTTCGCCGCCATCTGGCCGCATCTGGACGCCTCCGAGGCCAGCACGTGCGACGAACCCGAGACCCGCCAGCTCCTCCTCGACCGGGTGCGCTACCTCTGGAAGCGCGGCGACCTGAACGCCGCCCTCACCTTCGCCGGCGGCCTGCGCACCCTGTGGGAAGGGCAGTTGCGAACCAGCCGCGAACGCATCGAGGAACTCACCGAGGCCGGCGGCAAGCCGGCGAGCCGGCCGATGCCGTACGACGGCCGGCCGCCGCGCGCCCTCCCCGAGGAACGGCGCTACCTCACCAACCTCCAGATCCAGCTGCTGCATCTGCAGTTCCACATCGCCAACGTGCTGCGCTCCCTGGGCAAGTACGTGGAGGCGGCGGAACTGGGCTCGGACACCCTGTCCCGCCAGCGCTCGCTGCTCATCCCAGGGCACCCGCACATCCTCATGACCGCCAGCGGTCTGGCCACGGACCTCGGCAGCGTCGGCCGCTTCAACGACGCCCTGGAGATGGCCACCGAGGCCTACCAGGGCTTCAAGGAGAGCTTCGGCGAGGACCATCCGCGCACCCTCAGCGCGAACAACAACCGGGCCGTGTGCCTGCGGCTGCTCGGCCGCTTCAACGAGGCCCGCGACGTCGACCAGGAGATCTACGACCGCCGCCGCAACGACCTGGGCGCCCAGCACCCGCACACCCTGATCAGCATCACCAACCTGGGCCGCGACCTGCGCGAGACCGGCGAGTACGACGCCTCGATCTCCCTGCTGCGCAGCAGCTACGAGTCGTACATGGACCTCTTCGGCGAGGTGTACCCGGAGACCCTGCGCAACGCGAAGAGCCTCGCCGTCTCGCTGCGCAAGGCCGGGGTCGTGGAGGAGGCACGGGCCCTGACCCTGCAGACCCGCGAGCACTACCGGCGGCGGGAGACCCCGACGACCACTCCGGACGTGCTGGACTGCACCCTCAACTACGCGACGGACCTGTACGCGACCGGCGCCCGGGAGGAGGCCCTCGCGCTGGCGCAGGACATCGTGCGGCAATACCGGATAGCACCCGGCGAACTGCATCCGGCGACGCTGGCGGCGGTGAACAACTGCGGGATCTTCCTACGCGGCTCCGGTGCCGCGGACCAGGCCCGTACGCTGCTGGAACGCAATCTCGCCGTCCTGCGCAAGGTGCTGGGCGACGGACACCCCTACACGCTGGCCTGCGCGGTGAACCTCGCCAACACGCTGGCGGAGCTGGACGAGCTGCGCCGGGCGGAGGAGCTGGAGCGGCTGGCCGTCGCCGGGTTCCAGGCGGCCCTCGGGTACAAGCATCCGGACACCGTCGTCTCGCGCGCCAACCTGTCGGTGACCCTGCGCGCCCTGCGCCGGATCCCGGAGGCGGACCAGTTGCAGGAGAGCACGCAGGCGGACCTGGAGCGGCTGCTGGGGGAGGAGCATCCGCACACCGTGACGGTACGGGAGGGCAAGCGGATCCACCGGGACCTGGAGCCGCCCCTGGTGTGAGACGGTCAGGCGCGGTCGGCGGCCAGCCGGCCGCGCCCGCCCAGCAGCCAGGTCACGATGTCCGGCAGCACCCGCAGGGACGCGAAGTGCGCGGCCCGCGGGTGCAGTACGGCCCTGCCGCCGGGGATGCGTTCGGCCAGCCACCTGGTGTGGCTGACCGGTGCGAACACGTCCTGTTCGCCGTGCCAGAGCAGCACCGGCACGGAGATGTCGGCGAGCGAGAAACCCCAGGGCGTGCAGAAGGACAGCGCGTCATCGACCCAGCCGTCGGCGGACACGCTCAGCGCCTCACGGTAGTTGCGCAGCAGCATGGTCCGGATGCCGGCGTCGGCGACCACCCGCAGGTCCGACTCGGTCAGCTCCCACCGCAGTTGGGTGAGCAGCTTGCGCGGGTCGGTACGGATGGCGACGGACCGCTTGCGGAGGCTGGCGGCGAGCTGGTCGGGGCCGGCGAGTGCCTGGAGGTACTCGTGGACGTTGGAGGCGGCCATCCCGGCGAACCAGTCCAGTCCGTCGGCGTCGCGCGGGGCGAGGCTCACCAGTACCGCGACCCGGGTCACCCGGTCCGGCAGCAGCGCCGCGCAGGCCAGCGCGTGCGGGCCGCCGCCGGAGCGGCCGACCACGGCGAAGCGTTCGATGCCGAGGGCGTCCGCGATGGCGGCGACGTCCGCGGACACATGGGCGACCTGACGGCCGGCCAGCCGGTCGGACCGGCCGTAGCCGGGACGGTCGTAGGTGATCAGGCGGACCCGCTGGTGGTACAGCAGCATCGGCCGGGGCGCGGGGCCGAGCCGGCTGCCGGGTGTGCCGTGCAGCAGGAAGACCGGCGAGCCCTGGGGATCGCCGGCCATCTCCACTTCTAATCGCCGACCGTCCCCGCTGTACACCTCGGTCTGCATCCGCGGCCTCCTCGAAGCCCCCGTCAACTGCGGTATGCCCTGCCGTCGTGCAACGGCCATTCCCCATGGTGACCCAGATCATCCGGGTGTGCGGAGTTTTGGCGATATCACAGAGGCGGGGGCGGAGGAGAGGCCGCCGGGATGACGATCCGTCAGGAGCCGGTCACGTCGACGAAGATCGGGTTCGAGTAGAACCAGGTGTCCGCCCACGGGTCGCCGTTGCCCGGCTCGTGCGGGATCGGGCCGTGCGGGTCGATCGACGCGCCCAGGTAGCCCGCGCCGTTCCGCTTGCCGTCGCTGCCGCGCAGGCGGACGTAGAAGGACTCGTCGCCCGCGGTGATCGGGATGTGCAGCGTGTAGGTGCCCTTGCGGTCGCTGACATCCTTGGACTGGACGACCTTCGTGTCGGGCGCCCGCCAGGTGTCGCGGTCGGCGAGCGGGCCGCGCACCGCGCCCCGGATGACATCGACGTGCGCCAACTGGGGCAGGATTCCCTGGGCGTTGGCCCGGGACGCGGTCGTCACCGTCACGTACAGGGTGATCCGCTCGCCCTTGCGGACGCGCAGCCGGCCGCCGAGGGTGACACCGTTGCCGTGGTCGCAGTCCCGCTTCAGCCGGACGTCGAGGCCGTCGAGCAGGTGGCCGTGGTCCAGCCAGACCCGGCCCGCGCGCAGGCCCGCCATCACCGCACGGTAGCCGTAGCGGGTGACGCCGACGTGGGTGCGGCTGAACTCACCCGGCCAGAAGTCGCTGCCGGGCTGCGGGGTGTCGGTGTTGACCGGGTCGGGCAGCTTGCCGGTGTTGTCGAAGTTCTGCCCGGCCGGCCAGTCGCCGTTCTTCCAGGTGTCGAAGACCGTGCGGTGGTTGTCGGAGTTGGTGGTGATCGTGAACAGCCTGCCCTCGGACAGCATCGCGTCCCACAGGCCGCCGACCGTCGCCGTCGCCCAGTCGAAGCCGCCGTACGTCAGGTACGCGTCCGCCGGGTAGCCCGCCCAGGACTGCGCGGAGGGCTTGTTCTCGTACTCGCCGCGGATGGACGTGGCGCCGCGCCAGCCGGGGATCGCCGCACCCTGGGCGCCGGGTGCGCCCTCCATGCCGATCATGATCTCGGCGGCCTCGTCATTCCCGCCACCCCACCCTGCGTCCCGCCAGTTGCGCATCTCGTGCGGGGAGTCGATGCCGAGGCGCAGCGGGTGGTTGGCGAGGACGAGGACGTCGTCGACATAGCCGGTGCGGCGCTGCTCGGCCAGCCACTGGATGGCCTTGACGGCGTGGGCCTCGTTGCGGGCGGTGTTCGCGCCGTCCGCGGAGCCGTCGGTGTAGCCGAGCAGCTTGCCGTCGTAGGCCAGTTCGAACTGCGTGAGCAGATCGGTCTCGTTGGGGCCGGGCGCGGCGAAGACCGTGCAGTGCTCGGCGGCCGGGATGTACCACTCCAGGCCCTGGAAGATCAGCTGGCGCGGGTTCGCGGCGCGCGCCTTGAGGATCTCCGCGTGCTCCAGCTTCGCGCCGTAGTAGGCGTGTCCGAAGTTGGAGTGCTCGTTGAACACCATCCAGTCCAGGCCGTATTTCGCGGCGGCCTGGGCCTGCTGGGAGAACGTGTACTTGGCGTCGTGGCTGTACACGGAGTGGACGTGGTGGTCGCCGACCAGGTAGGCGAGGCGCGGGTCCTCGCCGCCCAGGCCGCGCTGCGCGGGCGCGGCGAACGCCGGGGTCGCCGCCGACCCGAGCGCGAACGCGGCGCCGAACAGGCCCGCACGGCGCAGGAGCTGACGTCTCGACACACCCTGGGCGTCGAGTTCGGCGGGGGCGACAGCGGGGTCGGCCCAGGTGGGGAGCTGCTGCTCGGTCATGAAAGTGGTGATCCTCGTGACGGGGGTCAGTGGGTCATGAAGGAGGAGACGGGCAGCGCCCGCGCGACGATCCGGACGTCGCCGAGGCGGCCGTGCAGGATCTGGTCGATCTTGTCCGCGTACTCGTAGCCGCCGAGCAGCCAGGGCTTCCCGGACGAGGCGATACCGATCGCGGGGGCGTGCGGGTTGCGGGCCACCGGGCAGCCCTGGACGTACATGACCGTGTGCCGGCCGTCGTTGACCACGGCCACGTGCCACCAGATCTCGGGGTCGGTCTCGTCACCCCAGTTGGTGGCCAGCTGCTGCTGGTTGAGCGGGTGCACCGCCCACTGCGGGCCGGGACCGTCGGAGAGGGAGAGGGTCGCGAGGGGCTCGTCGGGGTCGTCGGTCACCGTGCCGACCGAGCCGTTGCGGCCGGTGCGGCTGACCAGGCCGGACCAGGCGTTGTGCGAGGCGTCCCAGTCGGCGGGCAGCCGGTAGAACGCCTCGATGGTGTAACCGTCCTTGAAGGTCGCCGAGTTGAGCGGCGCGCCGTCGACGGTCTTCAGGTACGCGCCTTTCAGCGGGGACTTGTAACCCGTGAACTCCAGGCTGCCGTGCCCCGGTTGGTCCGGGTGGTGGTCCGCCGACCAGCCGAGGGTGCCGCCGCCCACCGAGACCACGGTGAGGTCGTTGCCGTTGCCGGACAGGTCGCGGACCGTGCCGGAGACCGCCGAGTCGAACCGCCAGTAGGCGGCCGTGCCCCGGACCAGCAGCTGTGAGGCGGGCCGCGCCGGGCGGGCCGGTACCGGGGCGAAGCCGGCGAAGCGGTCCGCGAAGTCGATGTCGACGGAGAAGCGGTCCGCGTCGCCGCTGAGCTCCATCTCCTGCCGCTCCAGCTCGTTGAGGCCCTTCTTGGCCCGGCCGAGGATCCACGGCGAGACCGTCTCCACGTCGATGACGTCGCGGTCCAGGTCGAAGTGGTAGAGGCGGATCATCGCCGCGCCGCCGAAGTAGCGGTTCTGGTAGTTCGTCAGATGCAGGTGCACCTCGTTGCCGGCCGCGTTCTTGCGGGTGGCGCGGCGGGCCGGCCAGTAGTGGCCGTTCAGGGTGAGGAAGATCTGGTCGTGCTCGTCGATCAGCTGGTCCCAGAGCTGCTGCCCGTACGACGACAACTCGTCGTCGTCCACGACCAGTTCATGCGTGGTGAGGATGACGGGCGCCTTCGGGTGCCGGGCGATGACGTCCTTCGCCCAGGCGTACCCCTTCGCCGACAGCCGCCAGTCCAGGGCCAGCACGAGCCACTCCCGCCCGGCCGCCCGGAACAGGTGGTAGGTGTTGTAGCCGTCCGAGGAGGCGCCGCCGAACGTCGGATTGCCCTGGAAGCGCTGCGGCCCGAAGGCGTCCAGGTACGGCGTCGAGCCGCGCTGGTCGTCCGTGGACGACCTGATGTCGTGGTTGCCGGCCAGCACGCTGTAGCCGACCCCGTGCCGGTCGAGGATCCCGAACGCCTTGCTGATCGCGGCGAACTCCTCCTCGGCGCCGTTCTGGGTGAGGTCGCCGAGGTGGGACAGGAAGACGATGTTCTCGTCGGACTCGCCGCCCTGCTCCAGGAGATAGCGCAGCGAGGCCTCGATCGGCGCCGGGTTGATGCTCGGCCCGTCGAAGAGGTACTGGGTGTCGGGCATCACCGCGAGGGTGAAGCGCCGGCTCTCCGGGTCGGGCCGCCGGCCGGACCCGGAGGACGACGCCTCGGCGACGGCCGGCAGGGCCACCCCCGCGGTGGCGGCGGCGCCCAGCAGCGCGGTGGCCCTGAGGAAGTTGCGTCTTCCGGCTCCGGCCTGCGCGGCCTCGCCCTGAGGGTGGTCATGCGAAGTACACACGTGTGCTCCGTGAGTGTGCAGAAGGGGCAGCGAAGGGCGTGGGGGGATCTCAGAGGACGCGCAGGGTCCAGCTCCAGCGGTGGATGCCCGGTGCGACGAGGTAGGAGGGGAAGGTGTCGGGACCGCACGAGGCCGTACCGAGACCCCGGTGTGCGGCGTCGAGGTGGACCACACAGCCGGCCCGCGGCACGAGTTCGTCGTGGTGCGTGACGGCGGTGAGGTCCTCGGCGCGGTAGCGGGTGACGGAGACCTGGCGGGGCTCGTCGAGCTCGACCGCGAGCCCGGTGGCGTCGGGCGCCGACAGCGTGAACCGCCGTACGCCGTGCCGGCCGCCGCTCTCCTGCGGCCGGAGATAGGGGGTGAACAACTCGTCCACGGGCAGGGAGTGGTGGCCGACCGGGGCTCCGGCGGCGCGGTCCGGGTACGACTCCCAGGGACCCTGACCGAACCACTCCAGCAGATCGAGCCCGGCCACCGTCTCGAAGACCGAGCCGACCCGGGCCACGTCGTGGAACTCCTGGGGGAGTTCGGCCGACTCGTCGACCCGCACCCCGCCCTCGACCGGCGTGAACTCCTGCCGGTGCCGTACCACCCCCACGGTGCCGGCGTACTCCGCGAGTACGGTCACCTGGTCGCCTTCCCGGCGCACGGAGACCACCTTGCGGACCAACCGGTCCAGGCCCCAGGCGCGCCAGCGCGGCGCGATCCCGCCCAGCTCGTCGTTGTCGGTGGGCGCCCGCCACAACGACAGCGTCGGACCGGCCGTCAGCAGCGGGTGCAGCAGCAGCCCCTCGCCGTCCACCTCGACGGCCGGTCCCACGGCAACCCGCTCACGCGGTGCGTCCGCCGCCCGGAGCCGGAGCTGCGGCGCGCAGACCTCCGTACCGGCCGGCGCCCACGCCTGGTCCTCGGCGACCGTCACCCGCAGCGTCAGCCACGCCTCCCCGCCGTCCGCGGGCACCGCGAACGGCAGTGGTACGGCCGCGGTCTCGCCGGGCCGCAGATCGGGCAGCTTCGCCGGGCCGGTCAGGGCACGGCCGTCGGCCAGCGCCAGCTCCCAGGTGCCCGTCAGCCAGTCCAGGCCGCGGAAGTGCTGGTGGTTGGCGAGCACGACGCCCTCGTGCCTGAAGCACCGGATGCGGACCGGCGCCGCGATCTCCCGGTGCTCGTACATCGCGGGCTTGGGGGTGCGGTCGGGGAAGACGATCCCGTCCGCGACGAACGCCCCGTCGTGCAGGGCCTCGCCGAAGTCGCCGCCGTACGCCCAGCGGTGGCCGGGCGCGGCGACACCGTTGTCATACAGTCCGGCGCCTGTGCGCCCGACCGGTCTTCCGTCGCTCACCCGCTGGAGAATTCCGTGGTCCCAGAACTCCCAGATGAACCCGCCCTGAAGCCCCGGAGTGGACTCGATGGCGGCCCAGTGGTCGGCCAGCGTGCCGTTGCTGTTGCCCATGGCGTGGGAGTACTCGCACTGGATCAGCGGCTTGGTCTGCTCCCCGGACAGCGCGTGTGCCACACAGTCCTCCAGCGCCGCGTACATCGGGCAGGCGATGTCGGAGGCCACGTCCGGGTCCGCCCAGCCGAGCTTGGCGGCCCCCTCGTACTGGATCGGCCGGGTCGGGTCGTGCCGCCGCACCCAGCCCGCCGCCGCGTCGTGGTTCGCCCCGTAGTCGGACTCGTTGCCCAGCGACCAGATGATGATCGAGGGATGGTTCTTGTCCCGCAGCACCATCCGTGAGACACGGTCCACGAAGGAGTTCAGGTAGCGCGGGTCGTCGGCGATCTCGTGCGCGTGGTCGTGGGACTCGATGTCCGCCTCGTCGACGACGTAGAAGCCCAGTTCGTCCGCGAGGTCGTAGAGCGTCGGATCGTTCGGGTAGTGCGAGGTGCGGATCGCGTTGAACCCGAACCGCTTCAGCACCACCAGGTCCGCGTGCATGTCGTCGTACGACACCGTCCGCCCGGTCAGGGGGTGGAAGTCGTGCCGGTTCACACCGCGGATGAAGACGCGTTCGCCGTTGACCAGCAGGTCTCGGCCGACGATCTCGACGTCGCGGAAGCCGACGCGGTGGTGCGACGCGTCGGCGACCGTGCCGTCCGCGCGGTGCAGCCGGACGGTCAGCCCGTACAGCTCGGGCTCCTCCGCGTTCCAGGTGCGCACCTCGGGCACGACGGCATGGATACGGGCCTCGCCGAGGAAGTCGGACACCCGGTCGTCCTCGGTGTTGAGGCGGTCGAACTCGGCGTCCTGCGCGAGGGGTTCGCCGTCCAGGTCACCGGTGACGTACCAGCCCCCGGGCAGCGCCCGGTCGCCCGCCGCGTTCCGCACCAGACAGTCCACCCGCAACTCGCCGTCCAGGCGCGCCCGTACGGTCACGTCCGCGAGATACAGCGGATCCGTGGCGTACAGCAGCACGGAACGGGTGATCCCGCCGTGCCACCACTGGTCCTGGTCCTCGATGTGCGTCGCGTCCGACCACTTGACGACGGTCAGCCGCAGGACCGATCGCTCGCCGGGACGCACGACTTCCGTCAGGTCGAACTCGGCCGCCAGGTGGGAGTCCTTGGAGACGCCCACCGGCCGCCCGTCGACGTGCACGAGGAGCACGCTCTCCGCCGCGCCGACCTGGAGCACGATGCGCCGCCCGGCCCACTCGGCGGGGACGTCGAGTTCACGCTCGTAGACCCCCGTCGGATTGACGGCCGGCACCTTCGGAGGGAACTCCCGGAACGGCATGGTGACGTTCGTGTACTGCGGCAGGTCGTCCGTGTCCTGCACGGTCCAGGCACCCGGGACGTACGCCGTGGACCAGGAGCCGCCGACCGGCGCGTCCGGAGCGGGCAGCAACTGGAAGCGCCAGTCGCCGTCCAGGGGGAGTCCTCCGGTGCGCCGGTCGACGGCGTTCATGGGGAGCCGCCCCCAGGAGGTCACTTCGGGTGCCTCCCAGGGACGGAGGGCGATCAGGGGGTCGGTGGGAAGTTCGTCGGTCATGACCATTCCGAAGTCGGTGTGGTGGGGCTTGGCAGGACCCGTCCTGCCAGGCCCCAGGCGGGGTCGACGGGGATGCCGAGCCGGTCCAGGACGGTGGGGGCGATGTCGACGAGACGGGGGGTGTCGAGCAGGGTGCCTGCGACGGGCGCGCCGGGCTCGGCCAGGATCACGAAGACCTCGCGTTCGGCGCGGGTGTCGCCGCCGTGGCCGCCGGCGTCCAGGTGACCGTGGTCGGTGGTGACCAGTACGGTCCACCGCTCGCCGGAGCCCCGGGCGTCGATCGCCGCCAGCAGCCGCCCGAGGTGGGTGTCCTGGGCGAGGAGGGCGTGGTCGTAGGCGGGGGAGAGGGGGCCGGTGGCGTGGCCGGCCTCGTCGGTGGCGCCGAAGTACACGAACACCAGGTCCGGGTCGTGTTCGGTGAGCCAGCGGACGGCGGTGCGGGCGACGAGATCGTCCGCGGTCGCGTAGCCGTCGCTCTCGCCGTCGTAGTGGACGCGCCGGCCGATGCCGGGGCCCAGGGTGCCGCGGTGGACCAGCTCCGGCCAGGACACCGCGGCCGCGGTCCGCAGACCGGGGCGGGCGGCGGACGCGCGGCTGAGGAAGTCGGGGTAGCGGGTGTAGTCGGCGCCGGCGAAGTCGTTGCCGGTCACCCTGTGCCGGTCGGGCCACACCCCGGTCAGCACGCTCGACCAGCCGGGCCCGGAATCGGTGTAGGCCATGCTGGTCGACGGCCCGTCCGCGGCCTGGCCGTCCGCCTCGCCGTACGGCAGCAGGCTGGTGCCGTGGGCGCCCGTGGCCATCAGGCCGTGCAGAACCGGCGCGTGGGCAGGCGAGCGAAGCGAGATGGGGGTCTCCCCGGCCGGAGGCTGGGGGAGGACCAGCCGGTCGTGGCGCAGTCCGTCCATGCCCACCACGAGTACTTTGCCGTGCGCGGTGCCGTCCCGGCCGGGGGGCACGGCACGGCGCCGGGCGAACGGCAGGCGGGCGGAGGGTCCCGCACCCTCCGCTGCCCGCGTCCGCCCGGCGTCGGCGTCCGTCACCGGATCCCTCCTCTGTCTCACACGTGTGTCTCACACGTGGCGCGGGTCAGGTGCCCTGCACCGCGCCCTCGGTGGCGCCCGCGATGAAGCCGCGGGCGAAGATGGCGAAGACCAGCACCAGCGGCAGCGACGCCATCAGCACACCGGCCATGACCATGCTGTAGTCGGTGGTGTGGCCGACGTTGAGCTGGGCCAGCTCGACCTGGAGCGTCACGTGGTCGGGGTTGGTGAGCACGATGAGCGGCCAGACGTAGTCGTTCCAGGCACCGACGAAGGCGTAGATGGCGAGGAAGGACAGCGCGGGCCTGATCATCGGCAGCGCGATGTTCCAGTACTGGCGGAAGAACCCGGCGCCGTCGATGCGCGCGGCGTCGAGGAGTTCGTCGGGCACGCCGTTCTCGATGTACTGGCGCAGCCAGAAGATGCCGAAGGCGTTGGCCAGGGCGGGCGGGACCAGCGCCTTCAGCATGCCGACCCAGCCGATGTTCGACATGAGGATGAACTGCGGCAGGATCGCCAGCTGCAGCGGCAGCATCATGAACAGCAGCAGCGTGCCGAAGAGCACCTTGCGGCCGGGGAAGTCGAACTTGGCGAAGGTGAAGGCCGCCAGCGAGTCGATGAAGAGCACCAGGACGGTGGTGACGGTCGCGACGATGACCGTGTTGAGCATCGACCCGAAGAAATCGATGGTGTTGAGCACGTGCCGGATGTTCTCCAGCAGGTGGGAGCCGAAGGTGAACTTCGGCGGGCTCTTGTAGATGTCCTGGGTGGTGTTGGTGGCCATGACGATCGTCCACACGAACGGGAAGACCGAGAGCAGGACGGCCGCCATGAGGATGATGTGCGCGGTCAGGCCCTTGGGGCGGCGCAGCCGCCTCGCGCGCGGGGCCGGCCGCGTCGGGTCGGCCGTCGGAGCGGCTGTCGGGTCGGCTGTGGTCACGGCTTCCTCCCTCGTTGGGTGATGCGCCAGTTGACGGCGACGAGGACGATGATCAGCAGGAAGAAGGCCCACACGATGGCGGCGCCGTAGCCGTAGTCGTTGTTGAGGAAGGCCGACTGGTAGAAGTACAGCAGCGTGGTCAGACCGGCCTGTCCCGGGCCGCCGAGGTTCGCGTTGGCGGCGTTGTTGGCGAACAGGACCTGGGGTTCGCTGAAGCTCTGCAGACCGTTGATCGTCGAGATGATGACGGTGAACAGGATGATCGGCCGCATGATCGGGACGGTGATCTGGAAGAACGTGCGGACCGGGCCGGCGCCGTCCATCTTCGCCGCCTCGTAGATCGAGGTCGGGATCGCCTGGAGACCGGCCAGGTAGATGATCATGTTGTAGCCGGTCCACATCCAGGTCATCAGCAGCGAGATGACCACTTTGATCAGCCACGGGTTGCTCAGCCACGGCACCGGCGAGATGCCGACCGTGCCCAGGATCGCGTTGACCAGGCCGAAGTTGTTGCTGAACACCGCGCCGAAGAAGATCGCCACGGCCACGATCGAGGTGACGTTCGGTACGTAGAGGGCGATGCGGTAGAAGCCCTTGAAGCGGCGCACCGAGTGCAGCAGCGTCGCCAGCACCAGGGCGCCCAGCAGGGTGGGCACGGTGGACAGCACCCAGATCACCAGGGTGTTGCGGATCGACAGCCAGAAGACCGGGTCCGACCACAGGAACTTGAACTGCTGCAGGCCCACGAACTGCATGTCGCCGAGGCCGTCCCAGCGTTGGAAGGCCAGGTACAGCGAGTAGAAGACCGGGAAGAAGGAGAACGCGGCGAAGATCAGGTAGAAGGGCGAGATCGCCAGGTACTGCCGCCAGTACGCCAGCGGGCCGCGCCGCTTGGGCCGTGCGGTGGTGCCCGCGGGCGTGGCGCGCCGCGGGCGGAACCGGGCCGGGCCCGGCCCGCCGCGGTGTTCGGGCACCGCGGCGGGACCGGTCACCGGAGGTGACGTCACCTCAGTTCACCCCCTGCCGCCGGGCGATCTGCTTGGCCTGGCTGACCGCGTCGTTCCAGGCGTCGTCGGGCTTCTTGCCCTTGGCCTCGATGTTGGTCAGCTCCGTCTTGTAGGGGGCCATGACGGCGGCGTCGGCCGGGGCCTCGTAGGCGGCCGGGACGGACTTGGCGGCCGGTCCGAAGACCTCGATGATCTTCTGTCCGCCGAAGAAGGCGTCGGGGCCCGTCATGGCCGGCATGGTGTACGCGGCCGGGGCGGCGGGGAAGATGGCGGCGTCGGTGAACCCGCGGGCGTCGTTGGCCGGGCTGAGGATCCAGCTGATGATCTTGAAGGCCTCTTCGGGGTTGCGGCACTGCTTGGGCAGGGCCAGGTAGGAGCCGCCCTGGTTGGCCGGTCCGACGGGCATCGCGCACACCCGCCACTTGCCCTTGGTCTGCGGGGCCGCCTGCTCGATGTCCAGCGCGTGCCAGGCCGCGCCGAGCTCGGTGAGGAGGTTCTTGCCGACGGCGGCGTTCCAGGAGTTGTCGTTGATCTTGGCGTCGAGGCCCAGGGTGTAGGGGCGCACCGACGTGGTCCACGCGGCGCGGATGTGGTCCTGGTCGCCGATGAAGTGGTTGTTCTTGTCGATGAACCGCTGGGTGCCCTGGCCGATGGTCATGTCGAACATGGAGCCGAGGTTGTTGACCAGGTAGGTGCCGGGGTTCTTCTTCTGCACCTCCAGGCCGAGCTGGAAGTAGTCCTCCCAGGTCGTGACCAGGGCGGCGACCTTGGCGGGGTCGGTGGCCACGCCGGCCTTGGCGAACAGGTCCTCGCGGTAGAAGAGCGCGGTGGGGCCGATGTCGATCGGGAAGCCGATCTGCTTGCCGTCGCTGGTCTGGGCGAGCTTGGTCTTCCAGCCCAGGTACTGCGAGGACAGCTTCTTGAAGCCCAGGTCGTTCAGGTCGAGGAAGCGGGAGGCGTTGGGCAGGAAGGAGGCTATGTCCTCGCCCTTGATGCCCGTGATGTCGGGCACGGAGGAGCCGCCCGCGGCGAGCGTGGTGGTGAGCTTCTGCTTGAAGTCGCCGCCGATGGAGGCGGCGGTCAGCGTCACCGCGCCGCTGAAGTGGGTCTTCGCCTCCGCAACCACCTTGTCGCTGAGCGCACCGCCCCAGTACCACAGGGTGAGGTTCTTGCCGTTCTTGGTGCCGCCCGATCCTGAGCCGCCGCATGCGACGGTCAGGCCGGACGCGGCCGCGGTGAGCGCGGCGGCCTGGAGGAAGCCTCTACGTGAAAGGTCCACGGGTCACTCCTGTTGTTCCTGTTCGTGGTACTGAGGGGCGTGGTACTGAGGGGCGTGGTGGTGTGGGGCGTCGGGCTGTCGGGCGTGGGGCTGTGGATCGGGTGCGGGTCAGTGCTGCGGGGCGGGCGGTGTGACGGGGGCGTGGTGCACCGGCGGGCCGATATCGGCCGGGATGCGGTCGGCCAGGAAGCCGTAGGCGTGCTTGAGGTCCGGGTCGGTCAGCGACCGCCACCAGCGGTCCACGCCGTACCAGCCGGGTGCCGCCAGTGCCCCGCCGTGGTGGCCGACCGAGAGACCCGCGGCGAGCACGGCGAACCGCAGCCGGTCCGCCAGCGGCCAGCCGCCGAGCGAGGCGGCCACGAAGCTCGCCCCGAAGACGTCGCCGGCGCCCGTCGCGTCCAGCACGTCGACGGCCAGGGCCGGGACCTCCGCGTACTCGCCGGTGGTCTGGTCGACGGCCAGCGCGCCGTCCCCGCCGCGCGTCACCACCGCGACCGGGACCAGCTCGGCGAGCGTGCCGAGCGCGGCCCGCGCGCTGTCGGTGCGGGTGTAGGCCATGGCCTCGGTCTCGTTCGGGAGGAAGGCGTGGCACAGGGCGAGCTGGTCGAGGAGGTCGCGGGACCACTCCTGGGTGGGGTCCCAGCCGACGTCCGCGTAGATGCGGGTGCCGTTCGCGGCCGCCTTGGCGATCCACTCGCGCGGCTCGGCCTCGATGTGCACCAGCGCCGTACGCGCCTCGGGCGGGTCGCCCATCAGCACGTCCTGCGAGTACGGCGGTTCCTGGCCGTGGGTGACCAGGGCGCGGTCCTGGCCGTGGGCGAGGGCGACGGTGACGGGGGTGGGCCAGCCGTCCGCGACGCGGGAGAGCGAGAGGTCGACGCCCTCCTGGCCGGCCAGGACCTCCTGGCAGTAGGCGCCGTAGAAGTCGTCGCCGAAGACCGTGGCCAGCGAGGTACGCAGGCCGAACCGGGCCGCGGCCACCGCGAGGTTCGCGATGCCGCCGGGGCCGCAGCCCATACCGGACGTCCAGATCTCCTCGCCCGGCGTCGGCGGCTTCCCGAGCCCGGTGAGGACGAGGTCGTAGAAGAGCAGCCCGGTCAGCAGCACATCGGGCCTGTCGTCGTCCACGCGCACACCCTCTCGTCAAAACTCGTCATTTTGATGACGGGAATCGTGCGCTGATCCGGGAGATTGGTCAATACCCGAGCAGAAGTGAGCATGGATTTGATTGAAGATGACGAGTAGTGTTCGCCGCGTGCTGGCAGAACGACGACATCAACTCATCCTGCGGGCCCTGCGCTCCGGCGGGCCCGCCGCTGTGACCGACCTCTCCGAACAGCTGGGCGTGAGCCCGGCCACGATCAGGCGCGACCTGGTCAAGCTGGAGGAGGACGGGCTGCTCACCCGGGTGCACGGCGGAGCGGTCGCGGAGGAGGGCGATCAGCCCTTTGCCGAGGTCGCCGAGGTGCGGGTGGCCGAGAAGGACGCCATCGCCGCGCACGCCGCGTCGATGGTCGCCGACGGCCAGTCGGTGCTCCTGGACATCGGCACCACCGCCTACCGGCTGGCCCGCCAGCTGCACGGCCGCCGCCTCACCGTGATCACCAGCAACCTGGTGGTCTACGAGGAGCTCGCCGACGACGAGGGCATAGAGCTGGTGCTGCTCGGCGGCATGCTCCGCCGCGAGTACCGGTCCCTGGTCGGCTTCCTCACCGAGGACAACCTGCGCCAGCTGCACGCGGACTGGCTGTTCCTCGGCACCAGCGGGGTGCGTCCGGGCGGTCAGGTGATGGACACGACGGTCGTCGAGGTGCCGGTCAAGCGCGCCATGATCAAGGCGAGCGACAAGGTCGTCCTGCTCGCCGACGCGGCGAAGTTCCCGGGTACGGGCATGGCGAAGGTCTGTGGTCCCGAGGACCTGGACGTGGTGGTGACGAACGCGTCGGTCGACCCGGCGACCCGGTCCGCCCTGGAGGAGGCCGGTGTCGACGTGGTCCTGGCAGGAAAGGCTCAAACGTGAAACTGACGATTCTTGGCGGCGGCGGATTCCGCGTGCCGCTCGTGTACGGCGCACTGCTGGCGGACCGGGCCGAAGGGCGGGTCACCGAGGTCGTGCTGCACGATCTCGACGACGGCCGGCTCTCCGCGGTCGCCCGGGTCCTGGCCGAACAGGCCGCGGACGTGCCCGACGCCCCCGCCGTGACCGCCACCACCGACCTGGACGAGGCACTGCGCGGCGCCGACTTCGTCTTCTCCGCGATCCGCGTCGGCGGCCTCGCGGGCCGGGCCGACGACGAACGGGTGGCCCTGGCCGAGGGCGTCCTCGGCCAGGAGACCGTCGGCGCGGGCGGCATCGCCTACGGGCTGCGGACCGTCCCTGTCGCCGTCGACATCGCCCGGCGGGTGGCCCGGCTCGCCCCCGACGCCTGGGTCATCAACTTCACCAACCCGGCCGGCCTCGTCACCGAGGCCATGTCCCGCCACCTCGGCGACCGCGTCATCGGCATCTGCGACTCCCCGGTCGGCCTCGGCCGCCGGATCGCCCGGGTGCTCGGCGGGAACCCGAAGGAGGCCTGGATCGACTACGTCGGCCTCAACCACCTCGGCTGGGTGCGCGGCCTGCACATCGCGGGCCGCGACGAGCTCCCGCGCCTGCTCGCCGACCCCGACCTGCTCGGCTCCTTCGAGGAGGGCAAGCTCTTCGGCGTCGACTGGCTGCAGTCCCTGGGCGCGATCCCGAACGAGTACCTGCACTACTACTACTTCAACCGCGAGGCCGTCCGCGCCTACCAGCAGGCCGAGAAGACCCGCGGCGCCTTCCTCCGCGACCAGCAGGCGCACTTCTACGAGGCGGTCACGGAGCCCGGTGCGAAGGCCCTGGACGTCTGGGACCGCACCCGCGCCGAGCGCGAGGCCACCTACATGGCCGAGAACCGGGAGACGGCCGGCGCCGGCGAGCGCGACGCCGACGACCTCTCCGGCGGCTACGAGAAGGTCGCCCTGGCCCTGATGCGGGCGATCGCCCGCGACGAACGCACCACCCTGATCCTCAACGTCCGCAACCGCGACACCCTCTCGGCGCTCGACGGCGAGGCCGTCATCGAGGTGCCCTGCCTGGTCGACGCCAACGGCGCCCACCCGGTCGCCGTCAAACCGCTTCCTGATCACGCCACCGGTCTTGTCTGCGCGGTCAAGGCCGTCGAGCGCGAGGTGCTCGCCGCGGCCGAGTCCGGGTCCCGCACGACGGCCGTCAAGGCGTTCGCGCTGCACCCGCTGGTCGACTCGGTGAACGTGGCCCGCCGGCTGGTGGAGGGGTACACCTCGGTCCACCCCGGCCTGGGTTATCTAAAGTAGACGTCAGCGGATCGGAAAGCGCTTTCTCACCCTCTTCTGGAGACTTCCATGCACGACGAACGCCGCCGGATCGAGGAGCGCGTAGAGCGCCTCCAGAACCAGCGCATCAAGCCCGCGATCTACGCGGCCACCGTCCCCTTCGAGGTGACCGCCTGGCAGGCCCCCGGGGAGCCGGTCTCCTTCGAGGAGGCCGCGGCCGCCCCCTATGAGCCGTTCGCCATGGACACCCCGTGGGGCCCGCCCTGGGGCACCACCTGGTTCCGGATGCACGGCGAGGTGCCCGCGGAGTTCGCGGGCCGCCGGGTCGAGGCCGTCATCGACCTCGGGTTCGTGGGCGACTGGCCCGGCAACCAGGCCGAGGCCCTGGTGCACCTGACCGACGGGACCCCGCTGAAGGCGGTCAACCCGCTCAACCAGTACGTGCGGATCGCCGACCCGGCGACCGGCGGCGAGGTGATCGACTACCTGGTCGAGGCCGCCTCCAACCCCGACATCCTCGCCAACGACTTCCGCGAGCCCACGCCCCTCGGCGATGTCCTGACGGCCGGCGACAAGCCGCTCTACACCTTCAAGCGCGCCGACATCGCCGTCCTCGACGAGGACGTCTGGCACCTCGACCTCGACATCCAGGTGCTGCGCGAGCTGATGCTGGAGCTCGGCGAGCACGACCCGCGCCGGCACGAGATCGCGCACGCCCTCGACCACGCGATGGACCTGCTGGACCTGGACGACATCTCCGGCTCGGCCGCCGCCGTCCGCGAGGCCCTCAAGCCCGCGCTGTCCAAGCCCGCGCACGCCAGCGCGCACGTCATCTCCGGCGTCGGCCACGCACACATCGACTCGGCCTGGCTGTGGCCGATCCGCGAGACCAAGCGCAAGACCTCCCGGACCTTCTCCAACGTGACATCGTTGGCGGACGAGTACGAGGAGTTCATCTTCGCCTGCTCGCAGGCCCAGCAGTACGAGTGGGTGCGCGACAACTACCCGCAGGTCTGGGCCCGGATCCAGGAGTCCGTGAAGAAGGGCCAGTGGGCCCCGGTCGGCGGCATGTGGGTCGAGTCCGACGGCAATCTCCCCGGCGGCGAGGCGATCGCCCGCCAGCTCGTGCACGGCAAGCGGTTCTTCATCGAGCACTTCGGGATCGAGACCAAGGGTGTCTGGCTGCCGGACTCCTTCGGCTACAACGCGGCCTACCCGCAGCTCGCCAAGCTGGCCGGCAACGAGTGGTTCCTCACCCAGAAGATCTCCTGGAACCAGACCAACAAGTTCCCCCACCACACCTTCTGGTGGGAGGGCATCGACGGCACCCGGATCTTCACGCACTTCCCGCCGGTCGACACCTACAACGCCCGCTTCAGCGGCGAGGAGATGTCCCGCGCGGTCCGCAACTACGCCGAGAAGGGCGCCGCCACCCGCTCGCTGGCCCCGTTCGGCTGGGGCGACGGCGGTGGCGGCCCCACCCGCGAGATCATGGAGCGCGCCCGCCGTCTGAAGGACCTGGAGGGCTCGCCGCGCGTCGAGGTCGAGCACCCGGACGCCTTCTTCGCCAAGGCCCGCGCCGAGTACGAGGACGCCCCGGTCTGGGTCGGCGAGCTCTACCTGGAGCTGCACCGCGCCACCTACACCTCCCAGGCCCGCACCAAGCAGGGCAACCGGCGCAGCGAGCACAAGCTGCGCGAGGCGGAGCTGTGGGCGACCACGGCAGCCCTGCACGCGCCCGGCTACAGCTACCCGCACGAGAAGCTCGACCGGCTCTGGAAGACGGTCCTGCTGCACCAGTTCCACGACATCCTGCCGGGTTCCTCGATCGCCTGGGTGCACCGCGAGGCCGAGGCCGAGTACGCCCGCGTCGCCGAGGAACTGGAGGTCCTGACCGCCGAGGCGGTCACCGCGCTGGGCGGCGGCACCTCCCGGGTCTTCAACACCAGCCCCTACGACCGTGCGGAGGTCGTCCGCGACGGCGCGGGCACCCCGGTGTACGTCGAGGTCCCCGCGAGCGGCAGCGCCCCGCTGACGGGCGGCGCCGAGGCCCCGAGGCCGGTGACCGTCACCGGCCGGGTCATCGACAACGGCCTGGTGCGCGTGGAGATCGCCGAGGACGGCACGCTGTCCTCCGTGTACGACCACCGAGCCGGGCGCGAGGTCCTCGCCGACCAGGGCAACCTGCTCCGGCTGCACACCGACCTCCCGAACTACTGGGACGCCTGGGACGTCGACAAGCACTACAAGAACCGCTACACGGACCTCCTCGACCCCTCCGAGATCACGGTCGTCGACGAGGACCCGCTGCTCGGCTCGGTCCGGATCACCCGGCCGTTCGGCAACGGCTCGACGATCGTCCAGACGATCACCGTGCGCGCCGGCAGCCCCCGGATCGACTTCGAGACGGACATCGACTGGCACGAGGCCGAGAAGTTCCTCAAGGCCGGCTTCCCGGTGGACATCCGCGCCGCGCACTCCTCCGCCGAGATCCAGTTCGGCCACGTCCAGCGGCCCACCCACACCAACACCAGCTGGGAGGCGGCCCGCTTCGAGGTCTCCGGCCACCGCTGGGTGCACCTCGCCGAGCCCGGCTACGGCGTCGCCGTCATCAACGACTCGACGTACGGCCACGACGTCTCCCGCACGGTCCGCGAGGACGGCGGCACGACCACCACGGTCCGCCTCTCCCTGGTCCGCGCCCCGCGCGTCCCGGACCCGGGTGCCGACCAGGGCCGCCACCGCTTCACCTACTCCCTGCTGCCCGGCGCGAGCATCGAGGACGCGGTCGCGGCCGGCTATGCCCTCAACCTCCCGCTCCGGGTGGCCGATTCGGCGGGCGAGCCGCAGCCGGTGGTCTCGGTGGACGGCGCGGGTGTGACCGTCGAGGCGGTCAAGCTCGCCGACGACGTCTCCGGCGATGTCGTGGTCCGGCTCTACGAGTCCCGGGGCGGCCGCGCCCAGGGCGTCCTGCGCACCGGCTTCCCGCTCGCGGGCGCCCAGGTCACCGACCTGCTGGAGCGCCCCCTGGAGGACGCGGCCACCGACGGCGACACCGTCGCGGTGGAGCTGCGCCCCTTCCAGATCCTCACCCTCCGGCTGCGGAGGGGCTGACCGTATGCCGATGCAACCCTGGTTCACCGACGCCAAGTTGGGGATCTTCGTGCACTGGGGCATCTACGCCGTGGACGGCGTCCAGGAGTCCTGGTCCTTCTACGACGACATCGTGCCGCACGAGCAGTACATGTCCCAGCTGGGCCGGTTCACGGGCGCCGCGTACGACCCGAAGGCGTGGGCGGACCTGTTCGCCCGCGCCGGCGCGAAGTACGCTGTGCTGACGAGCCGTCACCATGACGGTGTGGCCCTGTGGGACACGGAGTACGGCGACCTCAACCTCGGCAAGGACTACCTCGGCCCCTATGCCGAGGCCCTGCGCGAGAAGGGGCTGAAGGTCGGTCTCTACTACTCCCACTCCGACTGGAACCACCCCGACTACGCCTCCACCCGCAAGCCCGGCCGCCCGCCGGAGCAGGAGGACAACCGCTACTCCGAGGTGGCGGCCGAGGACGAGGACCTGGCCGCCTGGGAACGCTTCATCGTCTACCGGGACGGCCAGATGACGGAGTTGGCGTCCCGCTTCCGGCCGGACCTTATGTGGTTCGACGGGGAGTGGGACCGCAGCGAGGAGCAGTGGCGGATCCCCGAACTTGCCGCGCTGATCCGCTCGTACGTCCCGCACGTCGTCTTCAACGCGCGGATGCTCGGCGAGGGGGACTATGCGACCCCCGAGCAGGGCGCCCCCGTGGTGCCCCCGGAGGGCCCCTGGGAACTCTGCCTGACGATCAACGACTCATGGGGCTACCAGCACCACGACCACAACCACAAGTCACTGGCCCAGCTGATCCGCTACTTCACCGAGACCATCGGCGGCGGTGGCAACCTGCTGCTGGACGTCGGCCCCATGGAGGACGGCACCATCCCGCAGCCGCAGGTGGAGCGCCTCGAAGGGCTGGGGGAGTGGATCCGCAGGCATGCGGAGGCGGTGTACGGGACGGTCCGCGGGCTGCCCGCCGGGCACCACTACGGCCCCAGCACGCTCTCCGCGGACCGCCGTACCCTCTATCTCACCCTGTTCGACGCCCCGCGCGCCGAGATCGGTGTCCGCGGCCTCGCCACGAAGGTCACCAAGGTGACCGTGCTCGGCACCGGCACCGAACTCGGCCACCGGGTGGTCGGCGGACTGCACGAGGCGGTCGGCGTGCTGTGGATCGACCCGCCGGCCGAGGCCGACCTCGACCCGTACGCCACCGTGCTCGCCGTCGAACTCGACGGGGAGCTGGAGCTGTACCGGGGATCCGGCCGGTTCTGAGGTTCTTCGTCCATAAAAGCCGGAGATTCTCATATGAAGAATTAAGAGATCGGTAAGTGCGCAGGTCACGGCGGCTTTTCGGGCCGCCGTGACCCTGTTGGTTCGCCTCTTGGACACCTTGAGTTCGCTTGGCACCCCTGGGATGCGTGACGGCAGGGACGAGAGAGAGGCATCACCGTGCGAGACCCGCGAATGTCAGCGATCGCCAAGGGGCTCAAGCGCCGCGGACGGCTCATGGCGCAGGCGGTGAGCCCGCCGCGCAGGACCCTGGACGGGATCCCGACGCAGCGCCCGGTCGGGCCGGAGCAGCCCTTTGACGGCTATGTGGCCCCGCTCGCCCCGCGCCTGGTGCAGTCCCCGGTCTTCGTCCTCTCCTCGGTGCGCTCCGGCTCCACCCTCCTGCGGGTGCTGCTGAACAGCCACAGCCGCATCCGCGCCCCGCACGAGATGCATCTGCGCACGGTCCACGTCCGGATGTCCCGGGAGTTCACGGCGGACGCCATGAAGGAACTCGCCCTGGACAAGGACGAGTTGGAGCACGTCCTGTGGGACCGCGTGCTGCATCTCGAACTCTCCCGCAGCGGCAAGGACGTCATCGTCGACAAGACCCCGCCGAACACCCTCATGTGGCCGCGGCTGCACCGATGTTGGCCCGAGGCCCGGTTCGTCCTGCTGCTGCGCCACCCCGGCGCCGTCATCCAGTCCCTGACCAGCCGCCGCGCCGAACCCGACCACGACCAGATCCGCGGTGAGGTCCTTGGCTACGCCGAGAAGCTGGAAGAGGCCCGGCAGCAGCTCCCCGGCGCCCATGTGATCACCTACGAGGACCTGACCGCCGAACCGGAGCGGGTCACCCGTGACCTGTGCGAGTACCTCGGTGTCCCCTGGGAGAGCGGCATGCTCGACTACGGCACCCAGGACCACGGCACCTTCCGCCCCAAGCTCGGCGACTGGAGCGAGGAGATCAGGTCCGGCCGTGTCCAGGCCGCCCGGCAGGCCGACCCCGGCGCCGAACTCCCGCCCCGGCTCGCGGAGATAGCGAAGGCGTGGGGGTACCCGGTCTAGGCACCCCCACGCCGTTCGGTCCCTGCCCGCTCGGCCGGTCGAACCGGCCGCTCGCTCAGCCGGTGAAGCCGGCCGTGATCGAGGTGAACTGCCAGTTGTTCTGGCTGATCCCGGAGCAGTTGCTCACCACGCCGCCGCCCGCGCAGCCGCGGTCCCGGTTGACCGCCCAGAACGCGAGCCGGGCGATGTGGTGCGAGTTCCCCCAGTCACGGATCTGGGTCCAGATCGCCGGGGTCGTGGTCTCCTGCTGGTCGGACAGCCCGTTCATGCCGGAGATCCCGATGTGCGCGTAGGCCGTCGCGTCGTCCCAGCCGAACGTGGACTTCAGCTTGGTCTTCAGCCCCTCGGCCGCAGCGACGGTGTTGCCGTACATATCGGAGCCGCCGCCGAAGTCGAACGGCATGATCGTGAAGACGTCGATGTCGGCGCCGATCGACTGAGCCTGCTCGATCAGCCTGTTGCCGTAGTACGTCGGCCCGGTGGTGGACGTCCCGAAGGTGACGATCGTCTTCAGACCGGGGTTGTTGGCCTTGACCGTCTTCAGGGCGGTCAGGATCTTCGCCTGCACGGCCTCGTTCTCGAACTCGTCCGTGTTCTCGATGTCCATGTCGACGGATTTGAGACCGTAGGCGTCGATCACCTTCTGGATCGCTCCGGCCAGCGCGCTCGCGGAGGAGCAGTTGGCGCCGAGCTTGCTGCCCTGCCAGCCGCCGAACGACGGGGTGATGTCACCGCCGGCCGCCCGGATCTGGTTGATCGCGGTCTGGTCGACGCCGCCGGTGAGCGCCCTGCTGCCGTCCCAGGCCGGGGTGCAGCCGCCCGAGTCCAGCACGAAGGCCATGGTGAAGTTCTTGATGCCGGTCGCGCTCATCACGGTGGAGGGGCTCGGCGGGTCGCCCCAGCCCTCGAAGAGGTAGGGTGCGGCCTGCTTGAAGCCGGTGCCGCCACCGCTGCCCGCGTTCGTGGTCACGGACACGGCGTTGGAGGCCGCCGAGACGTTCCCGGCCGCGTCCCGCGCCTTCACCGTGAACGTGTACGCCGTGCCGGCCGACAGTCCGCTCACCGTGGCGGACGTCCCGGAGACGCTCGCCACCTGGCTGGACCCGCTGTAGATGTCGTACGCCGTCACCCCGACGTTGTCCGTCGCGGCCGACCACGACAGCGACACGCTCGACGAGGTCTTCCCGGTGGAGGCGAGGTTCGTGGGCGCGGTGGGCGCCTGTGTGTCCGAGCTGCCGCCGGGCCCGTCGAGGCTGATGTCGTCGGCGTAGTACGTCCCCTGGGCGTACCACCCGTGGACGTAGATCTGCGCGCTGGTCTGCGAGGCGCCAGTGGTGAAGGAGACGCTCAGCTGGCTGTACTGGGACGGCGAGGTGGTCCAGGTGGAGGCGCCGCCGGTCACCCCGAGATAGACGTACGAGCCGCGGACCCAGCCGCTCAGCGAGTACGTCGTGTTGGGCTGCACGGCGACGGTCTGGGTGCACTGGGCGGTGTCGCTGGAGCTCACGGCCCCCGCAAGGGCCTTGGAGCCACCGTGCACGGGGGAGGACACGACCGAGCCGAGGTTCCCGGAGCAGGACCAGGGCGAGAGGCTCCCCGACTCGAAGCCGGGGTTGGACAGGACGTTGGCCGCCTGCGCGGTACCGGGCAGCGCGATCGCCCCGGCGAGCGCGAGTGCGGCGGACCCGAGCAGGGCGGGTATCCGATGTCTGGAACGTCTGAGTGAGTTGCGCACACGATCTCCCTGAAGGAATGGGGGTGTTCGGGAGTGCGCAACAAAGTTGGTATGGACCAATCCGCGTGTCAAGAAGACGAACGTGAATTGGTCCATACCGGTGAGATGAGAAACTCGGGGGCGCGGGGAACTGCGCGAGCAACCACGACGATGCCGCACCCGGCCGACGACCTAAAGTGGCAGCACCTCGGCCGCAGCTTCCACCGAACTCACGGCAACAGGCGCAGCCACCGGCACCGGCAGCACCAGTTCCGCCGCCTCCTCCTCCCGCGCCACCGGCACGGACGGCAGTACGGGACGCGGCCCCGAAACCACCGCGTAGTCCTGCCCCAGGAACGGCGGCTCGATCACCCCCGGGTCCTCACCCAGCGCCAACTGCACCGCGGCCCAGGGCGCGTTGACGCCACACAGGGACAGCTGGTGCAACCCGCCCGCGGGCCGCGTGTTGACGTCGAGCAGGACCGGCTCGTCGCCGTACATCCGGAACTGGATGTTGGACAGGTAGTGCAGCCCGAAGCCCTCGGCGATGATCCGCGCCGGCTCCAGCCACCGCTCGTCGAGGGTGAAACCGCGCCGGCGGCCCTTCTTCGTACGGCCCACGGCCATCCGGACCAGGTTGTCGGGACCGGTGAGGCAGTCCACGGACACCTCAGGTTCCTCCAGACGGGGCATCACCAGCCAGTCCACCGGGTGATCGGCCTCCTGCAGCGCGTTGACGACCAGGTCGAGCTGGACGTACGGCCCGGGGAACCCGCTGAGGTGGAAGAGCGAGAAGGGGGCGCGCGTGATCACCCGGAAGCCCACCCCGCCCGCACCGGCCGCGGGCTTGAAGCACGCCTTGTGCCCATCAGCCTCCAACTTCTCCACCGCGTCGAGAAGTTCGTCCGCCGTACGGACCCGCCACCACGGCGGCACCGGCACGCCGACGGCGGCGACCGCCTCGTACGCGGTCGCCTTGTCCTCGAAGACCGCGGTCCCCTCCGGCGTCGGCGCCAGCAGGGCCGTACCGACCGCCTCGAAGTCGGCGCGGTGGGCGACGATCGCCGACTGGTGCAGCCGGGGCACGAAGACATCGATGCCACGGCGCTGGCACTGGTCGAGCGCGTACTCGACGTAGGCGGCCGGGGACAGGCCCTCCGGCTCCATGTCGGCGGTGTCGGCGGCGGCCAGTACGGGGGAGTCGGCGTCACCGTGCGTCGCATGGATCTCGACCGCCCGGTCGCTGGGATTTTTCCGCAGCTGATCCATGAAGAACACGTTCTCCGCGTACGTGCGGTTGAGCCAGACGCGTACGCGAGAGCGCATTAATGCCGCCTTCCGGGGTTTTTGGGCAGGGCTCAGCGAGCCCGTGCCCGGGCAGGGTGGTTGGAGGGTCACCAAACCGCCCTGGTCGAAGGGAAGTTCGTGGCGGTGGTGTTGGGGGGATCATACGGCTTCCAAGGGGCCCCGCGTGCAACGCCAGTGTTACGGATTTCCCCGGAGTGTCCACGCGCGTTTTCCTGCGCCGTCCCTGCCGGTTTCCTTGACTGGCCGGTGACGGGCATACGCCCGGTCGGCCGGGTCCCCTTGTTCGCCGTGCCCGTGGTGTGCTGTGGTGGGTGGAGACGACATGATCGGAAGGGGTACGGGGTGGAGTCCACGGCCGGTGCCGGGCGGTTGCTGGCCATCAGCGACCTGCACATCACGTACCCGGAGAACCGCGAGCTCGTCGGGAAAATGCGACCGGAAACGGACCAGGACTGGCTGATCGTCGCCGGTGACATCGCGGAGACCGTCGCCGACATCCGCTGGACCCTCGAAACCCTGGCCGGCCGCTTCCGCAAGGTGCTGTGGGCACCCGGCAACCACGACCTGTGGACCCATCCCAAGGACCCGGTGACCCTGCGCGGCGTCGCCCGCTACGAGCACCTCGTCGAGCTCTGCCGGGAACTGGGCGTGGTCAGCCCCGAGGACCCCTACCCGGTCTGGGAGGGCCCGGGCGGCCCGGTCGTCGTGGCACCGCTGTTCCTGCTGTACGACTACTCCTTCCTGCCGGCCGGCTGCGCCACCAAGGAGGAGGGCCTCGCCTACGCGCACGGCACCGGCGTCGTCTGCAACGACGAGTACCTGCTGCACCCCGACCCCTACCCGACCCGCGAGGCCTGGTGCCGGGCCCGGGTCGAGGCCACCGAGCGCCGGCTCGCCGAGCTGCCCGAGGACCTGCCGACCGTGCTGGCGGGCCACTACCCGCTGGACCGGCACCCCACGGACGTGCTCTGGCACCCGGAGTTCGCCATGTGGTGCGGCACCACACTCACCGCCGACTGGCACCGCAGATTCCGCGTCGACACCATGGTCTACGGTCATCTGCACATCCCCCGCACCACCTGGCACGAAGGCGTCCGCTTCGAAGAGGTCTCCGTGGGATACCCCCGCGAGTGGCGCAAGCGCTCCCGGCCGCCGGGCGAACTGCGCCGCATACTGCCGATGGAGGTCGGAACCGGTGATCGAGGAGCTGCTCCCGGACTCGGTGGTGGTCGTGGAGATGCTCGGTGACGAGGCGATCCGCGAGGCCCCGCTCTACCCCGAGGAGGAGGCGATCGTCGCGCGGGCCGTGCCCAAGCGGCGCCGCGAGTTCGCCGCCGTGCGCGCCTGCGCCCGCAGCGCCATGGAGAAGCTGGGGGTCCCGCCACAGCCGGTCGTGAGCGGTGAGCGGGGGGCACCGCGCTGGCCGGACGGGCTGATCGGCAGCATGACCCACTGCGAGGGCTACTGCGCCGCCGCCCTGGCCCGCGCCGCCGACCTGGCGTCGATCGGTATCGACGCCGAACCGCAGGGCCCGCTGCCCGAGGGCGTCGGCGAGTCGGTGCTGCTGCCCTCGGAGCAGGAGCGGCTGGGCCGGCTCGCCGCGGAGCGGCCCGGCGTGCACTGGGACCGCCTGCTGTTCAGCGCCAAGGAATCCGTCTACAAGGCGTGGTTCCCCCTCACCGGGAAGTGGCTGGACTTCATGGAGGCCGACATCGAGCTCTTCCCGGAGCCCGGTGAACGGCCGTACGGCACGCTGCGCGCCCGCCTCCTGGTCCCCGGCCCGACGGTCGGCGGGCGGCGCCTGCAGGTCTTCGAGGGCCGCTGGGGCGCGGGGTACGGCATGCTGGCCTCGGCCGTGGTGGTGCCGCACCCCTGACCACCCCCGTCGGCTCAGACGGGCGGGCACCAGTCGTGCAGCAACCGGAAGAACGCCTCCTCGTTGCCCGCCAGTCCCGCTCGGGTCAGGGCCTCCTCGGCCTCGGCGAACACGGCCGGTGGTACGAGCGGGGGCCGGTCTTCGCCGGGTGGTCCGTCGAAGGCCGCGCGCACCGTGTGCAGCAGCCGCAGATAGGCCTGGACGGCGGTGCGCTCTTGGTCGGTCAGTACAGCGGTGGGCATGGGTCGGCTCTCCCCGTCGGTCGTCGCGGTCACACGCCCGTGCGGCGCGGGCCCACCGCGTGTGCGGTGCGCACCCTCCAGCTTGCCGCGCGCCACTGACAACGCCGTCCGGCCACACCTCGGTTCCCCCGCTCAGCCGACGCGCAACCGCGCCGCGAGCCCCCCTGAGGGAACGTCTCTTCGCTGTTCCGGCAACGGATTCCGGCCCGGCGGGGCTCACTTCCCCGGATAGCCGAGCGATGCCTCGATACGCCCCGCGACGTCGTGCCGCCGTACCGGCCCGCGCAGGGCCGAACCGGCGAGCCAGGTCCGGCACTTGCTGGCCAGCAGCAGCCCGAAGGTCTCCGCGTCCCGCTCCTCGGCCCGGTCGCAGCGGGTGCGGGCGGCGACCCGCAACACGGCCGCCTGGACCGCGGCCTGCTCGCCGCCCGTCCTCTCGGTGAGGAGCCGTGCGGCCACCCCGACCCCCTCGACGTCATGGCCGTGGTGCCCGGCGTGCATGTGCCACAGTTCGTGGCCGAGGATCACCAACTGGTGATCGGGAGCGGTGCGTTCCTCGACGACGACCAGGTCGCTGTCGGCCAGGTCGAGCCAGAGCCCGCTGGCCGTGCCGGGCGGGAAGACGGCCGTGCGGAACAGCACGGGACGGCCGCGGCGGCGGCCCATGGCGTCGCACAGTGCCCGGTACAGCTCCTGCGGCGGGGCGGGCGCGGGCAGGGTCAGCTCCCCGACCAGCTCACCGCTCAGCCGGCGCATGTCCCTGCCGATGCCCACTGTTCTCCCTCAGCTCAGCTCACGACTCGGGCCGCTTGACGCTCTCCAGGAGCATGTCCAGCCATTCGGCGACCTTGTCCCGGTGCTGGTCGGTGGGCAGCTGGGCGGCCCGCCAGGCGATCCCGCGCACCCCGTGGTCCTGCAGCAGCCGCTCCAGGGGGTCCTCGGCGGCCTCGGCCGCGGCCCGCTCCCGGTCGGCCAGCTTCTGCAGCAGCTCCTGCTCGACCCGCTGGAGGGCGCCCGCGAGGGCCTCCGGGTCCTCCGCGGTGAGGAAGCCGGCGTGCACCCGGAAGAACCGCTGGAGGGCGTCGCAGTGCTCCATCGTCGGCCGCCGGTCGCCGTTGAGCAGCGCCCCGGCCTGCTGCCGGGACATGCCCGCGCCGTCGGCGATCTCCTGCTGGGTGTGTTTCCGGCCATTGGGCTTGAGGCGGGTGCGGCGCAGCAGGTCGAGGCGTTGCAGGAAGCGCGCCTGGACGTCCGGCTCGCCCGCGGGCCGGCCGCTCAGCAGGGCCCGCACCACGGACTCGGGGACACCGGAGGCATAGGAGAGCCGCCCGACGTCGAAGACCTCGGCATGCCGTACCCCGAGCCGGCCGGCGAGCGCGGTGACGCGGGCGACGTCGGCCGGCAGCTGGGCGGTCGCCGTGGCGCCCGGATCCTCGTAGCCATCCGTCACCGACAGAACTCCTGTGTCTCTCAGGGGAAGCAGGGACTTCTCACAAGCCGTGAACTCACGGGAGATTAGCCGGTCGTTCGAACTCACATCCAGGTCTCGCCACAACTGTGGCCAATTTCGGCCGTCAACGGGCATGGAATGCCACGATAGTTGACATGACTCCAGGTGGAGCAGCAGGATCACATCGCCGCGAGAAGGCCGCATAGGCAAGAGGGGTGACCTCCCGATGGCATATCAGGCAGGTGGGCGGCGGCCGGCGCCGCGGCCCGTCCCCGAGAGTCCTGAGGTCCAGGCGTATCTCCAGGACTACGCGTTGCTGCTGGACGCGGTCCCCTTCCCGTCCCTGGTCGTGGACCACCGCTGGGACGTCGTGCTGGCCAACGGCGCGTTCGGGACACTTTTCCGCGCGGTCGCCCCGCACCCCACCGCCATGCCGGGGGACAACTTCCTCCGCTTCGTCCTCTTCCACCCGGACGCCGGCTCGGTGCTCGGCGCGCACGAGGCCGGCTGGTGCCTGCCGCTGCTCGCACAGTTCAAGACCACCCTGGAACGGTACGGCCACGACCCCGAACTCCAGTCGATCCGCCGGGAGATCGCCCAGGACCCCATCATGGAGGCCGCCTTCCGGCAGGGGCTGCCGCACTGGCTGCGCGCGGTCGGCGAGGACGGCGCTCAGCTCGACGGTGCCGTCCGCCCGTTGCACCACCCGGACCCGCTGCTGGGCGCCACCGAGTGCCGGGTCGTCAGCGAGACCCCCAAGACCCTTCAGGACCTGGGCTACGCGCGTTACACCCTGGTACTGCGCGCCACCCCCCGGCCCGTGGCCGCCCCCCGCCGCTCCCGCAGGCCCGGCGGCCTGGGCGCCCATCTGACCGTCGTTCCGGCCCCCGGAGCCTGACCCGGCACCGCCGGCGTTCAGGTCGCCGACGGCGCCGGGCCGGACGTCGGCCTCATCCCCGTTCCGGGGCCACGACCAGGACCAGCGGCACGCCCCGGCAGGGCACCAGCCGGGTCCCGTCGAAGACGCCCGGCCGTCCGCTCTCCAGGACGCCGGCGAAGTCCGGCCCCCTGGTCAGGGATCCGGCCAGATGTGCCGGGTCCGCCGACGCCGCCACCCGGCCCCGGGCGTTGACCAGCCGGGCGGGCCCGGGCAGCTCCCGCAGCAGGGGCAGCGCGGCCGCCTCGAAGTGGCGCAGGTACACATCGGCCGCCGCCACGCCCAGAAAGCGCCCGCCCACCTCCACCGGCGCGGACAGGGTGAGGCTGTACTCGTCCGAGCAGAGGTAGTCGACGTACGGCCCGGCCACCGCCCGCCGTCCGGTGTCCCGGGGCAGCGCGAACCAATCCCAGTGCGTGTAGTCCGAGTAGGCCGACGACCGCGGGTCGAGGTCGAGGAGCAGCGGCCGTACGTCTCCCTGGGCGTCGGTCTGCCACCACTCCAGCCAGGCCGGGACATCGGCCAGCAGACCGGGCGCGGCCACGAAGCCGACGCCGGAGACCAGTTCCTGCCGGGTCAGGCGCAGATGGAGCCCGGGGCGCAGTGCGGCGAGATCGGCGGTCACGGGCCGGCGGCCCTCGGCGGCGACCCGGGCCAGTAGCGCGGTCGTGTCGGCACGGGTCTGCGCGACGGCGTCGAACACCGCCTCCAGGGCACGGCCGACCCGCGCGGCGACGTACTCCTCGGTGTCGGCGCCGGCGTCCAGTGTCGTGGTCGGCGGACCGGAGGGGGCGGTGCTGCGGCTCATGCTGCCCTCCAGCGGACGGGGGACCGGGCGCGGCTACAGGGCCAGACGCAGGGCGATGAGCCGTGCCGTCGAGTCCCGTACGCACCGCTCGGCCAGCTCCCTGGCCGATGGGTGCGCCCCATCCTGCACGGCCGAGATTACGGATCGGTGACGGTCCGCCACCTCTTCACGATATTCATCGTCGCCGAGCACAAGGCAGAGCAGCGCTCCGACCTCCGTCTGGAGCGCGACCTGTTCCCGGGTGAGCCGGGCCGACTGCGCCGCGGCGGCCAGCTCCACATGGAAACGGCCGTAGACCCGGCTGCGCGCCGCCGCGTCCGGCGCCTTGCACAGTTCCTCGGTGGTGCGCCTGAGCTGGTCGAGATCGTGGTCCTCGGTGCGCTCGGCCGCGAGGTGGGCGGCGGTGCCGGACAGGGCCGCCCAGTGGTCGCCGAGGTCGCGCAGCTCCTCCGGGCTCCAGCCGCGCAGGCGTTCCCTGAGCCGCTCCGCACCGGGAAGGTCGGGGAGGGAGACGAAACTGCCGCCGCCGCGGCCCCGGCGGGTGACGACCAGGCCCTGCTGGCGCAGTGCCATCAACGCCTCCCGCAGGGTCACCGTGGACACCCCCAGCTGTCCGGCCAGCTCCGTCTCGCCGGGCAGCTGCTCCCCGTCGGCGAGCAGGCCGAGCTCGATGGCGTCGCCGATCCGGCGCACCACGGCGTCCACCCGGGCCCCGCTGTCCACCGGGGCGAAGACGGCCTTTCGGGCGCCGCCGTCCGTCTGCTGCTGTCTCACGGCCCACCACCCTATGCGTTGACCCAAGCTTTACCTCAGAGGGGTCTTGAGCTCTGAACTATGACTTCATATCTTTCCGCTCACCAGGTGCAACGCAAGAGAGCGGCAGAAAGGTTCCCGCCCATGGAGGCCAGCGCGATCCGGTTGCGGGATCTGCGGAAGTCGTTCGGCGACACGACCGCCGTGACCGGAGTCGACCTGGAGATCCGCGACGGCGAGTTCTTCTCGATGCTCGGCCCTTCCGGCTCCGGCAAGACCACCGTCCTGCGGATGATCGCCGGCTTCGAGACCCCCACCTCGGGCGTGATCGAACTCGCCGGACAGGACGTCACCGGCCGCGCCCCCTTCGAACGGGACGTGCACACCGTCTTCCAGGACTACGCCCTGTTCCCGCACATGACCGTCGAGCAGAACGTCGCCTACTCCCTCAAGGTCCGCGGCGTCCCCAAGGCCGAACGCCTGGTCCGCGCCCGCAAAGCGCTCACCGAGGTCCGTCTGGACGGCTACGGCGGCCGCCGCCCGTCCCAGCTCTCCGGCGGCCAGCGCCAGCGCGTCGCCCTGGCCCGCGCCCTCGTCGGACGCCCCCGCGTCCTGCTCCTCGACGAACCCCTCGGCGCCCTCGACCTCAAACTGCGCGAACAGATGCAGATCGAACTCAAGGCCCTGCAGCGCGAGGTGGGCATCACCTTCGTCTTCGTCACCCACGACCAGGAGGAGGCCCTGACGATGAGCGACCGCGTCGCCGTCTTCCACCAGGGCCGCATCGAACAGGTCGGCACCCCCGCCGAGATCTACGAACGCCCCGCCAGCCCGTTCGTCGCCTCCTTCGTCGGCACCTCCAACCTGCTCACCGGCGACACCGCCCGCCGGGTGCTCGGCGAGGACGGCACCCACAGCATCCGGCCCGAGAAGATCCGGGTCCTCCAGGAGACCGCCGACCCGGACGGGGAAGGGCATGCCGACGCCGTAGGCACCGTCGCCGAGGTCGTCTACCTCGGCGACGCCACCCGCTTCCTGGTCGACCTGGACGGCGGCGGCCGGCTCACCGCGCTCCAGCAGAACCTCGACACCTCCGCAGAGGACGTCGCCGCCTACCGCGGCACCCGCGTCCGGCTGCGCTGGCAGCGCCGGCACACCGTCCACGTCCCCGACTGATCCGCCGTCCCTCGCCTCCGGATCCGCCGTCCCTCACGTATGGAGTACGTCGTGCGCCTCAACCGTCCCCTCGCCTCGGCAGCCGTGGCCGCCCTGCTGCTGGCCGCCACCGCCTGCGGCTCCTCCGCCTCCGGCTCCTCGACCGGACTCAACCCGCCCGACCTCAAGCCGCTCGCCAAACTCGGCAAGTCCGAGGGCGAGGTCAACCTGATCGCCTGGGCCGGCTATGTCGAGGACGGCTCCGACGACCCCAAGGTCGACTGGGTCACCGACTTCGAGAAGCAGACCGGCTGCCAGGTCCACTCCAAGGTCGCGGCCAGCTCCGACGAGATGGTCAAACTGATGAAGACCGGCGAGTACGACGCGGTCTCCGCCTCCGGCGACGCCTCCCTGCGCCTGATCGCCTCCGGCGACGCCGCCCCCGTCAACACCAAGCTCGTACCGAACTACAAGGACATCTTCAGCGGCCTGAAGAACGGTGCCTGGAACTCCGTCAAGGGCCAGATGTACGGCATCCCGCACGGCCGCGGCGCCAACCTGCTGATGTACAACACCCAGAAGGTCAGCCCCGCTCCCACCTCCTGGTCCGCAGTCTTCGACGACGCGGCGAAGTACAAGGGCCATGTGACGGCGTACGACTCGCCGATCTACATCGCCGACGCGGCCCTGTACCTCAAGGCCACCAAGCCCGAGCTGAAGATCAAGGACCCCTACGCGCTCGACCAGAAGCAGTTCGACGCGGCCGTCGCCCTGCTGAAGCAGCAGAACGCGGACATCGGCGAGTACTGGAGCGACTACCTCAAGGAGATCTCCGCCTTCAAGAGCGGCGACTCCGTCATCGGCACCAGCTGGCAGGTCATCGCCAACCTCGCCGCCGGCGAGGGTGCCAAGGTCAAGGCCTTCGTGCCCAAGGAGGGTTCGACCGGCTGGTCCGACACCTGGATGGTCTCCGCCAAGGCCAAGCACCCCGACTGCGCCTACCAGTGGCTGAACTGGATCGTCTCCCCGAAGGTCAACGCCGAGGTCGCCGAGTACTTCGGCGAGGCCCCGGCCAACGCCAAGTCCTGCGACCTGACAGCCGACAAGAACTTCTGCACCACCTACCAGGCGGCCGACGAGACCTACTGGAAGAACATCGCCTTCTGGAACACGCCCATCGAGCAGTGCCTGGACGGCCGCACCGACGTCAAGTGCGTGCCGTACGCCAAGTGGGTGCAGGCCTGGACCGAGATCAAGGGCTGAGCCATGACCGTGCTCACCCGGACCGCGGGGGCGCTGCACCGGCGCCCCCGGCTCCGCCTCGCCCTGCTGCTGACCGCCCCGCTGCTGTGGCTGGCCGTGCTCTACCTCGGCTCCCTGGCCGTGCTGTTCGTCTCGGCGTTCTGGACGACGGACTCCTTCACCTCGGAAGTCGTCAAGGTCTGGTCGACCGACAACTTCCACGAGCTGTTCACCACACCGGTGTTCCGGCAGGTCATCCTGCGCAGCGTCGGCGTCGCCCTCGCGGTGACCGTCCTGTGCGCGGTGATCGCCTTCCCGGTCGCCTTCTACACGGCGAGGGTGGCCAGGCCGAGCCGGCGCCCGCTCCTCGTGGTCGCCATCCTCACCCCGCTGTGGGCGAGTTACCTGGTCAAGGTGTACGCATGGCGACTGATCCTCTCCGAGGGCGGCCTCGCCGACTGGATGCTGAAGCCGTTCGGGCTCAGCGGACCCGGCTTCGGGCTGCCGGCCACCGTGCTCACGCTGACGTACCTGTGGCTGCCGTACATGATCCTGCCGATCCACACCGCGCTGGAGCAGTTGCCGGACAACCTGCTCGACGCGTCGGCGGACCTGGGCGCCCGCGCCTGGCGGACCTTCCGGTCCGTGGTCCTGCCGATGGTGCTGCCGTCGGTGGCCGCCGGATCGGTGTTCACCTTCTCGCTCAGCCTCGGCGACTACATCACCGTGCAGATCGTCGGCGGCAAGTCCCAGCTCATCGGCAACCTCGTCTACGCCAACATCGAACTCAACCTGCCCATGGCCGCCGCGCTCGCCACCGTCCCGGTCGTCGTCATCGTGCTGTACCTGCTGGCGATGCGGCGCACGGGGGCGCTGAGCAGCCTCTGACGACGGGTGCTAAGTCACATGCCACTCTCCCGGTCCGCCCGTATCGCCCTCCGCGTCGCCGCAGCCCTCGGCTTCGCCGTCATCTACGTGCCGTTGCTGCTGGTCCTCGCCAACTCCCTCAACCCCGACCGCAGCGCGAGCTGGCCGCCGCCCGGCCTGACCACCCGCTGGTGGTCGGTCGCCTGGCACAGCTCCGGTGCCCGCGACGCGCTGTGGACCTCGGTCAAGGCCGGGCTCGGCGCCACCGCGATCGCACTGGTGCTGGGCACGCTGGCCGCCTTCGCCGTCGCCCGGTACCGCTTCTTCGGCCGTGACGCCCTCTCCTTCGTGGTCGTACTGCCGATCGCGCTGCCCGGCATCGTCACCGGCATCGCCCTCAACTCGGCGTTCAGCACGGTCCTGCAGCCGCTCGGTGTCGGACTCGGCCTGTTCACCGTGGTCGTCGGACACGCCACCTTCTGTGTCGTGATCGTCTTCAACAACGTCGTCGCCCGGCTGCGCCGCACCTCCGGCACCTACGAGGAGGCGGCCGCCGACCTCGGCGCCGACACCTTCCGCGCCTTCGTCGACGTCACCTTCCCGCTGGTGCGCTCGGCGCTGCTCGCGGGCGCGCTGCTCGCCTTCGCGCTCTCCTTCGACGAGATCGTGGTGACGACGTTCACCGCGGGACCGGGGGTGCAGACCCTGCCCCTGTGGATCTTCGACAACATGACCCGGCCCCAACAGGCGCCGGTGGTGAACGTGGTGGCGGCGGTCCTGGTCCTGCTGTCCGTCGTTCCGATCTACGTCGCCCAACGCCTGTCCGCGGACACGGCGACCGCAAGCCGGGTCTGACCGGGGCGACCTGAGAAGCCACGTCCTGACGAACACCCAAGCCGGATATCGGGGCACCTCCCGAACCCGAACCACCCGAAGGAGTCCCCGCATGTCGACAAGCCCTCCACCCACCGCCGTGGAACCCGTGGAACCCGTCAGGCAGGACGCGGCGGATGCCGCGCAACTGGCCGCTCTCGGCTACCGGCAGCAGCTGACGCGCGCGCTCGGCCTGTGGCAGAACTTCTCGGTCGGCTTCACCTACCTCTCTCCTCTCGTCGGTGTGTACTCGCTGTTCGGCTACGGCCTGGCCACCGGCGGCCCGGTGTTCTTCTGGTCGATCCCGATCGTCCTGATCGGCCAGGGGCTGGTCATGCTGACCTTCGCCGAGGCCTCGTCGCAGTACCCGATCGCCGGCGGCATCTACCAGTGGACCAAGCGGCTCGTCGGCCCGCGGTACGCCTGGCTGTCCGGCTGGATGTACACCTGGGCGCTGCTGATCACCATCACCTCGGTCGCCTTCCCGATCGCGGGGTACGCCGGACCGCTCCTCGGCTACCCGGTGAACCACGCCACGACGGTCCTGACCGCGGTGGTCGTCATCGTGCTCTGCGGCGCCGTCAACCTGGCCGGGGTCAGACGGCTGGCGTTCGCCGCCACCGCCGGTGTGGTCGCCGAGGTCGTCGGCACCGTCGTCCTCGGTCTGTACCTGCTGTTCTTCCACCGCCACCAGGGCATCTCCGTCATCGGCCACAACCTCGGGGCCGGCGGCTCCGGCGGCCAGGTCGGCGCCTTCCTGGCCGCGACGCTGTTCAGCGTGTGGATCTTCTTCGGATTCGAGGCCTGCGGCGACATCGCCGAAGAGGTCAAGGACCCGTCCAGGAAGATCCCCCGGGCGATGAGCATGACCCTCGCCGTGGGCGGCCTGGCCACCGTCATCCTGACCCTCGGTCTGCTGCTGGCCGTCCCCGACATGGGCGCCGTGCTCAGCGGCAAGGACACCAACCCGATCGGCACGATCCTCGACGCCTCGCTCGGCACCGTGGGCGCCAAGTTCGCCCTCGCCCTGATCGTGCTCGGCTTCATCTCCTGTGTCCTCGCCATCCAGGCGGCCGCGACCCGCCTGGTCTACTCCTTCGCCCGGGACGGCGTCATCGCCGGCTCGCGTGCGTTCTCCACGATCCACCCCAAGTTCCACATGCCGCCCGGCGCGATCGCGGTCGCCACCGTCGTCCCGGCCGGAATCACCCTGCTGCCCTCCGCGTCCGTGGCCCGCATCATCACCTTCGCCGTCGTCGGCATCTACCTGGGCTTCCAGAGCGTCGTGCTCGCGTCCGCGATCGCCCGGGCCCGCGGCTGGCAGCCGTCGGGAGCCTTCCGGCTGGGCCGCTGGGGCTGGGCGGTCAACCTGCTGGGCCTGGTCTACGGCGTGACCGCGATCATCGTGCTCAGCATCAAGACACCGGCCAGCGGCACGGGATTCTTCGACCGCTGGCTCGTCCCCATCTCGGTCGGCATCGTCCTCGGAGCGGGAATTCTCTACCTGCTCATCGCGCGCCCCCGTGAGCACATCCGCGACGACGCCCGCGTACCCGCACAGGCGGCGGAGCCGGTTGCCACGGGCACCGAGCCCACCGAGCCCACCGAGTCCGCGTAACGACAGCCCCGGCCCGCCGCCCTCGACGGTGACCGGCGCGGCCGGCAGCCCTCCTCGCTGCCGGCCGCTCGGCGTGTGCCGTTGCGGCACCATGAGTCCACCGGTTTACGCAAAGGGCTTGCGTTACTTGCGCTAGTCTTGCGGCCATGACGCGACGACTTGCGGAAGTGGCCAAGAAGGTCGGGGTCAGCGAGGCCACGGTCAGCCGGGTGCTCAACGGCAAACCCGGGGTCTCCGAGGCCACCCGGCAGGCGGTGCTCTCCGCCCTGGACGTCCTCGGCTACGAGCGGCCCACCCAGCTGCGCGGTGAGCGCGCCCGGCTCGTCGGTCTGGTCCTGCCCGAGCTGCAGAACCCCATCTTCCCGGCGTTCGCCGAGGTCATCGGCGGCGCGCTGGCCCAGCTCGGGCTCACCCCGGTGCTGTGCACACAGACCAAGGGCGGGGTCTCCGAGGCGGACTATGTGGACCTGCTGCTGCAACAGCAGGTCTCCGGCGTGGTCTTCGCCGGCGGGCTGTACGCCCAGGCCGACGCGCCGCACGACCACTACCGGCTGCTCGCCGACCGCAACATCCCGGTGGTGCTGGTCAACGCGGCCATCGAGCACCTCGGCTTCCCCGGCGTCTCCTGCGACGACGCGGTGGCGGTGGAGCAGGCCTGGCGGCACCTCGCCTCCCTCGGCCACGAGCGGATCGGTCTCGTCCTCGGCCCCGCCGACCACATGCCGTCGGCCCGCAAGCTGGCCGCCGCGCGCACCATGGGCGACCTTCCGGACGCGCACGTCGCCCGGGCCATGTTCTCGATCGAGGGCGGTCACGCGGCCGCCACCCGGCTCATCGACCGGGGCGTCACCGGCATCATCTGCGCCAGCGATCCGCTTGCGCTCGGGGCGATCAGGGCGGCCCGCCGCAAGGGCCTGGACGTCCCGTCGCGGGTGTCGGTCGTCGGCTACGACGACTCCGCGTTCATGAACTGCACCGAACCCCCGCTGACCACCGTCCGCCAGCCCATCGAGGCCATGGGCAGGGCGGCCGTGGAACTGCTGAACGCGCAGATCAACGGCAGCGCCGTGGCTCGCGACGAGCTGCTCTTCGAACCCGAACTGGTGGTCCGCGGCTCCACCGCGCAAGCACCCCGCGACTGAGAAGCAAGGAGAGACAAGGACAGACATGGAGATCCACGGAGGCATTCAAGAGATCCGGCTGCCTGTCGAATAATTACAGATTCTGCGCGACATCTTGCGGACGCATGTCGCCGGTGCTTGAGTGTGCGACGCCCACCGGTCCCGGTGCGGCGCCCAACGCTCCTGTTCTGGGGGGTCCACCGATGTCCAGCACCGGGTTCCGTCGTGCTCTCGTCGCGATCGGCGTCTGCTCGTCCCTAGCGCTCTCCGCCTCGGCCTGCGGGTCGGGTGACGACGACGCGGGGAGCGGCAAGACGAAGATCACCGTCAACTGCGAGCCGCCGAAGAGCGCCAAGGTCGACCGGTCGTTCTTCGAACAGGACATCGCCGCCTTCGAGAAGAAGAGCCCGGACATCGACGTCGTCGCGCACGACGCGTTCCCCTGCCAGGACCCGAAGACCTTCGACGCCAAGCTCGCCGGCGGCCAGATGGAGGACGTCTTCTACACGTACTTCACCGACGCCAAGCACGTCGTGAACATCAACCAGGCCGCCGATCTCACGCCGTACCTCAAGGATCTGAAGAGCTACGACACCATCCAGAAGCAGCTGCGCGACATCTACACCGTCGACGGCAAGGTCTACGGCATCCCGCGCACCGGCTACTCGATGGGCCTGATCTACAACCGCAAGCTCTTCCAGCAGGCCGGCCTCGACCCCGACCAGCCCCCGACGACCTGGGACGAGGTCCGCGCCGACGCCAAGAAGATCGCCGCACTCGGCAACGGCACCGTCGGATACGCCGACTACAGCGCCCAGAACCAGGGCGGCTGGCACTTCACCGCCGAGCTGTACTCGCAGGGCGGCGACGTGGTGTCGGCCGACGGCAGGACGGCGACCGTGGACACCCCCGAGGGGCACGCCGTCCTGCAGAACCTGCACGACATGCGCTGGACCGACAACTCGATGGGCAGCAAGCAACTGCTGATCATCAACGACGTGCAGCAGATGATGGGTTCGGGCAAGCTCGGCATGTACCTCTCCGCCCCGGACAACATCCCGATCCTGGTCAAGGAGAAGGGCGGCAACTACGACGACCTCGCCCTCGGCCCGATGCCCGGCGGCAAGGCCACGCTCATCGGCGGCGACGGCTACATGTTCAACAAGAAGGACACCCCCGCCCAGATCCGGGCCGGCCTCAAGTGGCTGGACTCCATGTTCCTTACTCCGGGCGACGGCTTCCTCGGCGACTACGCCCGCGCCAAGAAGAACAACGCCCCGGTCGGCCTGCCCGAGCCGCGGCTGTTCACCGGCGCCGCCGACGCCAAGGACCAGCAGGTCAAGAAGGCCAACGCCAACGTCCCGGTGAAGAACTACCAGGCGTTCCTGGACGGCAACCAGTCCCTGCAGATGAAGATCGAGCCGCCGGACGCCCAGCAGATCTACTCCGTCCTCGACGGCACCGTCTCCGCCGTCCTCACCAAGAAGGACGCCGACATCGACCAGCTCCTCAAGGACGCCAAGGAAAAGATCGACGGCATCCTGGCCCGGGGCTGACCACCATGACCAAGACGGCCGAGCGTCGACCTTCCCCCGCGGCGGTCGGCGCCCGACAGGCCCCGGCGCCGCCCCCGGCAGGGGACCGGGGGCGGCGCCGGCTGCTCGACCAGGCCCGTGCCTACGGCTTCCTGCTCGGCGGACTGATCTGCTTCGCCCTGTTCTCCTGGTACCCGGCGATCCGCGCGGTCGTGATCGCCTTCCAGAAGTACACGCCCGGCTCGTCCCCCGAATGGGTCGGCACCGCCAACTTCACCCGGGTCCTGCACGACCCCGAGTTCTCGGCGGCCTGGCGCAACACCCTCACCTTCACACTGCTGGCCCTGCTGATCGGCTTCGCGATCCCCTTCGTCCTCGCCCTGGTCCTCAACGAACTGCGGCACGCGAAGGCGTTCTTCCGGGTCGTGGTCTATCTGCCGGTGATGATCCCGCCGGTGGTCAGCGCCCTGCTGTGGAAGTGGTTCTACGACCCCGGGGCCGGCCTCGCCAACGAGACCCTGCGCTTCCTGCACCTGCCCACCTCGAACTGGTCCAACGGCGCCGACACCGCGCTCATCTCCCTGGTGATCGTAGCCACTTGGGCCAACATGGGCGGCACCGTCCTGATCTACCTGGCCGCCCTCCAGTCGATCCCGGGCGAGCTGTACGAGGCCGCCGAACTCGACGGAGCCAATCTCCTGCAGCGCATCCGGCATGTGACGATCCCTCAGACCAGATTCGTCATCCTCATGCTGATGCTCCTTCAGATCATCGCCACCATGCAGGTGTTCACCGAGCCGTTCGTGATCACAGGAGGCGGTCCGGAGAACGCCACGGTCACCGTGCTCTACCTCATCTACAAGTACGCCTTCCTCTACAACGACTTCGGCGGTGCCTGCGCGCTCAGCGTGATGCTCCTGGTGCTGCTCGGCATCTTCTCCGCCGGTTACCTGCGGCTGACCCGATCCGGGGAGGACGGATGAGCAGCGCCACCCGCACCCTGATCTCCCCTGCGGCGCTGGCCCGCCCGCGCGGCAAGGCGGTCTACTGGACCGTCTTCACCGGAGTCGTCGTCCTCTTCGCGCTCGCCTTCCTGTTCCCGGTGTACTGGATGGTGACCGGCGCGATGAAGTCCCCGGACGAGGTCGCCCAGACCCCGCCCACCCTGATCCCGAAGCACCTGCACATCTCCGGGTACACCGACGCCTGGGACCTGATGCAGCTCCCGCAGCACCTGTGGAACACGGTGGTGCAGGCCGCCGGCGCCTGGGCCTTCCAGCTGGTGTTCTGCACGGCCGCCGCCTACGCCCTGTCGAAGCTGAGACCGGCCTTCGGCAAGGTGATCCTCGGCGGCATCCTGGCCACCCTGATGGTCCCGGCCCAGGCCCTGGTCGTCCCCAAGTACCTGACCGCCGCCGACCTGCCCTTCATCCACACCAGCCTGCTCAACGACCCGCTCGGCATCTGGCTGCCGGCCGTCGCCAACGCCTTCAACCTGTACCTGTTGAAGCGGTTCTTCGACCAGCTGCCGCAGGACGTCCTGGAGGCCGCGGAGATCGACGGCGCCGGAAAGCTGCGCATCCTGTGGTCGGTCGTCCTGCCCATGTCGCGGCCGGTGCTCGGGGTCGTCTCGATCTTCGCCCTGGTCGCGGTCTGGCAGGACTTCCTGTGGCCGCTGATGGTCTTCTCCGACACCGACAAGCAGCCCATCAGCGTGGCCCTGGTCCAGCTGTCGCAGAACATCCAGCTCACCGTGCTCATCGCCGCGATGGTGATCGCCAGCATCCCGATGGTCGCGCTGTTCCTCGTCTTCCAGCGGCACATCATCGCCGGGATCAGCGCGGGCAGCACCAAGGGCTGACGCCCTTCCTTCGACAGAAAGGCACGCACCGTGGGACAGCCCAGCCATGCCCCGAAGGACCACGAGCACCACTCGGACGACTCGGACCACGAGGACCGCGACTGGTGGCGGTCGGCCGTCATCTACCAGGTGTACGTCCGCAGCTTCGCCGACGGCGACGGAGACGGTACCGGCGATCTCGCGGGCGTCCGCGCCAAACTGCCCTACCTCGCCGGACTCGGTGTGGACGCACTCTGGTTCAGCCCCTGGTACCCGTCACCGATGAAGGACGGCGGCTACGACGTCGCCGACTACCGGGCCATCGACCCGGCCTTCGGCACCCTCGCCGAGGCTGAGAAACTCATCGCGGAGGCGCGCGAGCTGGGCATCCGGACGATCGTCGACATCGTTCCCAACCACGTCTCCGACCAGCACTCCTGGTTCCGGGCGGCGTCGGCGGCGGGCCCGGGCGGTCCCGAGCGCGAGCTGTTCCACTTCCGGCCGGGGCGCGGCGCGAACGGCGAACTCCCGCCCAACGACTGGCCGTCCCAGTTCGTCGGCTCCACCGAACCCGTCTGGACCCGGCTTCCCGACGGCGAGTGGTACCTCCACCTCTTCACCCCCGAACAGCCCGACCTCAACTGGGCCCACCCCGCCGTCCGCCAGGAGCACGAGGACATCCTGCGGTTCTGGTTCGAGCGGGGCGTCGCGGGCGTCCGTATCGACTCGGCCGCCCTGCTCGCCAAGGATCCCGACCTGCCCGACCTGGCCGGCCACCCGGAGCCGCACCCCTTCGTCGACCGCGACGAGCTCCATGACATCTACCGTTCCTGGCGTGAGGTCGCCGATGCCTACGCCGGTGTCTTCGTCGGCGAGGTATGGCTCCCCGACACCGAACGCTTCGCCCGCTATCTGCGCCCCGACGAACTCCACACCGCCTTCAACTTCTCCTTCCTCTCCTGTCCCTGGGACGCGAACCGGCTGCGGACGTCGATCGACACCACCCTCGCCGAGCACGCGCCGGTCGGCGCCCCCGCCACCTGGGTGCTGTGCAACCACGACGTGACCCGCACGGTCACCCGGTACGGCCGCGAGGACACCGCCTTCGACTTCGCCGCCAAGGCCTTCGGCACCCCGACCGACCTGGAGCTGGGCACACGCCGGGCCCGCGCGGCCGCCCTGCTGTCCCTGGCCCTGCCCGGCGCGGTGTACGTCTATCAGGGGGAGGAGCTGGGGCTGCCGGAGGTCGACATCCCGGTCGACCGCATCCAGGATCCGATGTACTTCCGGTCCGGCGGCACCGACCCCGGCCGCGACGGCTGCCGGGTGCCCCTGCCCTGGGCGGCCGATCTGCCGTATGCGGGATTCGGTTCACAGGCGGAGCCCTGGCTGCCGCAGCCGGCCGGCTGGGCCTCGTACGCGGTCGACCGACAGCAGGACGACGCCGGCTCCATGCTGGCCCTCTACCGGCGGGCGATCGCCCTGCGCCCCGTCTTCGGCCACGGCCCGCTGACCTGGCTGCCCGCCCCCGAAGGTGTCCTCGCCTTCACCCGCGCCGCGGGCGTGACCTGCCTGGTCAACCTCGCGCCCGCCCCTGCCGAACTCCCTGACCACACTCAACTCCTGCTGACCAGCGGCCCGTTGGACGAAGAAGGCCGTCTTTCGCAGGACACGGCGGCCTGGCTGCTGAGCTGAGCCGCCGACGCGCATCCCGCTGTCCCCGAGCACCCCCCACCAGGAAGGGATCGGCACATGCACAGCACCAAGGTCAGATCTGTCAGGAGCATGCCATCAGTGGCCGCGGCGGTGGCTCTCGCCGCCGGCATGCTCGTCGCCATCGCCCCCGCCGCCCATGCGGCGGCGGGCGCCAGTCTCCCCTTCACCTCGGTCGAGGCGGAGTCCGCGACCACCACCGGCACCAGGATCGGCCCGGACTACACCCAGGGCACCCTCGCCTCCGAGGCCTCCGGGCGCCAGGCCGTCCGGCTCACCTCCGGACAGCGCGTCGAGTTCACCGCCCCCCAGGCGTCCAACGCCGTGAACGTCTCCTACAGCGTCCCCGACGGCCAGACCGGCACGCTCAACGTGTACGTCAACGGGGTCAGGCTGGCCAGGACCCTCGCCGTCACCTCCAAGTACTCCTACATCGACACCGGCTGGATCCCCGGCGCCAAGCAGCACCACTTCTTCGACAACGCCCGGCTGCTGCTCGGCCAGAACATCCAGGCGGGCGACAAGGTCGCCTTCGAGTCCACCGGCACCCAGGTCACCGTCGACGTGGCCGACTTCGAGCAGGTGGCCGCGGCCGCCTCGCAGCCCGCCGGTTCGGTCTCCGTCGTCTCCAAGGGCGCCGACCCCAGCGGCAACGGCGACTCCACCCAGGCCTTCCGGGACGCGATCGCCGCCGCCCAGGGCGGAGTGGTGTGGATCCCGCCGGGCGACTACAGGCTCACATCGTCGCTGAGCGGTGTACAGAACGTGACGCTCCAGGGTGCCGGCAACTGGTACTCGGTCGTGCACACCTCCCGGTTCATCGACCAGTCCAGCTCCTCCGGGAGCGTCCACATCAACAACTTCGCGGTCATCGGCGAGGTCACCGAACGCGTCGACTCCAACCCGGACAACTTCGTCAACGGTTCACTGGGGCCAAACAGTTCGGTGTCCGGGATGTGGATCCAGCACCTCAAGTGCGGATTCTGGCTGACCGGCAACAACGACAACCTGGTCGTCGAGAACAACCGGATCCTCGACACCACCGCCGACGGACTCAACCTCAACGGCACCGCGCACGGCGTCCAGGTCCGCAACAACTTCCTGCGCAACCAGGGTGACGACTCCCTCGCCATGTGGTCGCTGTACTCGCCCGACACCAACTCAAGCTTCTCGAACAACACCATCTCCCAGCCGAACCTCGCCAACGGCATCGCGATCTACGGCGGCACGGACATCTCCGTGCGGAACAACCTGATCTCCGACACCAACGCCCTCGGCAGCGGTATCGCCATCTCCAACCAGAAGTTCCTCGACCCCTTCAACCCGCTGGCCGGCACCATCACGGTCGACGGCAACACGCTCGTCCGCACCGGCGCGATGAACCCCAACTGGAACCATCCGATGGGGGCGTTGCGCGTCGACTCGTACGACAGCGCCATCAACGCCACCGTCGACATCACCAACACGACGATCACCGACAGCCCTTACAGCGCCTTCGAGTTCGTCTCCGGCGGCGGGCAGGGCTACCCGGTCCGCAATGTCACCGTGGACGGCGCGACCGTGCGGAACACCGGGACGGTCGTGGTCCAGGCCGAGGCTCAGGGCGCTGCGACCCTCCGCAACGTCACCGCCACGAGTGTGGGCGCGGCCGGCATCTACAACTGCCCCTACCCGTCCAACTCCGGCTCCTTCGCGCTCACCGACGGGGGCGGCAACTCCGGCTGGTCCAGCACCTGGTCGGACTGCTCGACCTGGCCGACGCCGGGCCAGGGCAACCCCGACCCGGACCCGGGCCGTAACCTCGCCAAGGGCCGCCCGACCACCGCCACCGGCTCGCAGGACATCTACACGCCCGGCAAGGCCGTCGACGGCGACGCGAACAGCTACTGGGAGTCGACCAACAACGCGTTCCCGCAGTCGCTCACCGTGGACCTCGGCTCCTCCTATGCGGTCCGCCGGCTGGTGCTGAAACTGCCCCCGCTCTCGGCCTGGAACGCGCGTACCCAGACCATCACCGTGCTGGGCAGCACCGACGGCTCCAGCTACTCGACGGTCGTGGGTGCCACGGGCTACCGCTTCGACCCGGCCACCGGCAACACCGTCACCGTCGCCCTGCCCGGCTCCACCGGCCTGCGCTATCTGCGGCTCACCGTCAGCGCCAACGACGGCTGGCCGGCCGGGCAGTTCAGTGAGGTGGAGGCGTATCTGACGTCGTGACCCCCGGCTCCCGGGGAACCCCGCGCTTCGCCGCCTGGATCTGCTCGTACACATGGGTCCGCAGCTCGGCGAAGCGCGGGGCGACCCGGGTGTGCAACTGGTCCCGCCGGTCCGGCAGATCGACCTTCAGCTGCTCCTGGACGACGGTGGGGGAGGCGGACAGGACGATCACCCGCTGGCCCAGATAGACCGCCTCGTCGATGTCGTGGGTGACGAACAGGATCGTGATCCCGCGCTCCCGCCACAGACCGCGGACCAGGTCCTCCAGATCTGCCCTGGTCTGGGCGTCGACGGCGGCGAACGGCTCGTCCATGAGGAGGACCCGTGGCTCGTAGGCGAGGGCGCGCGCGATCGCCACCCGCTGCTGCATACCGCCGGAGAGCTGCCAGGGGTAGGCGCCGGCGGCGTCCGCGAGACCGACCGAGCGGAGCGCGTCCGAGACCAGCTCCCTTCGCCGCTCGCGCGTCAGGTCTTTCTGTTTCAGCGGGAGTTCGATGTTCGCGGCGACCCGCATCCAGGGGAACAGACTGCGGCCGTACTCCTGGAAGACGAACGCCATCCCGGGGGGCGGTCCGGTCACCCTCCGCCCCTCCAGCAGGACTTCGCCGCCGGTCGGGGTGAGCAGTCCGCCCATGCACTTGAGGAGGGTGGTCTTGCCGCAGCCCGACGGGCCGACGAGACAGACGAGTTCGCCCGCCTCCACGGTGAAGGTGAGGTCCCGCACCGCCTCGACCCGGCGGCCGGACCCCTCGTAGACCTTCTTCAGGCCGCGTACGTCGAGCATGACCCGCCCCTTCACGATGCTCACTCAGGACCGCCGGGTGGTGGAGCGCAGCCCGTGGTACCAGCCGAGCACCCGTCGCTCGACCGCCTGGAAGACCACCGACAGCGCGAAACCGAGCAGGCCCAGCAGCAGGATCCCGGTCCACATGCCGGGGATCGCGAAGCTGCGCTGGAACTGCACGATGGTGAAGCCGAGCCCGTTGCTGGCCGCGAACATCTCGCTGATGACCATCAGGATGATCCCGACCGACAGCGCCTGCCGCAGGCCCGCGAAGATCTGCGGACTCGCCGAACGCAGGACCAGCGTACGCAGCCGGGCCACGCCAGTGATGCCGTAGGAGCGGGCCGTCTCGGCCATCACCGGGTCCACCGCCCGTACCCCCTCGACGGTGTTGAGGAGGATCGGCCAGACGCAGCCGCCGGCGATCACCACGATCTTCATGGTGTCGCCGATGCCCGCGAACAGCATGATGACCGGGACCAGGACGGGCGGCGGCACCGCCCGCAGGAACTCCAGGACCGGTTCGCAGACCGCCCGCACCCGCCGGTACGAGCCGATGACCAGGCCCAGGCCGATGCCCGCGACGGCCGCCGTGGCGTATCCGGCGAGCAGCCGCAGCACACTGCGCAGCAGGTCGTCGCGGAGCCGCTGTCCGGTCCAGACGTCCGGGAAGGTCCTCAGGATCGTGCGCAGCGGCGGCCAGTAGATGTCCGTACTGCCGTCGGAGGCCAGCCACCACAGCGCGACCAGCACCGCGGGCAGCGCCAGCGCGTACCCGGCGCGGAGCGGTAGCCGCCTCACACCGTCACCTCCCCGCGCACCGACTGGTGCCAGGCCAGCGCCCGCCGCTCCACCGACCGTGCGCCCACATTGATGACCAGCCCCAGCAGCCCTGTCACCACGATCAGGGCGTACATGTCCGGCACCGCCTGCGAGGTCTGGGCGACCGCGATCCGCTGGCCCAACCCCGGTGCGCCGATGACCAGTTCGGCGGTGATGGTGAGGATCAGGGCGACCGCGGCGGCCAGCCGGACGCCGGTCATGACGTACGGCAGGGCGGTCGGCCACAGCACATGGCGGACCCGGGCCCAGGTGCCGAGTCCGTACGACCGTGCCGTCTCCTCGGCGACCGGGTCCACGTCCTGGACGCCGTACATCACCTGGATCAGCACCTGCCAGAAGGAGGCGTAGACGACGAGCAGGAGGACAGAGCGGAGTTCGGTGCCGTAGAGCAGGATCGCGAGGGGGATCAGGGCGACCGAGGGGATCGGGCGGAGGAACTCGATCGTGGACGCGGTGGCCTGGCGCGCGTGCGGAACGACCGAGATGAGCACCCCCGCCACGATGCCGGCGCCGACCGCGATCGCGAGGCCCGCGGCCCAGCCGGTGAGGGTGTCGCCGAGCGCCGACCAGAAGGCGCCGTCGGCGAGTTCGGTGCCGAGGGCACGGGCGATACGGCTGGTCGGCGGGAAGTAGTCCGCCTTGACCAGGCCGAGCCGCGGCACCGCCTCACCGAGGGCGAGGAAGGCCGTGAGTCCGGCCGCACCGAGTGCGGTGTTCAGCCCCTTCACGTCTTTCACGGCAGCAGTTTGTCCAGGTCGGGTGCCGTCTTGAAGAGGCCGTCCTGCTCGCTCAGCTTCTCCAGCGTCTCGATCGACGAACGGTTCGGCTCCGCGGGCCACTTGGGCAGCGTCACCTTGGCCAGGACGTCGGCCGGGGTCTTGGTGTAGGTGGTGACGATCTGCCGGACCTCGTCCGGGTGCGCGTCGGCATAGGACAGCGACTCCGCCACGGCCTCCTGGAACTTCTTCACGACGGCCGGGTTCTTCTGTGCGTACGACGTCGACGTGAAGTACATGGCCACGGTGAGGTTCTGTGCCACGTCGACCAGGGGCGAGGCGATCTCGGCGGCACCCTGGAGCTTCATGGTGGCAAGGGCCGGCTCGACGGCCATCGCCGCGTCGATCTGGCCCTTGTCGAGCGCGGCCGGCATCTGGTCGAAGGCGAGCTCGACGAACTGCACCTTGTCCGGATCACCGCCCGCCTTGCGGACCGACTCGCGTACCGCGGTCTCGTTGATGTTCTTCAGCGTGTTGACGGCGACCTTCTTGCCCTCCAGCTGTTTCGGCGAGGTGATACTGCTGCCCTTCTTCACGACGAGCCCGCCGAAGTCCTTGCCCGCGACGCCCGTCGAGGCCACGCCGTTGGCGATCGCCTGCACCGGCACGCCGTTGGACCGGGCGATCATCAGCGAGGTCACATTGGAGAACCCGAACTGGAATTGACCACTCGTCACACCCGGCACGATGGCCGCACCGCCCTGCGCGAGCGTCATCGACAGCTTCAGGCCGCGCTTGCCGAAGAAGCCCTCCTTCTGGCCGAGATAGAGGGGGGCCACATCGACGATGGGGATGATTCCCACCTTGACGGTGGTGGTGCCGCCCGACGAGGGCGAGGTGGACGACGAGCCCCCGGAGGAGCCGCAGGCCGCCGTGGCGAGCAGAAAGGTGCCGGTCGCTAGACCGGCGAGCAGACGACGCATGGCTCCTCCTGTGCAGACAACGGTGTTCCGACAGGGTGTGCGCGGTGCGCACAATGGTGCTCGGTTGGTGCTCAGCGGGAAGGTAGAACCGGCCGGACGACCCGGTCAATGGGTTTAGCTGACAAAATTGTTGACAGTTATCGAACCGCGCTCTCACCGTGTTCTCGGCCTGTGTCGGAAAGACCGGGGAGGCGCCGATGCCCAGTGATGCCCGCGCACCGTACTTCGTCAGGTCCTTCGAGCGCGGCCTGGCCGTCCTCCGCGCCTTCGACGCCGAGCATCCGACGCGCACGCTCAGCGAGGTGGCCCGCGCCTGCGACCTGCCCCGCGCCGCCGCCCGCCGCCTGCTGCTCACCCTCGCCGACCTGGGCTACGCGCACTCGGACGGCCGCCGCTTCCGCCTCACCCCGCGCGTCCTGGAACTCGGCCACGCCTTTCTCTCCGGCCTCGACCTGCCGGGCCTCGCGCAGCCGCATCTGGAGCAACTCGTCGCGCTGACGGGGGAGTCGGCCGCGCTCTGCATCGTGGACGGCGACGCCGTCGTGTGCGTCGCCCGGGTCCCGGCCCGGCGGGTGATGGCGGCGACGATCGCAGTGGGAGCCCGCTTTCCGGCCCACGACACCGCGGCGGGCCGGGTGTTGCCGACGCGGGCTCCGGAGGCCCCGTCGCCCCACGCCGAGGTGATACGGCGTCAGGGGTACGCGATCCTCGACGGCGACCCGGAGAACGGTGTCAGAACGGTGGCCGCCCCGGTACGGGACCGGAGCGGCCAGGTGGTGGCCGGGGTGACGCTCGCGACGCACTCCGGCCGGACCTCCGCCGCAAGGGCCCGCCGCGAGCTGCTGCCGCACCTGCGGGCGACCGTGGCGGCGATCGAGGCGGACCTGCGGATCACAGATCGAGCACCAGGCGCTCCCCCCGGCACCGCGACACACAGATGAGCATGGTCTCCCCGGCCGCCCGCTCCTCCTCGGTGAGCACCGAGTCCCGGTGGTCCGGGGTGCCTTCGAGGACATCGGTCTCACAGGTGCCGCAGGTGCCCTCGGTGCAGGAGAAGAGCACCTCGACCCCGGCGGCTCGGACGGTGTCGAGTACGGAGACGCCGGGTGCGACGGTGAGGCTACGGCCGCTCTGCGCGAGTACGACCTCGAACACCCGCTCCTCGCCTGTCTGTTGCTTCTTGGGTTGGAACCTTTCGACCCGCAGTACGCCCGCCGGGCAGCGTTCCTCCACCGCGTCCAGCAACGGCCCCGGACCGCAGCAGTACACCAGAGTGCCGTCCGGGACGTCGTCCAGTACCGGGCCGAGATCCAGCAGTCCGGTCTCGTCCTGCGGGGCGACGGTGATCCGCTCCCCGCCGTAGCGCGCCAACTCGTCGGTGAACGCCATGGACTGCCGGGTCCGCCCGCCGTACAGCAGGGTCCACTCGGAGCCCGCGGCCTCGGCGGCGGCGAGCATCGGCAGGACCGGGGTGATCCCGATGCCGCCCGCGACGAACCGGTAGCGGGACGCCGGTTCGAGACGGAAGTGGTTGCGCGGCCCGCGCACCCGCACCTTGTCGCCGACGCCCAACTGCGCGTGGACGTAGGCGGATCCGCCCCGCCCGTCGGGCTCCCGGAGCACCGCGATCCGCCAGGCGGTACGGTCCCAGGGGTCCCCGCAGAGCGAGTACTGCCGCTCCAGCTCCGACCCGAGCAGGACATCGAGATGCGCCCCCGGCTCCCAGCCCGGAAGCTCTTCGCCGAGGGGGTGCCGAAGGGTGAGGGCGAGGACGCCGTCGGCCGCCGACACCCTTTCGCTGACGACCAGTTCGGCCTCGTACGTGCTCATGCGGTGCGCTCCGGGGTCTGGTGTCCTTCGGGGTGGCCGAGCATCCACTCCCACATCTCGACCGGGTCCTGGGCGGAGTGCTCGGCCCCGCAGTGACAGGTGCCGTGCAGCACGTCGGTGCCCGGCAGCCAGTCGATGCGGTAGACCTCGCCGGTGGGTGTGCTCACAGGACCTTCTCCACGGGCTTGTCGCCCTCCTCGACCAGCCGGGCGAGGATTCGGCGGGCGGCGAGACCGCCGGTGTCGATGTTGATGCTGAGCTCCTGGTAGCCGGCCCGCTCCGAACCCAGGGTCCGCTGCAGGAGGTTGAGGGCGTCCACGTCCTGCATGACCACCGTGTGGTTGTTGCCCCGCAGGAACTCGGTGACCTCGGCGTCGTCCGTCGCCCAGTCCCGGGAGACCATCCAGAAGTCGTACACCTTGCCGTCCGAGGACGGGGTGATCGCATAGGTGATCTCGGTGTGGAAGCCGTTCGGGTCGCTGCCGTCGGCCTCCGGCAGCACGCCGACCGGCGCGATCCGGCTGTGCAGCAGATACAGGCACGGCGCGTGGTACTCGATGTCCTGCCAGCGTGTGATCCGACCCTCGATCCCGGTCGAACGGGCGTAGAACGGCGGGCACTCGGCGTCGTCCATGTGCCGGCTCACCCGCACGATGCCGGCGCCCTCGTCGACCTCGGTCGTGATGGGCGTCTCGGCGACCTCGGGCGTGCCGATGTAGCCGCCGTGCAGATAGGTCTCGTGGGAGAGGTCCAGGAGGTTGTCGACGAGGAGGCCGTAGTCGGCGTCGATCGGCTCCATGCCCCGGACGGTCGTCCAGCCGGGGGCGTCGAGGTGACGCGCCCGCGGGATGGACCGCGGGTCGGCGAGCGCCGGGTCGCCGATCCACACCCACACCAGGGAGTCCTGCTCGACGACCGGGTAGGAGGCGACGCGGGCGGTACGCGGGATGCGTTTCTGCCCCGGCACATACACACACGCGCCGGTCCGGTCGTAGGTGAACCCGTGGTACCCGCACACGATCCGGTCCCCGTCGAGCCCGCTCTCCGACAGCGGGTAACGGCGGTGCACACAGCGGTCGTTGAGGGCGACGGGCGCACCGTCCTCCTCGGCCCGGTAGAACACCAGCGGTTCCCCGAGCACCGTCCGCCCGAGCAACTCCCGCCCCACCTCATGACTGTAGGCGGCGACGTACCACTGGTTCCTGGCGAAGGCGGTGATGTGCGGCATGAGGAGTTCCGTCCTTGTGGGGGGCGTCGTCGCCCCGCCCGGTGTGGTTGGAGTCAGGGTCCCCATGGCCGCGGTCGCCCTGCAATGCGTCTTCTGCGAGGCGGAAGTCTTGTCGTAAGGGCTCCTCGGAGGATCCGGCCGGCGAAAACCGAACGGCCCGCCGGGCGAGCCGGGGGCCGTCAGGGTGTCTCGGGTCAGGAGCCGGAGTCCGGGGTCAGGAGCCCCCGTCCCCGTGTCCGTGCGAGTCGTTCCTGATGCGGATGCCGAGGGACTTCGCGAGCTCGTGGTTCTGCGCGTGGTCGATCGAGCGGAACAGCAGTTCGTGCATGCCGTCACCGCGGACCTTGATCCGTGAGGTGTACTTCTTCCAGCCCTTGCCGTCGAGGTCGTACTCGGTCCTGGCCACACCGGACAGGTCGTCCGTGGCGGTGAGGGTGACGGTGACGTTCGAGTGGTAGACACCGTGGCTGTCGGGGCGCGGGGTCGTCCTGGCCCTGGTGACCGGAGGCGTGGTGTCCAGCGGTTCGTTCATCGCCTCGTCGGCCGGAGTCATCTCGTCCTCCATGGTCGGCGCCGGCATGGTGCCCGAGGAACTGGTGCCGATGGAGCCGGCACGGAGCAGGAGGTTGCTCCAGTCGTCCCAGCCGGTGAGCGTCGTGCGCGCTCCGTCGTTGTTGACGTCGTAGCCGACCAGACCCGTGATCTGGCCGTCGCAGTTCCAGTCGACCTGCTTGTCCGCCGCGGGAACGGTGACGAAGGAGCCGCCCCCTCCCTGGTTCGGGCAGTAGTGCTTGAGGTCGTGGTTCCCGCTGCTGGTCGGATAGGACCTTTCGTCGAGGCTGTTCTCGTCGAGTGCGGTGTTCTGGCGGGAGAAGTCCATCGTGCCGGTGGTGGACCCGGAGGTGAGGCCCATCTGGTACAGGTAGTTCATCACGCTGAAGTACTGCGGCTTGTGGTTGACGTTGTTGTTCCCGCCGTGCTCCAGGTTGAGATTGTGGCCCAACTCGTGCATGAACGTACCGGCCTGCTCGGAGACGGTGCCCACCTGATTGGCGAAGCTGCCCAGGCTGACGATGAGGTCGCTGCCCGGGGTGGGGGCGATACCGCTGGAGGTGCTGCCGGACTCCAGGTTGTGTGCCGAGATGGCGTAGTGGAAGATCGGCGCCCGACCGGTGCTGGTGAAGCCTCCGTCCTCCGTCTTGATCGTGTTGAACGCGTTCCACTGGTAGCGGCCGTTGACCGAGGTTCCCAGGTTCTTCGTCTCGGGGAGTTTTCGGGCCGTGCTCAGCGTCCCCCACGTCTTGTCGGTCGCGAAGTCGAGGATGCTGTCGGGTCCGGCGTCCACGTGCAGGTTGATGCCGGTGCTCGGCGAGTGGCGGCGGTACGGCGAGTTCGCGAAGGCGTTGACCACCCGCTTGATCGCGTCGGCAGAGAGGGCGTGGCTGTGTGTCGTGTCCGCCATCCAGTCGACCTGGACGAAGATGTCCGGCTTGTTGACGGTGGCCCCCATCGCCGGCAGGTCGATGAACTTCAGGCCGGGGCCGGGCTGGGTGTGGGCGCTGCCGTCGGCCGGGTTGATGTAGACACCGTTCGTCTTCCAGCTGTCGGGGATCCCGTCGCAGGTCCTGGAGCTGCAGTCGAAGGTGAAGTCGACGGTCGGGTCGAGACCCTGACCACCGCTGTGACTGATCACGTAGCTGGACGGTGCTGACTCGGTGTAGGAGGCCGAACCGACCAGGGGGGCGTTCCACCCGATGTTCACCCGTCCGGACTCCCGGGCGATGTTGAAAGCCACGGTCCCCACGTTGCCGGTGGGGTCGTTGCACGCGTTCAGGGTCCAGCTGGCGGTGGCGCCCGCGTTGATGCGGTCCGGCAGGGTGGCGGGGCACCCGTTGTAGCTGTACGGGCCCAGGATCAGGTCGCGGTCGCTGTTGTTGGTGAACCTCACGGTCAGGAGGGAACCCGAACGCAGCGCGGCGGCGGCCGGTGTGCCGGCTGCCGCCAGAGTGACCAGTACCAAGGTCAGTATGCCCAGGACCGCGAGCCTGCCGGAGTGGGACAGGCCTGTGCTGTCGGCTCTTCTCCTGACAGCACCGACATGACGCTGTGTGTTCATAGCCGCACGGTATGGTGACGCCCGGTTTCCACCCCGCGTGACGCGACGCGTAGTCACTCCACTGGCCGGGCGCCGGGCCGGGGCATCGACGTGGTCGTGCAGCAGGCGGCGAGCTGCTCGCCGACCTCGGCGCGGCGGCCGGTGTAGGCACTGGTCCTCCGAGACCCCGTCGGCCTTGCGGCACTGCTGCACGGGGAACAGCGCGTTCGCCGTCGCCTCGGACTTCATGACGCCCTCGCCCCATCGGGCTGGAGCTTCATCTGCCGGTGACGACTCAAGAAGGCCGGATCCTGATCACGTTACGAGCTCATAGGATGACCGCAGTGTTCCCCGGTGATCCAAAGTGTCTCCAAGTGACCGGAGGTGCGGCGGTGTTTCGGGTGTGCCGGCGGGAAACGACAGACCCAACGACTGCCATGGCGGTGATTCTTTGCCCTCGCGCGTAGCCCTCGTCGGTGCCGGCCGAATGGGGAGACCTCTGTGTGGACGCTTCGTTTCGGCGGGCCACACGGTGACCGTTTCCGATCTGCGTCCCGAACGGGAAGAAGCAGTGCGCTCGTTGGGCGCGGACTGGGCGCCCTCCGTCACGACCGCCGCAGCCGGGGCGGATGTACTGGTCACCGTGGTTCCTGGACCCGATGAGGCTGTGGCAGCTCTTCCGGATGCCGTGTTCGCCGCCCTGGCCCCTGGGGCGGTGTGGATCGACATGACGAGCAACGCCCCCGCAGCCGCACGGGAGTTGCGGGAACGAGCCGACGCCCACGGCGTCGATGTCCTCGAAGCGCCCATGGGCGGCAGTCCGGACGACGCCGAACACGGGCGCCTGCGGCTGTTCGTGGGCGGTTCTGCTGAAGTCCTCGAACGGTGCAGGCCGCTGTTGGAAGCGGTGGCGACATCGGACCGGATCTCCCACATGGGCGGCCCGGGAACCGGCTACACGACGAAACTCCTCATCAACCTCCTCTGGTTCGGGCAGGCCACGGCAACCGCCGAGGCCCTGCTGCTCGGACGCCGGGCGGGCATCGAACTCGCCGCCCTGCGCGACACGCTGGCCGACAGCGCGGCGGGGAGCGACTTCATCCGCCGGGACCTGCCGGCTCTGTTCGCCGGGGACTACCTTCGCTCCTACGGGCTCGACCGCATCCACGACCAGCTCAAGGTCATCACCGGTGAGGCCCGAGATCTCGGCACCCCGCACGAGATGGCCGACACGGTGTTGCGCATCCACCGGCTGGCCCTGGAGCGCTTCGGACCTGTGGACGGCGAACTCCTTGCCGTAGCCCTACTGGAGGAGGCTGCCGGTACCCTGCTGCGCCCCTGACCGGTCCGGTACCGGTTTCGGCCCTGACGAGCGTTCGGGCCAGGGCACCTCGGCAAGATCCTGAGCGGCCCAATCCGGGGTCGCGAGGAAAAGCCGACGCGGGCGTGTGGCGCACGCCGCATTCGGCGTCGTACCAAGGGCGCAGGAAGTGCGTTCCGGGGCGTGAGGACAGCGGGGTTCGGAATGTGGTCTTTTTGGAAGACGGCCGACTTCACGTTCTCTCGCGATCAGGCATTTTGCAGGCGGTGATGCGATGAGCTGCTTGTTCTCGTCGTGGTCCCACCTGCGCAAGGCGGTCTCCTGTACAGCCATGGGCCCGCTCCGCTACGTTGCCGACCGGAATCGGGCTCGTCGACGCGTTGGTGGCTGGGTGGCGCGTCTTCTCGACATGCCCGACGGAGACCTTCGTGTCCTACCGCTCCCTGCTACGCGTGGCAGGTGCAGGCTTCTTCCCCCTGGGGTTCCTCGCCCGCCTCCCGTACGCCACATCAGCCCTCTCCACTCTCGTACTGCTCCAGTCCACCACCCACGGCTATGCGTTCGCCGGCCTCGCCGGCGCGGCCCAGAGCATCGCCATCGCCGTCGGCGGACCCCTGGTCGGGATCATGGCCGACCGGCATGGACACCGCACCGTCGGCGCCTTCGCGGCGGTCGCCGACTTCGCTTCCTGGGCGGCGCTGCTGGCCGTGAGCCACGGCTCCAGGACGAGTGTGCTCGCCGCGGCCATCCTCGTCGGTCTGACCCAGCCCCAGGTCGGCCCTCTGGTGCGCGTCCACTGGTCCCGGCTCGTACGAGCCCACGACGACCCCGGCCTGCTGTCGGCCGCCCTGTCGTACGAGGCGGCCGCCGACGAGGTGGGCTTCGTGGCCGGGCCCGCCCTGGTCGGGGCGATCGCAGCGCTCGGCCCCCTCGCCCCCGCCGCTCTGACGATGACTCTGATCGCCGTGAGCACCCTCCCCTTCGCCCTGCGCCACGCGGACCGCCCCACGGGACAGCACACCGCGGACCGGAACCGCGGTGCACAACGCCTGCCACGCCGCCCCTTGGCCGTCGTGTTCCTGGCCATGGTCGCCATGGGAACCGTGTTCGGAGCCGTCCAGACCACCGTCACCGTGTACGCCGACACCATCGACGAACCCGGTGCCGCGGGCCTCATGTACGCGGGGTTCGGCATCGGCAGTGCGCTGGCCGGCGCGGCCTGCGCCTGGCTGCCCCGGCGGCTCACCCTGCGGGCCCGCTACGTCGTCTTCGCCGCGGCACTCTTCGCGGGCATGCTCGTCCTGGCCGGCGGCACCCGGCTCGTGTCCGTCCCCGCGGCCGTGGCCCTGGCGGGCTTCACCGTCGCGCCCTACATGATCAGCCTGTACGCCCTCACCGAACGGCTCGCCCCCGCCGAACGCGCTGCCGTCGCCATGACCGTCCTGTGTGCGGGCGGCCCCCTCGCCACCGCCGCCGGGCAGGGCGTCTCCGGCGGCCTCGCCCAGACCCACGGTGCCGACGGCGCCCTCCTGGTGGCCCTCACCGCAGCAGGTGGTGCCCTCCTGCTCGCGGTGTCGGCCGTCCTGGCCGACCGCAACCGCAACGTATGGATCATCGACCGGACTCCTGCACCTCCCGCGCTCCCGGAAACAGCGGACGCCGTCTGACCGACGGCGGAGCCGGCCGGGGGCCACCGCTGTCGGTGAGCGGTTCGGCCCCGGCCGGCCCGATCGGTTGCGCGCCGGTGTCAGGGAGATCGGGCGGTCGTCACACTCGGCGGGATCCGGGTGGTCGGGCCGTCGTCTGGTGGAGGTCAGTCCCCGGCTGCAGGCGCCTGTGGGGAGAAGTCGTACGGGGCCCAGTCGGTGACCCGGCGGTATCCGAGGCGCTGGTAGAGGGCGTTGCTGGTGCGGTTGCCCGCGTCCGTGTACAGCACGACCTCCGTGGCGCCCGCGGCCAGCGCGGCGCGGCTCACCTCCGCGGTCACGGCGGCGGCATAGCCATGGCCGCGGAGACGGGCCGGGGTGTAGACCGGGTCCAGCCGGACCATGCCGGCGATCATCGGGTTCACGCCGGCCATGGAGACCGGGGTGCCGTCCGGGGTCTCCCAGAAGGTGTAGCTCTTCTCGGCGAACCGGGTGCCGGCCCAGGTACCGGCGTCGATGGTGACGGTCTCGCCGAGGTCCGCGGCGAGTTCACGGCACCAGCGCATGAGGTGCTCGTGGTCGTGCTCGCCCACGCGGCGGCCATGTCCGTCCGGGTGCGGCTCCGGCGGGGTGAGGGTGTCCAGGCGGTAGAGGTGCATCCGGACGCGGAGGGTGTGCGTCGCGCCGGTGTGCCGCTGCCAGGCCTCGGCGAACGCGGTGGCGGTGTCGTGGTCCGCGGTGACGCCGGCGAAGGTGTGGCCGAGCCCGGTCAGCCGGGCGGCGAGGGTGTCGGCCTGAGCGGGGGAGAGCGGGGTGAGGGTCAGCCGGCGGCTCGGCGGGCGGTAGAAGATCGCCTGGGTGCCGCCGTCCGATTCCAGTCGGCCGAAGAGGACGGATCCGGGAGTGAACGCGCCCGATCGGGTCCGCCACTTCGCCATGGTGGTCAGCGGTGTGTTGTGCAGGACGGGGCGCGAGCGGAGGAAGTCTCCGGCGTGGGCGAGGAAATCGTCGATGTCTTCGGTGAGGTACCAGGCATCCGGGCGCATGCTGCATGATCCCGAACCGACGCGCATCCGGGTAGCCGTTGCGGGAAGAGCAGTCGTGATCAGGCCGCGGCCGACCGCCGGTCGGCCTCGTCGTCGGGCAGGAGCTCGGTGTGCTGGACCGACGTGTGGTCAGCGGCGGGTGGTGTCCATGATCAGGTAGGGGGCGAGGCCGGACCCGGCGGGGCGGTCGGAGTCCGGCAGTGCCGGGGTGTCCGTGGCGGGCGCGGGGAAGCCCGCCCCGGTGAGCAGCGCGCGGTACGCGGACAGCGGACGGTAGTAGCAGGCGGTGGTGACGGAAGTGCCGTCGAGCTGGCGCAGCACCGTGGGCACGGGGTCGCCTTCGGAGTACGACGCGCCCTCGTCGCCGAACCGGAGCGTGGCGAACCGCTCTCCCACGGCGTCCGGGTTGAGGTCGGCGAGGACATAGGGGGCGCCCGGCCGGAGCACCCGGTGGATCTCGGCGGTCAGCGCGGCCAGCCTGGTGTCGTCGGGGTCGGTGCAGTAGACCAGGCAGCAGACGGCCGCGTCGATGCTGCCGTCCGGGATCCAGGCCAGCGAACGGCCGTCGAAGAGGCGGTAGCCGATGCGCGGATCGGCGCGGTCGGCGCGGGCGATGTCCAGTATGTGCGCCGAGGGATCGACACCCTGCACCGACCAGCCGCGCGCCTGGGCCAGTTCCAGGGCCAGTGCGCCGGTGCCGCAGCCCACGTCGAGGACGGTCGCGCCGGGCCCTCGGGGAACGCCTACGCGGTCCAGTACCGCAGGGAAGATCAGCTGCCGGGCCAGCCTCATGTCACGGTTGCGGTAGGCCGCCGCGGCCGCGGGGGTGTCCCAGGCGAGCGTCTGCGGCCGGTCGGAAGCGGTCATGGTCCAGAGTCTCGTGGCCGTGCCCGGCTCCCACCAGTCCCTCGACCGGGCAGTCCCCCGATCGGGCGATCATGGGAACCGGAGGACGACGGCCCGGCCGGTCACTGCGCGGCGGCGGCCTCCTGGGCGATCCGCTCGAACTGGGCGCCCATCGCCTCGGACAGCGCCTGGGCGGCCGACAGCGGGCGCACCATCACCGTGAACTCGTCGATCTTCCCGTTCTCGTCGAAGTGCAGGAAGTCGCAGCCCTGGAGCTTCTTGCCCGCCACGGTCGCCGTGAAGACGAAGGCGTGGTCCCGGCCGTCGGGGTTCGCGATCTCCCGGACGTAGACGAAGTCCTCGAACACCCGGGACACCGCGCGCAGGATCGCGGCGGTGATCGCCTTGCCCGGATACGGCTTGAACGCGACCGGGCTGGTGAAGACGACGTCGTCGGCCAGCAGGGCGGCCACGGCGTCCATGTCGTCGCTCTCGACGGCCTTGCGGAAGGGGTGCATGGGGTCCACCTCACCTATTCAAAAAGTTGAGTACTTTCGCATGCTAGCGTGTCCCCATGGCTCTGCGGAATGCGGTGATGGCCGCCCTCCTGGAGGGAGAGGCCTCCGGGTACGACCTCGCGAAGGGATTCGACGCGACGGTCGCCAACTTCTGGACGGCGACGCCCCAGCAGCTCTACCGCGAACTGGACCGCATGGAGGCGGACGGACTGGTCGCCGCCCGCGTGGTCGAGCAGGAACGCAGGCCCAACAAGCGGCTGTTCTCACTGACCGACGCCGGCCGTGAGGCGGTACGCGCTCATACGGCCGAGCCGCCTGGCCGACCTGCGGTGGTCCGCGACGAGCTGCTGGTCAAGGTGCAGTGCGCGGACGCCGGTGACATCGAGGCGGTCCGGACGGCCGTCGCCGAACGCATGGAGTGGGCCACCGCCAAACTCGCCCGCTACGAACGGATCAGGCAGCGCCTCCTCGCCGGCCGCTCCGAGGAGGCGTACTTCGCCGAGGCGGACCGCATCGGCCCGTACCTCACCCTGCTGCGCGGGATGTCCTTCGAGCGGGAGAACCTCCAGTGGGGGGACCTGGCCCTGCGGAGACTGGGGCAGCGAGCCGCTGCCAATAAGCAACAAAGTGAATAGGCAAGTGCGCGGGGCGCCCGAATCGAGGGGCGCCCCGCGGGCAGGCCCGGATCAGCAGGTCGCGACCCCCGGCAGCCAGGCCGGGCCCTTGATGTAGATGTTCGTCATCCACGCGCCGTTGGTCAGCTTGGACCAGGCGTCGTTGGTGTAGCCCTCGGCCGTGACCGTCTGGGCGTGGGTCTGGCAGACCACGTTGACCGTCGTCGGCTGGGCGAAGTAGTCGACGACACCGGCGTTCACGTTGGGCTCGCTGTGCGTGCGCACGCCCGTGCCCCAGGTCTGGAACGCCGTGCTGCCCCCGCTCGGCGGCGGCGGGTTGTCGCCGCCGCAGTCCGGGATGCCGGGCAGTTCGGCCGGGCCCTTGATGTAGATGTTGGTCATCCAGGAGCCGTCGGCGAGCTTGGCCCAGATGTCGTTGGTGTAGCCCTCTGCGGTCACCTCCTCGGCGTGCTCCTGGCACTGGACGGAGACCTGGGTGGGACCGGCGAAGGTGTCGACGACCGAGGCGTGCACGCTCGGTGTGGAGTGCGTGTGCACCCCGGTGCCCCAGGTCTCGAACGTCGAACCGCCGTTCGCCGGCGGCGGCACCGGTGTGCCGGTCGGGTTGATGCGGATCGCGCCCGCGTAGTCGCCGCCCGTGCGCACCGGCGTCACCCTGATGTGGGTGCCGGACTCGTAGGCCTCGACCATCTGTCCCGCGCCCAGGTACATGGCGACATGGTGGATGTACCCGCTGCCCCAGAACATCAGGTCACCCGGGACCAGGGGAGCGGTGCCCTGGCCCGCCGAGAAGCGGGCCGAGGCCTGCGGGCTGTGGTACTGGTCGTCGGCCGTGCCGTTGAGCAGGTCGCGGCCGGTCGCCCGGTAGTACGCGTACCGCGTCAGGCCCGAGCAGTCGAAGCCCTTGCGCTCGTTGTCGTGCAGGCTGTCGGGGTCGGAGCCGTCGTAGTAGCCGTACGTGGCACCGGGCGTGGCGCCGTGACCGCCGCCCCAGCTGTACCAGACGCCGATCTGGGAGCAGGCCGCGTTCACGGCCGCCTCCGCGGTCGCCGAGGCGCCGGAGGCCAGCACACCACAGGTGGCGTCCTGGGCGGCGGCCGGGGTGGTGACGGCCTGGGCGGTGGTGGCATGCCCGGTGGTGGCATGCGCGGTGGCGGACAGGAGCGGGACCGTCGCGAGAGCCGCGGCGACGGCGACAACCCTGGCAGGTGTGGTGATTCTCAAGGTGCACATCCTTCGTTGACATGGAGCCATGTGTTGCGGGGGTCCGATGACCGACCGGGTGCCGCGTCCCACCCCCGTGGGGACGCGGCACCCGGAACTCAACCGGCCAGTGCCGCCCGCATCTTGGCCAGCGCCCGCATCCGGTTGCGCTGTACGGTGCCGCGATGGGCGCCGAGCCGTTCCCCGGCCGTGTCGTGGGTGAGCCCCTCCAGGTCGACGAGGATCACCGCGGCCGCCTCCTTCGGCGAGAGCACGCTCAGCAGCGCGAGGGCGGTGGCCGAGGCCTCGTACGAGCCGAGCCCGCCGTCCCAGCCCGCCTCGGGCAGCCGGTCGGTGGTCCGCTCCCGGCGGGAGGGGTGCAGCCAGGAGTCGCGCAGCAGGTTCAGCGCGACCGTGCAGGTGTAGGCGTAAGGATGCTGCTGGTGCGTCAGATTCCGGGCGCGGGCCCGCCGGGACAGCCGCAGATACGTCTCCTGCAGCAGGTCGTCCGCGTCATGCGGATTGCCGGTCAGGGCGAGCAGCCGTCTGCGCAGTCTGGGCATGTCGGCGGTGAAAGCGGCGTCGAAGTCTCCCGGGGTCATATGGTCCCGGGCCGCCTCGCGCGGATCCTGCGTACATGTGCCGCCGTGGCTTTCCATGGTCGTCCCCCGCTGGTCGTCCGTGGTGTGAGAGATCCGTGTGTGAGATCCGTCGGGTGAGGGATCCGTGGCGTGAGAAGGATCCGGTCCGCTGGTCAGACGGTCCGGACAGGTGCGGCGGCGGGCCCGTAGCGGGCGGCCGGCGCCCCGCTCAGCAGGGCCCAGTACCGGTCGCCGTAGGACCAGTGCCACCACTCGGTCGGGTAGTTGACGAAGCCGGCCGTGGTCAGCACCCGGTCCATCAACTCCCGGTTGGCGCGTGCCTCGGCGCCGATGCCCGGTGCCCCGGTACGGCAGGCACCGTCGCTCTCCTGCGGGGTGGCGTTGACCGCCGTGCCCAGCGGCAGCTCGGTGCCGTCCGCGGTGCACAGGGTCAGGTCCACGGCCCCGCCGCTGACATGGGGCGCCACCTCCGGCGGGGAGATGTAGGCGCTGGCCAGCTCACGGATGCGGTCCGGTCCGGCGCCGGGGTGGGCCGCCCGCATGGTCGCCGCGTACTGCTCGAAATAACGCCGTTGCAGATCGGGCGGCCGGTAGCCCTCGACCACCAGGAACCGGATCCCGTCGGGCAGCAGCGACTGCGCCTGAAGGAGCCGGTGCAGCGCACCCGAGCGCAGGTGGGCGTAGCTGCCGTCGGCGTCGGCCTGGCGCGCGTCGACCCGTAGTCCGGGTGTCCCGCGCAGATCGACCAGCGGTTCGCCGCACTCCTGCTCGGCGACCGCGGCGACCCGGGAGTCGGAGAGCGTGATGATGTCCGTCACGCAGACAACAGTGCCCGGCCCCCCTGCAACTGCTCTGCAGGTTCCCTGCAAGCGCCCCACCAGGACTTCTGCAGACCTGCCCGGTCACGGCGGCTCGCGGTCCTCCCGCCCGTCCACGACCACTGGCGGTCCGCGCGCTCGATCACGGCGACTCCGCGTCCGTCCGCTCCCGCGCCTCGCGTCCGCCCACCGACCGGAAGACCTCCAGCGCCTCCGACCGGGCCGCTCGCGCGGTCTGTGTGTCGCCGTCCGCCGTCCACACCGCGGCCAGGTCCCACATCGTGCGGGCCCGCCACAGGGGCAGCCCCAACTCCGCCCAGAGGGCGGCCGCGTGCTCCAGCGGTGCCCGGGCCGCGTCGGTGTCCCCGGCCGCCAGCCGCAGCTCCCCGAGCGTGCGCAGCACCAACGCCTCCCCGAACCGGTCCTGCCGCTCCTGGGCCACCTCCAGACACCGCACCAGCCGCCGTCCCGCCTCCTCGGTCCGGCCCGTGCGCAACTCCACCTTGGCCAGCGACTGTTCGGTGTACATCGCGCCGAAGGTGTCGCGCAGAGCGGTGAAGAGGCGCAGCGCCTCGTGCAACTGCCGTTCCGCGTCGGGGTACCGGCCCTCGGCCCGGTCGCACAGGGCGAGCGAGCGCAAGGTGAGCCCCTCGCCGTGCCGGTCGCCGGCGGCACGGTACAGATCGAGGCCCCGGGCCAGGGCCTCCCGGGCCGCGGCCCCGCACCCCTGCTCGCGGTGCACATACCCGATGCCGTACAGCACCCGCGCCCGGGCGCCGAACTCGCCGTCGTCGCCGTACCGCTCCAGCGCGGCCTCCAGCAGCTCCAACGCCTCGGCATAGCGAGCCTGTTCACGGCGGGCGGTGCCCATCCCGGCCAGCGCCTGCGCCGCCCCGTCCGGCACCCGCTCCCCGAAAAGCCGCAGCGCGTCCGCGAAGTAGGCGTACGACTCCTCGAACCGGTCCTGTTCGTAGCGGAGTTGGCCAAGGCCGGTGAACAGCCAGGCCTCGCCCTCGACGTCCCCGCTGCGCCGTACCGCCGCCATGGCCGCCGTGTGCGAGCGGGACCAGGCGTCGAACTGGTTGTACAGCGCGGCCGAACTCGCTATCAGCGCCCCGGCGAGATCCCGGGCGGCCCGGGCCAGCCCATGGTCGGCGCAGTGTGTCACGGCGGCCAGCAGCCCGGCCTGTTCGGCGGCGAACCAGGCCGCCGGCCGGGCGAGCAGCGCCTCCTCGGTCTCCGGGTCCAGCGGGCGCACGGCGGCCGGTTCGGGGAAGTGCCGGGCCGCACCGCCGGGGCCGCGGGCGGCGGCCTTCCTGGCGAGGTCCAGCCAGCAGCCGACCAGACGCAGCACGGCCGCCGCGCGTTCTTCGGCGCTCTCCTCCGAGAGACAGCGTTCGCGGGCGTGTTCCCGGGCGAGGTCGTGGATGCGGTAGCGGGCCAGGCCGGTGCCGTCCACGCCGATCACATCGATGAAGTGGCAGTCCACCAGCCGCTCGACGGCCTCCTCGGCCTCCTCGGTCCCTATGCCGAGCAGGGGAGCGGCGACCCAGGCCGCGAAGTCGGGCAGGTCCAGCAGGGCGAGACGGCGCAGTGCCCGGCGTTCCTGCGGGTCGAGGTCGGCGTAGCCGAGCTCCAGGCTGGTGCGCAGCTCCAGGTCCCCGGCGCTGAGTTCGTTGAGCCGACGGCGTTCGTCGCGCAGCCGTCCGGCGAGCCGGCCCGGCGCCCAGTGCGGACGGGCGGCGAGCCGGGCGCCCGCGATACGCACCGCGAGCGGCAGCCGCCCGCACAGGGCGACGATCTCGGCGGCCTGGGCGGGCTCCGCTCCCGTCCGCCCCTCGCCGGCCACCCGGCGCAGCAGTTCGAGGGCCTCGGCCTCGTCCGGTACGGCGAGGTCCAGATGGGCGGCGCCTTCGAGGGCCACCAGCCGGCGGCGGCTGGTCACCAGCACCGCCGAACCGGGGCCGGGCGGCAGCAGGGGCCGGACGTGTGCCTCGCCGGCCGCGTTGTCCAGGACGATCAGGACCCGGCGGTGCCCGATGTGGGTGCGGTACAGGCCGGTCAGCTCCTCGACCCCGGAGGGCAGCGTGTCCGGGGCGACGCCCATCGCGCGCAGCAGCCGGGCGAGCCCGTCGGCGGGCTCCAGCGGCGTGGTGTCGGCGGCCCTGAGGTCCACGAACAGACGTCCGTCCGGGAAGAGTTCGGCGGTGCGATGGCCGACGTGCACGGCGAGGGCCGTCTTGCCCATGCCGGAGCGCCCGGAGATCACCCCGATCGGGGGTGCGGTCCGGCCGGTGTCGCTGACGCCGCGCAGCAGTTCGGCGGCCCACTTGACCTGCCCGGCGCGGCCCACGAAGTCGGCGATGTCCGGCGGCAGATGGGAGGGCGCGGGCGGGGGAGCCCCGTCCCTCGGGGCGGGTACCGGCACGGGCCGTGCGGTCGGCTCGGGCACCGGCCGGGCGGCCCGACCGGTTCCCAGCACGCCCGTGTCATGGGTCAGCACGGCCTGGTGCACCGCCCGCAGCTCCGGCCCCGGGTCGATGCCCAGCTCGTCGCGGAGCACCGCGCGGCCCTCCTGGTAGACGCGCAGCGCGTCGGAGACCCGGCCGGTGCGGAACAGGGCGGTCATCAGCTGGCCGCGCGGCCGCTCCCGCAGCGGATGCGCGGCCACATGGGCCAGCAGCGGCGCGATCGTGTCGTCGGCCCGGTCCAGCTCCAGGGCGAGCCCGAAGGACTCCTCCTCGGCCACCAGCCGCAGCTCCGCGAGACGGGCCGCCTCGATCCGCGCGAACGACTGGCCGAGCCCCTCCAGGGCCTCCCGGCCCCGCCACAGCCCGAGCGCCTCGGCCAGCACCGACGCGGCCTCCTCCGTACGCCCCAAGGACCGCCCGGCCGCGAGGAGTTCCTCGAAGCGGCGGGCGTCGACCCGGTCCGGGGCGAGGTCGGCGAGGTATCCCGGGGCCCGGGTCCGGATCAGCTCGGCCGTGCCGACCCGGGCCAGTGCCCGTCGTACGGCGGAGACATGGGTGGCGACCAGGGCGCCCGCGGTGGCCGGGGCCTTCTCGTCCCAGACGAGGTCCACCAGGCGTTCGGTGGAGACGACCTCACCCAGGTGCACCACGAGCGAGGCGAGGACGGCGAGAGGTCTGGAGCCGCCGAGCGGGGCCCGCCGGCCTCCCTCCCAGACCTCCACCGGGCCGAGCAGGCGTACTTCGAACATCGATCCCCGATCGCCGCTCCCAGCGGATGCCGACAACGATATCGGCGGCCACCGTCAGGGCAGGCCGAAAGCCGGGCCGTCATGTCCGGAACCCGTCCGGCCGACCGGCCCGGCGGAACCGCCGCGATGCCCGCCGTACCGAACCGAGCCGGGGCCCGCCGGTGCCTCGGGAGCCGTTCTCCCTCCTGTCGCAGTTGGCTGGTTTCTGTGCGTGGCCATAGCGACCCCTGTGCGGGAGACGGCCGGCCGCCGGCTCTCGTATGACCGCGTACCCGGATCCGCCGCGAATTCCGTCGCGTCCGAAGTTCCCCGCGACCGGGTGTCATACGAACGCCCCTCCGACGGCGTCAACGGGCCGTAAGCACCGAGCCGTTCGCCGTACGCCCAGGGAGTCGCCCGATGAAGCGCACCGCCTTCCGTCGAAAGACCGCGCGGCTGAGCGCTGTCGCCGCCGTGGCCGCGCTCACCCTCGCCGGCTGCTCCCGGGCGTCCGGCGACGGCTCGGCCCCCACCGCCGCGCACCGGGTCCGGGACCTCACCTACGCGGAGGACCTGCGGATCTCGGACGCCGAACAGAGCCTGGTCGCCCGGTGCATGGCCCGCCACGGGTTCCGCTACTGGACGGACCGCCCGCTGAGCCTGGCCGAGAGCAGGCCGCTCGGCTACGTCCAGGACGACGTGCGCTGGGCCCGTACCTACGGATACGGCAGCAGGATCACCGCGAAGGAGGACCGCGCCCGGCTGCACAACCCCAACAGCGCCTACCGCAAGGGCCTCACGGCCACCCGGAAGGCCGCGTACGACACCGCGCTCGACGGTGGCCGGCAGGCCGAGCTGCTGCGCACCGACGTCCCCGGCGGGGGCAAGGTCAGCAAGCAGACCGGCGGTTGCGACGGCGAGGCGGAGCGGCAGCTGTACGGCGACCCGCAGACCTGGTTCCGGCTCGACACCACGGCGAGCAACCTGCGCCCGCTCTACGTCGGCAAGCTGCTGCACGACCGGCGGTTCACCGCCGCCGTGCACGCGTGGTCGGCCTGCATGAAGCGGGCCGGCCACCCCTACCCGGACCCCGACGCCGCCCGGCAGGCCACCCGGGAGCACCCGGCCGACCAGACCCGGGCCGGGGAGGCCAGGAGCTTCGCCGCCGAGACCCGGACCGCGGTCGCCGACGCCACCTGCGCTCGCGAGGTCTCCCTCAGGTCCGTGGGCCAGGACCGCGAGGCCCACTGTCTGGCCCAGCTGGACGGCGAGTACGGCGCCCGGCTGGACGCCTACCGGCAGGTGCGCCTGAAGGCGCTGGAGCGCGCCGAGCGGATCGTGCCCGCCCGCACCTGACACCTGCCGGAACCCCATGACTCCGCGGCGCCCGCCGCGGCCCTCTCCCACACCGACCGCCTCCGACGAGGCAGAACGGGAATTCATCATGCGCAAAATGACCCTCGCCCTCACCACGCTGGCCCTCGCGGCCGTCGGTTTCGCCCTGCCGGTGAACGCCCAGGCATCCGCCGGCTGCAACGCGCAGTGGCCGGGCCGCGACGGCAATGTGCGGGCCTGGCGGGACTGGGACTGCGCGGGCGGCCTGCTCGGCGTCACCGCGGGCAACGACGCCAGCTGGGCCGACGGTTCCGGCGGTTTCCAGGGCGTCGCCAACTCCGCCTCCTCCGTGATGAACAGCGGCTACGTCGGCGGCAAGGACGTCGTGGCCTTCTACTACTACGCCAACTACTCGGGCGGCTACGGCTGCCTCAAGCCGGGCGAGCTCTACGTGGACGACCTCACCCGTGACCACTTCACGGACGGCCACTCCATGAACGACAACATCATGTCCCACCAGTGGGTGACGGAGAGCGCCTGCGCCGCGGGCTCCTTCATCAGCTGACACCCCGGCCGACCGGTCACGGCCGAGGTCGTCCCCTCGTCCGTGACCGGTCGTCCGTGACCGGATCCGCCCGCCTCCTTACCGACTGCCTACCTCGCGTACCTCCGAGATTCACATCCGCGCCACCAGACCCTTCCCTGACGTTCGATGCCCTTGGAACACTCGCTCCCGCGCACTGTCCGCCCTGTTCCGGCCATCCGTACGTCAGGATGAGAGGTCGTTCACCCATGACCGAAGTAAACCGGCGCCGATTCCTTCAACTCGCGGGCGCCACAACGGCGTTCACGGCGCTCTCCAGCAGCATCGAGCGCGCCGCCGCGCTCCCCGCGAACCACCGCACGGGGTCGATCGAGGATGTCGAGCACATAGTCGTCCTGATGCAGGAGAACCGTTCGTTCGACCACTATTTCGGCACCCTCAGAGGTGTCCGCGGCTTCGGTGACCCGCGTTCGGTCACCCAGAACAACAAGTCCGTGTGGAACCAGTCGAACGGCACGAAGGACATCCTGCCCTTCCACCCGGACGCCGACGACCTGGGCCTCGCCTTCATCCAGGACCTCCCGCACGGCTGGAGCGACACGCACAACGCCGTCAACGGCGGCAAGTACGACAAGTGGGTGCCGGCCAAGGGCTCCACGACCATGGCGTACCTGAACCGGGACGACATCCCGTTCCACTACGCGCTCGCCGACGCCTTCACCGTCTGCGACGCCTACCACTGCTCGTTCATGGGCTCCACCGACCCGAACCGCTACTACATGTGGACGGGTTACACGGGCAACGACGGCCAGGGCGGCGGCCCGGTCCTCGGCAACGACGAGGCCGGCTACAGCTGGACGACCTACCCGGAGCGCCTGGAGAAGGCGGGCGTCTCCTGGAAGATCTACCAGGACGTCGGCGACGGCCTGGACGCGAACGGCGGCTGGGGCTGGATCCAGGACGCCTACCGCGGCAACTACGGCGACAACTCGCTGCTCTACTTCAAGCAGTACCAGAACGCCCAGCCCGGCGACCCGCTGTACGACAAGGCCCGCACCGGCACCGACGCCACCAAGGGCGAGGGCTTCTTCGACCGGCTGAAGGCCGACGTCAAGGCCGGCAAGCTGCCGCAGATCTCCTGGGTGGTCGCCCCCGAGGCCTTCACCGAGCACCCCAACTGGCCCGCCAACTACGGTGCCTGGTACGTCTCGCAGGTCCTCGACGCGCTCACCGCCGACCCCGAGGTGTGGGCGAAGACGGCCGTGTTCATCACGTACGACGAGAACGACGGCTTCTTCGACCACCTGATCCCGCCGTTCCCGCCGGCCTCCGCCGCACAGGGCAAGTCCACGGTCGACCCGAGCCTGGACCTCTTCAAGGGCGACGCGAGCCACGCGGCCGGTGCCTACGGCCTCGGCCAGCGCGTCCCGATGATCGTCGTCTCCCCGTGGAGCAAGGGCGGTTACGTCTGCTCCGAGACGCTCGACCACACCTCGATCATCCGGTTCATGGAGAACCGCTTCGGCGTCCACGAGCCGAACATCTCGCCCTGGCGGCGCGCCATCAGCGGTGACCTGACGGCCGCGTTCGACTTCTCCCGCAAGGACACCAAGCCCGTCGCGCTGCCCACCACGGACGGCTACCAGCCGCCGGACAAGAACCGGCATCCCGACTACGTGCCCACCCCGCCGGCCAACCCGGTCCTGCCCAGGCAGGAGCGCGGCTCGCGGCCCACCCGGCCGCTCAAGTACGCCCCGGTGGTGGACGGTTCGCTGGACGCGGCGACCGGCAAGTTCACGCTCGCCTTCGCGTCGGGTGCGCACGCCGGCGCCGCATTCCTGGTCACCTCCAACAACCGCACCGACGGCCCCTGGAGTTACACCACGGAGGCCGGCAAGTCCGTCTCCGACACCTGGAACACGGCGTACTCGAACGGGTCGTACGACCTGACCGTGCACGGCCCGAACGGCTTCCTGCGCACCTTCCAGGGCCCCGGCAAGGCGGCGGGCCCCGAGGTCACCGCGCGTCCCGTCGGCGACGACATCGAGCTCACCCTCTCCAACAAGGGCTCCGGCACGGTGAAGCTGACGCTGGCGAACGGGTACGGCGGCAAGCCGTGCACGGTCACCGTGCGCGCCGGGGCGACCGTGAAGCACACCGTCGACCTCGCGCACAGCCGCCGTTGGTACGACGTGACCGTCACCTCCGACGCCGACAAGACCTTTGTGCGGCGGATCGCCGGACATGTCGAGAACGGCCGTCCGGGCGTCAGCGACCCGGCGATCATCACCGACTGACGGTGCGATGAGGGTCGCATCGTGCGGGCTGATCAGGTACCGGTCACATCGGGGTAGTGTGCCCCGGTGACGACGCAATCGAACACTCCTGAAGGCTGGTACCCCGATCCGCACGGTGCGCCCCAGACGCTCCGGTACTGGGACGGCGCCCGGTGGACCGACCACACGAATCAGCAGGGCGCGGTGCCGGGGCAGGCCGCCCCGGCCGCCGACCCCCGCGTGCAGCGGCAGGTGCAGCAGCAGGCCGGGGTCGCGGGCGGGGGTGCCGGTGGCGGCACCCTGTTCACCGAGCCGGTGCTGGTGGTGAACCAGAAGGCCAAGCTGATCGAGCTGACCAACGAGTACAAGGTCATGGACCAGAACGGCCGGGAGCTCGGCTCGGTGGTCGAGGTCGATCAGAGCGCGCTGAAGAAGATCGCGCGGTTCGTCTCCAGCCTCGACCAGTTCATGACGCACAAGCTGGAGATCAGGGACGCCCACGGGCAGCCGCAGCTGGTGCTGACCCGGCCCGCGAAGGTCTTCAAGTCCCGGGTGGTCGTGACGCGTCCGGACGGTTCGCCGGTGGGTGAGATCGTCCAGCAGAACATGATCGGGAAGATCAACTTCGCGATGAACGCGGGCGGTCAGAAGGTCGGTGCGATCAAGGCGGAGAACTGGCGGGCGTGGAACTTCGCGGTCGTCGACCACGCGGACAACGAGGTGGCCCGCATCACGAAGACGTGGGAGGGGCTCGCGAAGACGATGTTCACGACCGCCGACAACTACGTCCTGCAGATTCACCACCAGTTGCCGGAGCCGCTGCGGAGTCTGGTGGTGGCGACGGCGCTGACCGTCGACACGGCGCTGAAGCAGGATTCGCGGGGGCTGGGCTGAGCAGTCCCCTACGGGGGTACGGCCACGGCCTTGGCGGCCGGCGTTCGCGGGGAGGCCGCGGGGGCCGGCCGTAGGCGTTTCGGGGGTTTGTCGGTGCGGGGTGTTGACGAACGCCTTGTGGGGGGCGGGACCTGCCGAGTCGCGGCTGCGGGTGCGTTGTGGCTGGTCGGGCAGTTCCTCCCCCAGCCTTCGGCCGGGGGTACCCCCAGCGCCCCTGACGGGGCGCTGCAGTCCGGGGCGCTTCTCAGTGTGCTGTGAGGTGGCCGGGTTCTTGGTTCTGCTGGGGGAGCAGCGCCTGCTGTGCCGCTATCCTCGCCTCCTCCAGGGCCAGTACCGCCGCCACCGGGTGTTCCTCGTCCGGGGCGAGTTCGATGGGTCGTGCCGCCGGGGGTACCCGGGTCAGCAGGACCACGCCCCACGACGCCAGGCCGGCGCCCGCCAGCGCGAGCAGGATTCCGGCCGCGCCGCCGTGCAGTCCCTGGCCCAGCAGCGTCAGGCCGATCACCGCCGCCGCCACCGGGTTGGAGAGGGTGACCACCGCCAGGGGGGCGCCCAGGCCGCCTCGGTAGGCCGTCTGGGAGAGCAGCAGGCCGCCGACCGCGAACGCGGCGACCAGCAGCGCCACCACGATCACCTCGGTACTGAGGGCCGGGCCCGAACGCTCCGTCGCCGCCACCGTCACCGTCTGGGTGAGGGCGGACGCGACGCCCGAGGCGAAGCCGGACGCGGTGGCGTGGCGCAGGCCCGGCCGGGCGCCGGGGCGGGAGAGGGTGCCGATCAGAACGGCCGTCGTACCGGCGACCGCGAGGGCCTCGGGGAGGCTCAGGATCTTGTGGGGCGCCGGGCCCGAGGCCGTGATCAGGAGGGCGCCGAGGCCGAGCAGGGTGAGGGCCGTGCCACGCCACTCCGTCGCGCTGACCCGGCGGCCCGCCACCCGCGCGCCCATCGGTACGGCTGCGACCAGGGTGAGTGCGCCCAGCGGCTGTACGAGGGTGAGGGGGCCGTACTTGAGGGCGACGACGTGCAGCAGGGCCGCGCCGGCGTTCAGGCCGACCGCCGCCCACCAGGCGCCGCTGCCGAGCAGGCGGAGCAGGCCCGCGCCGGAGTTCTTGGAGGCGAGGCGCTCCTGTGCGACCGCGGCGGCCGCGTAGGCGGCGGCCGAGACCAGGGAGAGCAGGACGGCGACCAGGGCGGCGGCGCTCATCGGCCCGCCCCCACCAGCGCGGGCTCTTCCACGGTGAGACCCCGGGTGCCGCGTCCGGCCGTGGTGGTCGTGCGGTGGGGCGGGTGGATCAGGGCGAGGGCGGTGCCGAGCATCGCGGTGGCGATGATCGCGTCCAGCCAGTAGTGGTTGGCGGTGCCGACGATCACGAGGAGGGTGATCGCGGGGTGCAGCAGCCAGAGCCAGCGCCAGCGGGACCGGGTGGCGACGATCAGGCCGATCGCCACCATCAGGGCCCAGCCGAAGTGCAGTGAGGGCATCGCCGCGAACTGGTTGGAGAGGTGGTCGCTGGACGGCGGGCCGTAGACGGACGGGCCGTACACGTGCGCGGTGTCGATCAGACCGCTCGCGGCCAGCATCCGCGGCGGTGCCAGCGGGAACGTGAAGGGCAGCACCAGGGCGGCGGCCGTGACCACGGCGAGGACCCGGCGGGCCCAGACGTAGTGCGCGGGCCGCCGCAGGTACAGCCAGACCAGGAAGGCCAGCGTGGCCGGGAAATGAACCGTGGCGTAGTAGGTGTTGGCCAGATGGACGAGGGTGTCGCCGTGCAGCAGTGCGGACTGCACGGAGACCTCCGAGGGCAGATGCAGCGTCCTTTCCAGGTCCCAGATCCGGTGGGCGTTGTGCATGGCCTCGGCGGTGTGGCCGGTGGCGAGCTGCCGCCCGAACTTGTAGACGAGGAAGAGCCCCGCGACGAGCAGGAGCTCACGGACGAGCGGCGGCCGGGCTATGGCGCCCGGCTCCGCTTCTGCCGGCTCGGACTGGGATCTCATCCCAGGCCCCCTCACTGACGGTGGTGCTGTGCCGAGTCCGGACGGTGGCCCGGACTCGCCGATACTCATCGATACGGAAGAGTACCGATACGCCACTGTACCGATACGCCTGAGTACCGGTACAGTGGCGTATCGATAGACGTAGGCCACACTGGTTGTAGGTTTCCGCCCCGGTCGAACGGCGGGCGGTGCGGAAATGATCCGCAGGTGATGTGCGAGTGAGGAGAAGGGCGCATGACGTCGCAGGCCGCAGACGGACCGGAGACGGTCGCCGCCTCGCGCCGCTCCAAGATCACGCCGGAGCGTGAGCGGGAGTTCTTCGACGCCGTGCTCGAACAGATCCGCGAGTGCGGCTATGACTCCGTGACCATGGACGGGGTCGCCGCCAGCACCCGGTGCAGCAAGTCCACGCTCTACCGGCAGTGGAAGACCAAGCCGCAGTTCGTCGCGGCCGCGCTGCGCGCCAACCGCCGGGTACGCTTCGTCGGCATCGACACCGGGTCCCTCGCCGAGGACCTGCGCCAGGTCGGGCGGATCGCGGGCAACTGGTCGGGCAAGGACACGAAGCTGCTCCAAGCGCTGGGGCACGCGGTTACCTCGGACCGAGAGCTGGCGATGGCCCTGCGCGAGGCGCTCGTCGAACCCGAGATCGCCGCACTCCAGGAGATCCTGCGACGCGGTGTCGAACACGGTGAGGTACCCGCCGACCACCCCGCACTGGAGTATGTCCCGGCCATGATGTTCGGAGTCCTGCGGATCCGGCCCATCCTGACCGGCGAGTACGCCGACTCCGCCTATCTCGTCGGCTTCGTGGAGGCTGTCGTGCTGCCCGCACTCGGACTCACCTGAGACCCAGGCCGCCGTCCGTGGGATGACTGGACGGTGACCTGCTCGCGCCGCACCGTGGGGACGGGGGCGGCGCGCACCCCCCGGCCGGGTGGGGCTCCCCTTTGAGCGGAGGGGCGCTCCACCCGGCCGATCAGTACCGGCGGGCGGTCAGGTGTTCTGTCCGTTGCCGCTGCCGGAGGACACCTTGATGCCGGCGGTGATCGTGTCGATGACCGACTCCTTCTGGCCGACGTCCACGCCGAACCGGACCACCACGATCTGCTGGGCGTTCGCGGGCGAGGGGAAGGCCAGCGACTCGACATAGCCGTCGGCGCCCTTGCTGGTCACCGCCTTCCAGCGGACCAGATAGCCCTTCTGCCCGGCCACGGTGACCGCCTTGGAGGCCAGCACCTCGTGCGAGGTGATCGCGCCGTAGGTCGTGCCGCCGTACGACTCCTTCGCGTTCGCCGCGATGTCCGCCTTGGCGACCTCCTCGGCCGTGCCGCCCGAGGTGCCCAGCGCCAGCGCGGGCGCCGAGTAGGCGCCGCCGGCGGTGCAGGTCTGCGAGGTGTTGCCGGGGCACTTGTAGGAGTTGTCGGAGGTGACCGCGGCGCCGAGGGTGGTCGCCTGCCCGGTCCAGCCGTCCGGCACCGGCATGCTGATGGCGCTGACGGCGTCCGACACCGTGCCGCCGCCCTTGATCTTCGGCGCCTCGGACTGGTTCGGCTCCGGCGACGCACTGCCCCCGGAGCCGCCCGAGCCCGAACCCCCGCCGGAGCCCGAGCTGCCGCCCGACCCGCCGAACGGGAAGCCCTGTCCGCCGTTCTGCCCCTCTTGACCGCCCTGGCCGAAACCGCCCTGGCCGCCCGAGCCCTGCTGCGCGGCCTGGCCGCCGTTGTCACTGCCGCTGCCGGTGAGCGCGTACACGCCCACCCCGATGGCGGCCAGCACCGCCGCGGCGACACCGACGGCTATCCCGGTGCGCAGCCCGCGTCGGCCGGCCGGTGGCGATCCGAGGTACTCCGGGTACCCCGGCTGGGCCTGGTACGCCGGGTAGGCAGGGTAGGCCCCGTCGGCCGGCGGCTGCGGCGGGGGACCCCAGTCGGCGGCCGACCCGGCGGGGCGGGTCTGCTCGGTCCAGGCCTTGCCGTCCCACCAGCGCTCGGTGGCCGGACCGTCACTTGTCTGCCCGGGGTCGGGGTACCACCCGGGAGGAGTCACCTGCGTCATGCCCCCACCGTATGAGGCATCGGTGAAAGTCGGATGAGAGGATCCGGCAACTTTCGGATGAGAGTATCGGCACGGTTCATCGGGTGAGGGCATCCGCGGTTCATTCGATCCGCATCCGCGTCGGCGGACCCGCGGCCGGAGGGGGCAGCCGCAGCCCGGCCCGGCCCGGGGTCAACGAGCCCAGCACGCTCGGATGCCGGGCGCCGGTGGCGGCCGGGACGGTCCCCGCGAGGCCGTGCGCGGTGAGGAAGCCGAGGACCGCGAAGGCGTACGCCTCCTTCGCCGCCGCGGGCAGACCGAGATCGTCGGAGACGCGGACCGGGATCCCCGGCAACTCGGTCCGGAGCACCGTCATCAGCACCGGGTTCCGGGTGCCGCCACCCGACACGATCACCTCCGTCGCCCCCACGCCCCGCACCGCGTCCGCCACCGTCCGGGCCGTGAGCAGGGTGAGAGTCGCCAGCGCGTCCTCGGCGGACAGGCCTTCGGGGGCCCGCCAGTAGCCGGCGTGGAACAGCTCCTTGCCGGTTGTCTTGGGCGCGGACAGCGCGTAGTACGGCTCCGCCAGCAGCTCTTCGAGCAGCGCCGCGTCCGGACGGCCGCGTGCCGCCAGCGCCCCGTCCACGTCGTACGCCGCCCGCCCGCCCGTGAACTCCCGGGCCGCGGCGTCCATCAGCGCGCACCCCGGCCCGGTGTCGAAGGCCGTGCCGTCCGGAGCGGTGAGGTTGGCGATGCCGCCGATGTTCAGCGCCACGGGGGTACCCGGCCGCCCCCGCAGCCACAGCAGGTCGACCAGACTCACCAGGGGAGCGCCCTGGCCCCCGGCGGCCACGTCCCTCGGCCGGAAGTCGGCGACCACCGGCAGCCCGGTCGCCTCCGCGATCCACGCCGACTGCCCCAGCTGCAGGGTGCCGTACACCCGGCCGCGCTCCGCCCAGTGGTAGACCGTCTGCCCGTGGGAGGCCACCAACTCGGCCCGTCTGCCGCACAGTTCACGGTCGGCCCGGACGGCCGCCGCCGCGAACGCCTGCCCGATCCGGGTGTCCAGCAGACACACCCGCGCCAGTGGCACGGCAGCCGGCGGCAGCGCCGCCGCGAGGGACTCCCGCAGCTCCTCGTCGTACGGCGTGCTCACCATCCCCAGCGGCTTCAGCAGCAGCGTGTCGCCGGCCAGGCGCAACTCGGCGGCCGCCGCGTCCACCGCGTCGTGCGACGTCCCGGACATCAGACCGATCACCAGCACTTCCTCAACCCGCCTTCCACCGCGGCGCCGGCCCGAGCAGCGCGAGCACGCTGACCGCGCAGGTCGCCGCCGCGTAGTAACCGGGAACGTCCAGATTCCCGGTGCGCTTCACCGCCTCCGTGATGATGAGCCCCGCACAGCCCGAGAACACGGCATTGGACAGGGCGTAGGCGAGTCCGAGGCCGGTGCAGCGCGCCCGCGCCGGGAACATCTCCGCCAGCATCGCCGGCCCCGGCCCGGCCAGCAGCCCCACCACCGCGCCCGCCCCGAACAGGGCCGCATCCTTCACTCCGGTCGAAACCCCGCTGTCCTGGAGGAGGTTGAGCAGTGGCACGGCCAGCACGACCACGAGACCGGCACCCGTCAGCATCACCGGCCGCCGCCCCACCCGGTCGCTCAGCACTCCCGCCGGCAGGATCGCCGCCGCGAAACCCACGTTCGCCACCACGGTCGCCAGCAGCGCCTCCCGGAAACCGGTGTGCAGCGAGGTCTGCAGGTACGACGGCAGCACCACCAGGAAGGTGTACCCGGCCGCCGACCAGCCCATCACCCGTCCGGCGGCCAGCGCGATCGCCCACACCGACACCCGCTCGGCCCGCACACCGCGTTCCCGTTCCCGGAACTCAGGCGTCTCGTCCAGCCCCACCCGCAGCCACAGCGCCAGCGCACCCAGGGGCAACGCCAGCAGGAACGGCAACCGCCAACCCCAGTCCGCGAACTGATCCGCGGGCATGACGCCCGACAGGCCCACGGCCATGCCCGCCCCGCCCAGGAGTCCCAGCGCCACGGTGAACGACTGCCACGCCCCGTACAGTCCCCGTCGCCCCGGCGGTGCGAGCTCGGTCAGCATCGCCACCGCCCCGCCGAACTCGCCGCCCGCCGACAGTCCCTGAATCACCCTCAGGAACGTCAGCAGCCAGGGCGCGAGCGCACCGGCCTGCGCGTACGTCGGCAGCAGGCCGATCAGCGTGGTGGCGGCCGTCATCAGCGCGACCACCAGGATCAGCACCGGCCGCCGCCCGAGCCGGTCGGCCAGCCGGCCGAACAGGGCCGCGCCCAGCGGACGGAAGAAGAACGCCAGCCCGAACGAGGCGTAGGTGCGCACCAGCCCCTCGGCCGCGCTCCCGCCCGCCGGGGTGAAGAACCGCTCGGCGACGACCGTCGCCAGGTAGCCGTAGACACCGAACTCGTACCACTCGATGAAATTGCCGATCGATCCCGCCGCCAGCGCCCGGAACGACCGGTTCCGCTCGGTGGCCGCACGATCTTCGAAAATCAGGTTCATTTGCCTGCCCGTTGACGGTCCGTTCACTCCACAGCGGCAGGTCGGGGCCGTCCCGCGTCGCCCCGCCGCACCCGCTTTCACCCGTCACGGCAACAGGTGCCCTGACCGGCCTCCGGACAGCCAACAGGACGGCTACGCTCGAGGTCTGTACGTCGTTCGGGCGACTTGGGGAGGCAACGGGATGACGGAGGAACAGCACCCGGCGGGCGTCTCTGCTCCCCTCTGGGAGCGCGACGCGGAGATCGCCACCATCACGGAGGCGCTCGACGTCCTCTGCGCCGACCGGTCCACCTCCGGAAACCTGCTGGTCCTGCGCGGCGAGGCCGGGCTCGGCAAGACCGCCCTGCTGGCCGAGACCCGCCGTATCGCCGAGCGCCGCGGCTGCACCGTCTGGTCCACCCGCGGCGGCGAGACCCTGCGCAGCGTCCCCTTCAACGTGGTACGGCAGCTGCTCCAGCCCGCCCTGGTCTCCCTGCTGCCCGAGGAGGCCCGCGAATACCTCGGCGACTGGTACGACATCGCAGGACCCGCCCTCGGCATCACCGACCCCGGAGACCGCCAGGCCGACCCGCAGGGCGTCTGCGACGGCCTGGTCGTCGCCGTCCGCCGGCTCGCCAAACGAGACTGGCCGCTGGTGCTGCTGATCGACGACGCGCACTGGGCCGACCAGGAGACCCTCGCCTGGCTCGCCGCCTTCGTCGAACGCCTCGACGACCTGCCCGTCCTGGTCCTGGTCGCCCGCCGGCCCGGCGAGGTCAGCGGCGACAGCGCCCGCTTCCTCGACGCCGTGGCCGCCGCGGCCGGCAACCCCGTCCACAGCCTCAGCGCCCTCACCCCGGACGCCACCGCCGGACTCACCCGCGCCACCCTGGGCGCACACGCCGACGCCCCGTTCTGCCGCGAGGTCTGGGCCGTCACCGGCGGCAACCCCTACGAGACCGTCGAACTCCTCGCCAAGGTCCAGGACAGCGAGGTCGAACCCGTCGAGGCCCGGGCCGGCGAACTGCGCGCCCTCAACCGGTCGGCCCGCGGCGGCGGACTCGTCACCCGCCTCGAAGGCCTCGGTATCGACGCCACCCGGTTCGCCTGGGCCGCCGCCATCCTCGGCACCGGCATCTCCGTCGACCTCGTCGCCCAGCTCGCCACCATGAGTGTCGACGACGCCGAGCGCTGCGCCGAGCTGCTGCGCACCGCCCGTATCCTCACCGGACCCGCCCCGGCCGCCTCCCAGGTGCACACCGGCGACCTGGAATTCGTCCACCCGCTGATCGCCACCGCCGTCTACAACTCCATCCCGCCCGCGATGTGCACCGCCATGCACGGCATCGCCGCGCAGATCGTCATCGACGACGGCCGGGGCATCGCCGAGGCCTCCCGCCATCTGCTGAAGGTGCACCCGGACGACGACGAGGAACTCGTCCAGCAACTGCGCGACGCGGCCAAGGAACACCTCGCCGTCGGCGCCCCCGACGCGGCCCGCCGCTGCCTCGAACGCGCCCTGCGCGAACCGCCCGTACCCGACGTCCACGCGCGCGTGCTCTACGAACTGGGCTGCGCCACCCTGCTCACCAAGCCCGCCGTCACCATCGACCATCTGCAGAGCGCGCTCGGCATGCCCGGCCTCGGCGGCGCCGAACGCGTCGACGCCGTCTTCCGCCTCTCCCAGGCCCTCCTCCACAACGACCAGCTGGAGGAAGCCGTCCGCACGGTCGAGGCGGAGGCCGCCCGGCACGAGGAAGGGCCCGCGAAACTCCGGCTCCAGGCCGTCCAGTTCATGTGGGAGGGCATCGCGGGCGAGGCCGTCTCCCCGCACCGCTCCGAACGGCTCGCCGCGCTCGCCGGCACCTGCACCGGCCGGGACAACTCCGAGCGCGCCCTGCTCATGCTGCGCGGCTTCGACCTCCTCATCCAGGGCGAGAGCGCCGAGGAGGTCGTCGAACTCTGCGACCGCGCCCTCGTCAACGGCCGGCTCGCGCCCGGACTCGGCTGGACCGACACCGAATGGGGCATCGAACTCCTGCTGATGCTCGCCAACTCCTACGTCTACACCGACCGCCTCGACCGCGCGGAGAGCCTCTACAACGAGGCCCTGCGCGCCTACGAGTCCGCCGGCTGGAGCGGCGGCCACCTCGCCCTCGCCCATGCCTACGTCGGCCTCGGCCACCGCAGGCGCGGCCGGCTGCGGGACGCGGAGATCTCCCTGCGGGAGTCCTTGCGGATCGCCGAGCGGGTCGGCCGGCGGCTGCCCCTGTACTGGACCGCCACCTGCAACCTCGTCGACACGCTCCTCGCCCGCGGCCACGTCCAGCAGGCCTGGGAGACCGCCGAACAGTACGGCTTCGCACCGCCGTACCCCTCCACGATCGTGATGCCCGACCCGCGGTCCGTGCGCGGCCGGCTGCTGCTCGCCGTCGGCCGTACGAAGGAGGCCGTCAACGAGCTGGAGGCGGCGGAGAAGGCCGCCGCCGCGCGCGGTCACTTCAACCCCGTGGTCGTGCCCTGGGCGCTCGACCTCGCCCGGGCCCTCGCGGGCGAGGACCCGGCGCGGGCCGCACAACTGGCCGCGGACGCACGGCGGCAGGCGGAGCGGTTCGGGACGGACACGGCCATCGGTGAGGCGCTGAGGTGCGCGGCCGCGCTGGAGACCGGGCAGCGGCAGGTACGGCTGGCCTCCCAGGCGGTGGCCTATCTGGAGGCCTCGCCCTGCCAGTACGAGCATGCGGCGGCTCGGGTGGAGTACGGGATCGCTGCGCGGTCGGTGGCCGAGCTGAACAGAGGGCTTTCGTTGGCTCGGTCCTGTGGGGCGGACGGGTTGGTTGCTCAGGCTCGGGAGGTGCTGGATACGGGGCGCGGGCTGCGTTGACGGGTGCGGGTTGTATGTGGTTGCTCGCGCCCACGCGGCGGAGCCGCAAATTGATACAGCCCCGCGCCCCCAAAGGTGCGCTACAGAGCGAGGAGTTGATCAGTTACCGCTGACAGGCGTTTCTGTACGTCCTTGTCGTACGTCGCCTCGTGCGCTCGCGCCTTGCTCGTGCCGTCGAAGTAGCCGCCCGTTCCCAGGTCCTGTGTCGCCAGGGCCAGGACGCCCGGGGCGCCGTCCGCCACCGTGCTCCAGGGTGCTACCCCGCCCTCCCTCACCATCGCCGTGTCCATGAAGGTCGCGGGATGCAGGACGTTCACCGCGACTCCCGTGCCCGCCAACTCCTCCGCGAGAGCGAACGTGTGGGCCGCCAGGGCGAACTTCGCCCGGCAGTATGCCGCGAAGCCCTGGTAACCCCGCGTGAACTCGGGGTCGGCGAAGTCGAGGAGTTCCTGGCCCGCCGAGCCGACGTTGACGATCCGGGCCGGGGCATTGGTGCGCAGTACCGGGAGCAGGGCACGGGTCAGGGCCACCGGCGCCAAGTAGTTGACGGCCAGGCGGAGTTCGTGGCCGTCGGAGCTCAGCTCGCGGCCCGAGCCGGGCGTACCGGCGCCGACGCCCGCGTTGTTGATCAGTACGTCCAAGTCGGGATGGGCCTCGGCGACCTGCGCGCCCAGCTCGCGGACCTGCGCCAGCGAGGCCAGGTCCGCGACGAAGCCCTCCGCGTCGCCCTCGGTGCGCAACTCCGCCACCAGTTGTTCGGTACGGGCGGGGTCGCGGCCGTGTGCGAGGACGACATGGCCGGAGCGGACCAGTTCGAAGGCGACGTACCGGCCGAGCCCGGAGGTCGCGCCGGTGATCAGGATGGTCGACATGCCCCCACCGTAGGCACAGTGCCCTCCTCTGTGCCTGTCCCCGGTGGGGTCACCCTTCCTCTTCCGCCAGCACCCGCTGGGCCGCCGCGAACGCCGAGTTCGCCGCCGGGACCCCGCAGTACACGGCCGTCTGCAGCAGTACCGCGCCGATCTCCTCCGGGGTGAGCCCGTTGCGCCGGGCCGCCCGCACATGCATGGCCAGCTCCTCGTAGTGCCCGTGGGCGACCAGCGCGGTGAGGGTGATCATGCTGCGTTCGCGGCGGGAGAGCGTGGGGTCGGTCCAGATCTCGCCCCAGGCGTAGCGCGAGATGAAGTCCTGGAAGCGGGCCGTGAAAGGCGTCTGGCGGGCCTGCGCCCGGTCGACGTGGGCGTCGCCCAGCACTTCGCGGCGGACCGCCATGCCTCGCTTGGCGCCCCCGTCCAGGTGGGAGCGGAGCGCGGTGAGGACGGCTTCCGGGCACTGCGCGGGCGCCAGATGGGAGGCACCCGGCAGCTCGACCAGCGTGGACGCAGGCACCGCGTCCGCGATCTCCCGCAGATGCGGGGGCGGGGTCGCGGGGTCCTGGCGGCCCGCGATCAGCAGGGTGCGTACGGCGATCTCGCCGAGCCGGTCGCGCAGGTCGAAGGCGGCCAGTGCGTCACAGCAGGCGGCGTACGCCTCCGGGTCCGCCGTCCGCTGGTCCTCGACCAGCCGGGACACGGTGAAGCCGGGCGTGAACCAGCGGCTGCCCGCGTTCTCCGCCAGCCACTCCACGCCCTCCCGGCGTACCCGTTCGGCCCGCTCCTCCCAGGGCCTGGAGCCGTTGAAGTGGGCCGAGGAGCAGATCACGGCCAGGCTGTCGAGCCGGTCCGGGTGGTGGACGGCGAGGTGCAGCCCCACGGCCCCGCCCAGTGAGACACCCGCGTACGCGAACCGGTCGATGCCCAGCGAGTCGGCGAGCGCGAGCACCAGGTCGGCGAGGTCACCGACGGTCGCGCCCGCCTTGATCGGATCGGGTGCCGCACCGCCGTGCCCCGGCAGGTTCCAGCGCACCACCCGGTGCGCGATGGACAGTTCGGGTGCGACGGCGTCCCACAGCGCGTACGAGGTGCCGAGCGAGGGCCCGAGCAGCAGCGCGGGAGCGGAAGTCGGACCCTCGGCACGGTGATCGAGCAGTTCACTTGTCAACGTCGCTCCAGCGCACGGTCGGTGAGGACACCGGCGGAGCCGGTGTAGCGGGCGGGATCGGTGAGGTCGTCGAGGTCGACGCCCTGGCCGGCCTCCTTCAACTCGGGCTCCTCGGCAAGGAGTTCGCGCAGGGTGCGGTGCTCGGCGTGAGTGCGGCGGGCGAGGGTGGTGAGCAGTTCTTTCGCGCGGGCTCGGCCGAGCACGGGAGCCAGTTCGGCGGACAGCCGCTCCGAGACGATCAACCCGTTGGTGAGGCCGAGGTGGTGACGCATCGCCTCCGGGTGCACCCGGAGGCCATCCGCCAGGTCAGCCGTGTCCCGGGCCGCGCCTCCGACGGTCCGCAGCAGGTCGCGCAGCGGCTCCCACTCGGCGTGCCAGGCCCCGGCCGGCCGCTCGTCCTCCGCCACCAGCGAGCCGTACAGGACGGCCGCCAGCTGCGGGGCCCGCCGGGCGGCGGCCGCGACGAGCGTGGAGCGCACGGGGTTCGCCTTGTGCGGCATGGCCGACGAACCGCCCCCGCTGCCCTCGGAGAGCTCACCGATCTCCGTACGGGACAGGGTCAGCACATCCACCGCGATCTTGCCAAGGGCTCCGGCCGTGAAGGCGAGGCACCCGGCGAGATCGGCGATCGGCGTGCGCAGGGTGTGCCAGGGCAGGAGCGGGGCGGCGAGGGCGAGTTCGCGGGCGTAGGCCACGGGCAGCGCGGCGGGGTCCGTGGCGCCGTACGCCCCGAAGGCCGCCAGCGTTCCTGCCGCGCCCGCGAGTTGCACGGGCAGCGACTCGCGCACCCGGGCCGTGCGGTCCCGGGCGTCCAGGACCAGTGAACGCCAGCCGGCCGCCTTCAGCCCGAACGTGGTCGGTACGGCGTGCTGGGTGAGCGTGCGTCCGGGCATCGGCGTGTCGCGGTGCTCGGCGGCCAGCCGGGCCAGCGCCCGCTCGGTACGCCCGAGGTCGGCGAGCACGAGGTCCAGGGCGCGGGCGGCGACCAGCATCGTCGCCGTGTCCATGATGTCCTGGCTGGTCGCACCCCGGTGGACGTACGGCCCGTACTCCGCGCCGACCGCCTTCGTCAGATCGGCGACCAGCGGGATGACCGGGTTGCCGCCGGCGCGGGCGCGCTCCGCGAGGGCGCCGATGTCGAAGAGGCCGGGGTCGACCGCCTCGGCCACGGCCGCCGCGGCCTCGGCGGGGACCAGCCCGAGGGCCGCCTGGGCGCGGGTGAGGGCCGCCTCCGCGTCGAGCAGCGCCCGCAGATAGGCGCCGTCGCTCGTCGCGGACGCGGCGGGGGAACCGGACCACCCGGGGGCGAGCAGTCCGGCCTCACCGCCATACTCCACTGCTGTCACTGGAACTCCAGGAAGACCGTTTCGCCTTCGCCCTGAAGGCGGATGTCGAAACGGTAGGTCCCCCGGCCCTCGTCGGCGGCGATCAGCGTGTCGCGTCGCTCGCCCACCCGGGTGAGCAGCGGGTCGGCGGCGAGCGCCGCGTCGTCGCCCGGCAGATAGATCCGGGTGAACAGGTGCACCAGCAGGCCGCGCGCGAACACACACACACTGAGATACGGCGCGCTGCCGCCGCGGGCGCCGGGCCGCAGCGTCCGCGCGTACCAGTGTCCGTCGGTGTCCGTCTGGATCCGGCCCCAGCCGGTGAACTCCACGCCGTTGCGGCCCAGGTAGTCGCCGGTCGCCGGGTCGCGCCGGATCGAACCGTCGGTCGTGGACACGTTCCCGTCGGGATCCGCGCCCCACAGCTCCACGAACGCGTCGGGCAGCGGGTTGCCCTCGCCGTCCAGGATGTACCCGTGGACCGTGACCGTGTCCGGGTGCCCGAGGGGCGCGATCTCCTCGCCGCCGCGGAACGGCAGCGCGTACCCGTAGAAGGGACCGACCGTGTGCGACGGGGTGGGCAGCACGCTCTCCGGGCTGCTCGTGTCGATCTTCGTCATGGCAGGTCAGCGTCCTTCTTCGAGCCAGGTGGCGTGCGGGCCGTCCAGCACGATGTCCCAGTGGTAGCCCATCGAGAACTCGGGCACGGACAGGCTGTGGTCGTAGGTCGCGACCAGCCGCTGCCGGGCCGCGTCGTCCGTCACCGACTGGATGATCGGGTCGTACGGGAACAGCGGGTCGCTCGGGAAGTACATCTGCGTCACCAGCCGCTGTGTGAACGCCGAACCGAACATCGAGAAGTGGATGTGGGCCGGACGCCAGGCGTTGAGGTGGTTGCGCCAGGGGTAGGGGCCCGGCTGGATGGTGGTGAACCGGTAGCCGCCGTCGGCGTCGGTGATCGTACGGCCCACACCCGTGAAGTTCGGGTCCAGCGGGGCGTCGTGCTGCTCACGCTGGTGGGCGTAGCGGCCGGCCGAGTTGGCCTGCCAGATCTCGACGAGCTGACCCCGGACCGGCCGGCCGTCCCGGTCGAGAAGCCGCCCGGAGACGGTGATCCGCTCACCGATCGGTTCACCGTTGTGCTGCCGGGTCAGATCGTTGTCTATCCCGGTGATGTCCCGCTCCCCGAAGGCGGGCGAGTGCAGCTCCACCAGCTCGGGGTCCTTGCTGGTGTCGATGGCGACCAGGGGTTGTTTCGGGTGCCGCAGGAGCGAGGAACGGTAGGGCGCGTAGTCCCTTCGGGGATGGTTCTCGACGGGGGCACCTTCGGCGACACGCTTTTCATAGGCTGCGTGCTCGGCGGCGATCTCGAGGTCGATGTCGGCCTGGGTGAGTGTCATAAGAAGTCCTAGGTGAAGCGCCACTGCTTTCAGGGGCGCGGGGCTGGATCGATATGCGGCTCCGCCGCGTGGGCGCGACCAGCCACAACGCACACCCGCAGGTGCTGAACCGGCCGTCTACCGTTCAAGAACAAGCGCGAGCCCTTGCCCGACGCCGATGCACAGCGTGGCCACACCGGTACCGCTTCCACGCCGCGCCAGCTGATGCGCCACCGTCCCCGCCAGCCGCGCCCCTGACGCACCCAGCGGATGCCCCAACGCGATGGCCCCACCCTGCGGGTTGAGAATCGCCGGGTCGAACTCGGGCCACTCGGCGACGCATCCGAGCACCTGCGCCGCGAACGCCTCGTTGAGTTCCAGGACGTCGAGGTCGCCGAAGGTCTTGCCCGCTTTGGCCAGCGCACGGTTGACGGCTTCTACGGGCGCGAGTCCGAAGTAGTCGGGGTCCAGCGCGTGCACGCCGGTCGCGGAGACCCGTGCCAGCGGTTCCCGCCCGAGCGAACGCAGCCCCTCCTCGTCGGTGAGCAGCAGAGCTGCCGCGCCGTCGTTGAGCGGCGAGGCGTTGCCTGCGGTCACCGTGCCGCTCTCCGCACGGAAGGACGGCTTCAGCCTGGCCATCGCGGCGAGGGAGGCGTCCGGCCGTACGCACTCGTCCGCGGCGAAGACGACCGCCTCACCCTTGCGCTGCGGAATCGACACCGGCGCCAACTCGGCGTCGAAGAGGCCCTGATCCTGCGCGGCCGCAGCCTTCTGATGGGAGGCGAGGGCGAACTCGTCCTGCTGCTCGCGGCTGATCTTGTGCTTGTCGGCGATGCGTTCCGCCGACTCGCCCAGCGGGATGGTCCACTGCGGGTCCATCCTCGGGTTGACCATCCGCCAGCCCAGCGTGGTCGAGTACAGCTCGGCATTGCCGGCGGGGAACGGCCGGTCGCTCTTGGGCAGGACATACGGCGCCCGGGTCATCGACTCCACGCCGCCGGCCACGGCGATGGAGGCGTCCCCGACGGCGATCGCTCGGGCCGCCTGGATGACCGCCTCAAGGCCGGAGGCGCACAGCCGGTTGACCGTGACGCCCGGCACGGAGGTCGGCAGGCCCGCCAGCAGCGCGGCCATCCGGCCGACGTTGCGGTTCTCCTCGCCGGCGCCGTTGGCGTTGCCGAAGTAGACGTCCTCGATCCGGGCCGGGTCCAACTCGGGGATACGGGCGAGGAGTTCGCGGATGGCGTGGGCGGCCAGGTCGTCCGGGCGCACTGGAGCGAGACCGCCGTTGTAACGGCCGATCGGCGTGCGTACCGCGTCGACGATGTACACCGTGTTCACAGCAGATCCTCCGGGACAGCGAGCTTCGCGTCGGTCTTGGCGACGATCTCCTCCACACCGACCCCGGGCGCGGTCTCGACCAGCACCAGGCCGTCGTCGGTCACGTCGATCACGCCGAGGTCGGTGATGATCCGGTCGACGCAGGCCTTGCCGGTCAGCGGCAGCGCGCACTGCTCAAGGATCTTCGGCGCGCCGTCCTTCGCGGTGTGCGTCATCACCACGATGACGGTGCGGGCGCCGTGGACGAGGTCCATCGCCCCGCCGATCCCTGTGACCAGCTTCCCGGGAATCGCCCAGTTCGCCAGGTCACCGCCCGCGGAGACCTGCATCGCCCCGAGGACGGCGACGTCGATGTGCCCGCCGCGGATCATCGAGAACGACAGCGCCGAGTCGAAGAACGAGGCGCCCGGCAGGACCGTGACGGTCTCCTTGCCGGCGTTGATCAGATCCGGGTCGACGGCGTCCTCGGTGGGATAGGGGCCGGTGCCCAGGATGCCGTTCTCCGACTCCAGGATCACCTCCACCCCCTCCGGCAGGTAGTTCGGGATCAGGGTCGGCAGCCCGATCCCGAGGTTGACGTACTGCCCGTCCTGAAGTTCGCGGGCCGCCCGTGCGGCCATCTGCCGGCGCGTCCAGGCCATCAGCTGCTCACCGTCCGCTGCTCGATCTCCTTGTCCGCCGCCTGCTCCGGGGTCAGCGCGACCACCCGCTGCACGAAGATGCCCGGCAGGTGCACCGCGTCCGGGTCGATCTCTCCAGGTTCCACCAGTTTCTCGACCTCGGCGATCGTGATCTTGCCGGCCATCGCCGCGAGCGGGTTGAAGTTGCGGGTGGACTTGTTGAACACCAGGTTCCCGTGCCGGTCGCCCCGGGCCGCGCGCACCAGCGCGAAGTCGGTGCGGATGCCGTGCTCAAGGACGTACTCGGTGCCGTCGAACTCCCGCACCTCCTTCGCGGGCGACGCCAGCGCGACCCCGCCCTGGCCGTCGTAACGCCACGGCAGCCCGCCCTCGGCGACCTGCGTGCCCACCCCGGCCGGGGTGTAGAACGCCGGGATCCCCGCACCCCCGGCCCGCAGCCGCTCCGCCAGCGTTCCCTGCGGGATCAGCTCCAGCTCCAGCTCGCCCCCCAGGTACTGGCGGGCGAACTCCTTGTTGCCCCCGATGTACGAGCCCGTCACCCGGGTGATCCGGCCCGCCGCGAGCAGCACCGCAAGGCCGGTCTCCATCGCCCCGCAGTTGTTGGAGACCACCGACAGACCGCCGACACCCCGCTCGTACAACGCCCCGATCAGTACGTTCGGGACACCGCTCAGCCCGAAACCACCCACCGCCAGCGACGCGCCGTCCGGTACATCGGCCACCGCCTCCCCGGCCGTGGCGACCACCTTGTCCATGTGTGCAGCCCCATCTCTTCCTGGCGCCCGGGTGACGCTCTCGGCGTCCAATTAATCAGGGCACTGAGTATTTCAGCGAGATATCCTTCACGCTGCCACTGGCGTCGCCACACGTCAAGAGCTGGGGCGATAGCAGACGGGTGTACAGACAGGCTGGTCGTCTGCGGGTATCGTTCAGTGCACCAACGAATTCGGACCATGGGAGTGCGTATGGCCGCGGTGGATCTCACCACCCACCCCGGGCATCTGGCCCGGAGGCTTCAGCAGGCCCACTACCTGCTGTGGAACACGATGGTCTCGGAGGAGATCACCTCGCCGCAGTTCGCCGTCCTGAACGCGCTCGTCGCCGAGCCGGGGCTGGACCAGCGCACGGTGGGGGAGCGGGTGGGGCTGGACCGGTCGACCATCGCCGAGGTGATCAGCCGGCTCGGCAGGCGCGGGCTGCTCGACAAGGTGCGCGATCCGCAGGACGGCCGTCGCTTCCTGCTGCGCCTCACCGACGACGGGCTGCGCACCCACCGCAAGCTCGCCGTGCGGACCGCCCGGATGAACCAGGTCTTCCTGGCCCCGCTCTCGGCCGGGGAACAGGCCCAGTTCTTCGAGCTGATCCGCCGGGTGTCGGACGCGGCGGAGGGGCTGCGCAATCCGACGGAACCCCTCGTCCCGCAGGCCCCGCTCGCGCAGGCCTAGCCGGGTCCAGGCCTGCGCGACCACGACCCGCACCTGCCCGTGCATCGGCGGCCATCGGGAGGGGCCAGGGCTCCGGGCGGGGAGCGGCCACGACCGCAGGCGCGGAGGGCTACGACCCCAGGATCCGCGTGAGGTCGTAGCGCACCGGTTCCTCCAGTTGCGCGTAGGTGCAGCTCTCCGGTGTGCGGTCCGGGCGCCAGCGGCGGAAGCGGGCCGTGTGCCGGAACCGCGCCCCGTTCTCCATGTGGTCGTAGGCCACCTCGGCCACCCGCTCCGGCCGCAGCGGCACCCAGGACAGGTCCTTCTTGCCCGACCAGCGGCTCGGCGCCCCGGGGAGCCGGGCCGACTCATGGGCGGTCTCCTCCGTCCAGGCCGCCCAGGGATGCCCGGAGACGTCGGCCATGCGCAGCGGCTCCAGTTCCTCGATCAGCTCGGCCCGCCGCTTCATCGGGAACGCGGCCGACACGCCGACGTGCTGGAGGGCGCCCCGGTCGTCGTACAGGCCCAGCAGCAGTGAGCCGACCACCGGGCCGCTCTTGTGGAAGCGGTAGCCCGCCACCACGACATCGGCCGTCCGCTCGTGCTTGACCTTGAACATGGCGCGCTCGTCCTGGCGATAGCGCAGGGTGAGCGGCTTGGCGATGACCCCGTCGAGGCCCGCCCCCTCGTACTCCTCGAACCACTGCCGGGCCACCTCGACATCGGTGGTCGCGGGTGCCAGGTGCACGGGTGGGGTCACTCCGGTCAGGGCCCTGGTGAGCAGGGCGCGGCGGTCGGTGAGCGGGACGTCGAGGAGCGACTCGTCGTCCAGCGCGAGCAGGTCGAAGGCGACGAAGGAAGCAGGGGTCCGCTCGGCCAGCGTGCGCACCCGGGAGTCCGCCGGATGGATCCGCTCGGTCAGCGCGTCGAAGTCCAGCCGGCCCTCCCGGGCGATGACGATCTCCCCGTCCAGCACGCACCGCTCGGGCACCCGCTCCTTCAGGGCCGCCACCAGCTCGGGAAAGTACCTGGTCAGCGGCTTCCCGGTGCGGCTGCCGAGCTCCACCTCGGTGCCGTCCCGGAACACGATCGCACGGAAGCCGTCCCACTTCGCCTCGTACTGCATGTCCGGCGGGATGCTCGCCACCGACTTGGCGAGCATCGGCTTCACGGGCGGCATCACCGGCAGATCCATGCGTCCGACTCTACGAGCGGTCCCGGGCGCCCGCCCGTCGCGGGAGCCGCCCTCCCGGGGACGCCTGATGATCACAACCTGGACACAGGGACCGCACAGCGCCCGCCCGGCGCGGATGATGCTCCTCGACCACGAACGCACCACGGGGGAACATCCATGCGCATCCGCACGACCGTCGCCGCTGCCCTGCTGCTGGCCGGCGCCACGGCCTGCACCGGCGGCGGTGCCGTCGACGGCAAGGTGTCCGGTTCCACGCCCGCGCCCACGACCGCCGCCAAGGCGCTCACGCTCGGGTCCGGCCGGCACTGGAAGGACATCGACGGCGACGGCAGCCACATCGCCGCCACGACCACGGCCCTCACCTACACCCAGCCCGTGAAGGGCGTGCACCTCCCCGACGGCCTCGCCGACTTCCCCCACCCCGAGTGGGCCGTACTGGAGGTCAGGACGTGCGCCGACGCCGACAGCACCAACGTCATCGTCGCCCAGTCCCCCTGGACGCTCCGCCTCGCGGACGGCACTCGCGTCAAGCCGCTGGCGCTCAGCGGATACGGCGTACCAGGCCCGGCCTATCCCGTCTCGGGCGCGGCCGTGGGACCGGGCGACTGCCTGCGCGGGAAGCTCACGTTCGGTCTGGCCAGGGGGAGCCGTCCCGACCGGATCGTCTACGACGTCGAACGCCGGCCCGCCGTCACCTGGGCCGTGCCCCGGACCTGAGAAGCGGCGGCCGCAGGCCGATATGCGGGGTGGGGGCGGTGCGCCTACCGTGGCCGCATGGGCAACGCGGTGGAACTGGAGGTGGCCGGCCGCACCGTACGGCTGTCCAGCCCCGACAAGGTCTTCTTCCCGGAGCGCGGTTTCACCAAGCTGGACGTCGCCCGCTACTACGCGGCCGTCGCCCCCGGCATCCTGCGCGCCCTGCGCGACCGGCCCACCACCCTCCAGCGCTACCCGGACGGCGTCGACGGCGAGTGGTTCTACCAGAAGCGCGCCCCCAAGGGCATGCCCGACTGGATCCCGACCGCCCACATCACCTTCCCCAGCGGCCGCACCGCCGACGAGATGTGCCCCACCGAGGAGGCCGCGGTGGTGTGGGCCGCCCAGTACGGCACTCTCACCTTCCACCCCTGGCCGGTACGCCGCGACGACGTGGACCGGCCCGACGAACTCCGCATCGACCTCGATCCGCAACCCGGCACCGACTTCGGCGACGCCGTCCGTGCCGCCCACGAACTGCGCGCCGTCCTCGACGAGTTCGGCGGGCTGCGCGGCTGGCCCAAGACCTCCGGCGGCCGCGGCCTGCATGTCTTCGTCCCCATCGAACCCCGCTGGACCTTCACCCAGGTCAGGCGCGCCGCGATCGCCGTGGGCCGCGAACTGGAGCGGCGGATGCCCGACCGGGTGACGATCAAGTGGTGGAAGGAGGAACGCGGTGAGCGCATCTTCGTCGACTACAACCAGACGGCGCGCGACCGCACCATCGCCTCCGCCTACTCCCTGCGGCCCCGCCCGCACGCCCCCGTCTCCGCGCCGCTGCGCTGGGAGGAGGTCGACGACGTGCGGCCGGAGGACTTCGACCTGGTCACGATGCCTACCCGGTTCGCCGAAGTCGGCGATGTGCACGCCGACATGGACGACCACGCCCACTCCCTCGACGCGCTCCTGGAACTCGCCCGCCGTGACGAGCAGGAACACGGTCTCGGGGACCTGCCGTATCCGCCCGAGTACCCCAAGATGCCGGGCGAGCCGAAACGCGTCCAGCCCAGCCGGGCCAAGCCCGAACAGTCCGCCTGACGGCGGGACTTCACCGCAGGGCGGGTGAGCGGACCATGGCTCCGCGGTCCGCGGCCCCGGACCCGCGTGAGCGCTCCCGTCGCCCCGTTCGACCGGAGCTATCCTGATCGCCAGCCGCCGATGAGGAGGGCCGAAGTGTCCGAGGCAGTGTCGCGCCCCACGCTGGAGGCCGTGGCCGCACGCGCCGGGGTGTCCCGGGCCACCGTGTCACGGGTGGTCAACGGCGGGGACGGGGTGCGCGAACCCCTCGTCGAGCGGGTCCGGCAGGCCGTCGAGGAACTCGGCTACGTCCCCAACCAGGCGGCCCGCAGCCTGGTGACCAAACGGCACGACGCCGTCGCCGTGGTCATCGCCGAACCTGAGACCCGGATCTTCACCGACCCCTTCTTCGCCCTCCAACTACGTGGAATCAGCAAGGAGTTGACCGCCCAAGACAACCAACTCGTACTGCTGCTCACCGAGGGGCGGGACGACCATGCGCGGGTGGCCCGCTATCTCGCCGGCGGCCATGTCGACGGGGCGCTCGTCTTCTCCCTCCACCTCGACGACCCGCTGCCCGGTCTGATCGAGGGCGCCGGAGTCCCCACCGTGTTCGGCGGACGGCCCGGCTGGAGCGACGGCTCGAACAGCGCCGTCTACGTCGACTGCGACAACCGGGGCGGCGCCCAGGACGCCGTACGGCATCTCGTGGGCCTCGGCCGGAGGCGGATCGCGCACATCACCGGACCCCTCGACCAGACGTCGGCGGCCGACCGCCTCCAGGGCTACCGGGACGTCATGGGGGAGCCCGATCCGCGCCTGGTCGTCCTGAGCGACTTCACCCTGGGCGGCGGCGAACGCGCGATGAGCGAACTCCTCGACCGCTGCCCGGACGTGGACGCCGTCTTCGCCGCCAACGACCTCACCGCGCTCGGCGCCCTGCGCGTCCTGCGCGAGCACGGCCGCCGGGTGCCCGAGGACGTGGCCGTGATCGGCTTCGACGACGTGCTGCCGGTCACCGAGCAGACCGGGCCGTCACTGACGACGGTCCGTCAGGACATAGAGGAGATGGGCCGGTTGATGGCACGGCTGCTGCTGCGCGCCCTGACCCGCGACAAGCCGGCGACGGGCGCGCCGTCCAGTGTCATCCTGCCCACGACATTGGTACGACGCGCTTCCGCCTGACCCCTGCCCGGCTCAACTCTGCTGCGGCTCGCCCCTGATCACCGCGAAGCGGGCGCCGTACGGGTCGGCCAGCTTGGCCATGCGGCCCACGCCTTCCAGCGTCGTGGCCGGCATCCGCACCCTGCCGCCCGTCTGCTGGGCCTTCTCGACCACCGCGTCCGGGTCCTCGACCTCGAAGTACGGCAGCCAGTACGCACCGGCCTGGGCCTCGGCCGGGTCCTCGGCCAGCGGGACCATCCCGCCGAACATCGACTCGTCGCCGCCGTCCGCCGGGTTGACACAGGTGTAGGTGCCACCGGGGAAGGGGACTCCGGAGGTCTCCAGGCCGAGCACCTTGTGGTAGAAAGCGGCGGCCAACGCGATGTCCGGGGTGTACAGCTCGACCCAGCACAGCGAACCCGGATCGCCCGCCACGTCGACGCCCTTGGTCAGCGCGGGCTGCCAGATACCGAACGGCACGCCCGCCTGGTCGGCGAGGATCGCCAGACGGCCCTGGCCCATCACGTCCATCGGCTGGGCCAGGACGCTGCCGTGCGCCTGCTCGGCGAGCTTGGCGGTGGCCTGCGCGTCCTCGCTCCGGAAGTACACGCTCCAGGACGGCGGACCCTGCTCGGGGGTGGTCTGCATACCACCGGCGACGGTTTTGCCGTCCAGTTGGAAGAATCCGTAACCGCCGGCGTCGGGCCCCGCCGACTGGAACTGCCAGCCGAAGAGACCGTTGTAGAAGGAGATGGCGCCGTCGATCTCGGGGGTGCCGAGGTCGATCCAGTTGGGTGCGCCGTTGACGAAACGGGTGGTGAGCATCTTCGCCCTCCTCGGAAGGGGGTCGCGTTCTCTGCTCCGCCGAGTCTTCCACCGCCCGCCGACAATCGCTGCCGTACCACGCGCACCCACCCCGGTTACCGTGGGTTACTGGACGCACCCGCCGTGTTCTGATTCCGTTGCGCGCGCCGCCGTGCGCAGGCGGGGCGCGGACGCGCATCATCGAGACTGCCGTGGTGTGCCGCCGCCGCGTTGAGCGGGCGTTGAGCGAACGTTTTTCGCCGCACGGCACGATCCTGGCCATGCACTTCGACACCATCACCCCGCCCCGTACGCCCGTCCCGGCCTGGCAGGCGCAGGCGCTGTGCGCGCAGACCGGGGCGGACTTCTTCTTTCCCGAGCCCGGCAGCTCGGTACGCGAGGCGAAGCGCATCTGCGGTATGTGCGAGATGCGTTCGGCCTGCCTGGAGTACGCGATGGACAACGACGAACGCTTCGGCGTCTGGGGCGGCCTGTCCGAGAAGGAGCGCCTCGACCTTCGGCGCGCGTCCCGCTGAACCACATCCGCCCCGGAAATCGTGTACGACGGTACGCCGTCGCCCGGATACGATCCCGTCACGCGGCCGGACGTAGCGCAGAGGCAGGCGCACCGCTTGGCAAGACGGACACACCGGTTCGAATCCGGTCGTCCGGACCGCGTGACGAGGTTCCGTAGAGCAGAGGCAGACTCGCCACCCTCTCAAGGTGGATACGCCGGTTCGAATCCGGCCGGGACCGCGGTACGGCGGACACGGGGCGGGACGGATGAGCGAGGCGATCACCGAGGCGGAACTGGCCGCCTTCCATGAGGTCGTGGGGAAGCTGCGGGCGCTGCCCGTCGACGACCCGGTGCGGCTGCGCGCCGAGCAGGTCGCCGCCTCCTTCGCCCGCGACGGACGGCTGCGCCGGCGCAGGACGCGGAACAGCGAGGTGTCGACGGCCGACGCCGCCGCGATGGCCGCGACCGCGACCGGCGCCCTGGACCGCCGCGAGGACGCGCCGCTTGCCGTGCCCGGCGCCGGGGGCGTCTTCCACAAGCCGCGCACCTGCTACGTCTGCAAGTCGCCCTATCGGCAGGTCGACACCTTCTACCACCGACTCTGCCCCGGCTGTGCCGCCGACAACACCACCCGCCGTGCCCTGAGCGCCGACCTCGGCGGCCGCCGTGTGCTGCTCACCGGCGGCAGGGTGAAGATCGGCTTCCAGCTGGCGCTGATGATGCTGCGCGACGGCGCCGAAGTCCTGCTCACCTCGCGTTTCCCGCACGACACCCGGCGCCGCTTCGAGGCCGCGCCGGGCAGCGCCAAGTGGCTGGACCGCCTCACCGTCCTCGCCGTCGACCTGCGCGACCCGCGCCAAGTGCTGGGACTCTGCGAGGAGTTGCGGCAGGAGGGCGAGCCGCTGGACATCCTCGTCAACAACGCGGCCCAGACCGTACGCAGGCCGCCCGAGTCCTACGCCCTGCTGGCCTCCGGTGAACGCGACGCACTGCCCCCGGGCGCCCGGCAGGCCCCCGGATTCACGCCGATGCGGATGCTGGAGAGCGGAGCCGCGTCCCTGCCCGTCGCGCTGCGGGAGGCCGACGAGGCCGGGCTGCTGCCCGATCCCTCGCCCGAGAACTCCTGGTCGGCCCGGCTCGGCGAGCTCGACCCCGCCGAGGTCCTGGAGACCCAGCTCGTCAACGCCCTCGCCCCGGCCCTGCTGTGCGACCGGCTGCTGCCGCTGCTGCTCGCCTCCCCGCACCCCCGCCGCTATGTCGTCAACGTGACCGCGGTCGAGGGCCGGTTCGCCGTCCGCAACAAGATGGCAGGACATCCGCACACCAACATGGCCAAGGCCGCCCTCAACATGCTCACCCGCACCAGCGCGGCCGAACTCGCCGGGCAGGGCGTCCACATGTGCGCCGTCGACACCGGCTGGATCACCGACGAGAACCCGGCCCCGAAGAAGGCCCGGATGGCCGGTGCCGGCTTCCGTACACCCCTGGACATCGTCGACGGGGCGGCCCGCGTCTACGACCCGATCGTGCGCGGCGAGGCGGGCGACCCGGTGTCCGGGGTGTTCCTGAAGGACTACCGGGAGGCGGCGTGGTGAGCGCGGACCCACAGCAGCAGACCTTCGCCGGGGTACCGCACATCGCTCCGCGCCCGGCCGCCGAACTCGCCCTGCTGCTGGACTGGTTGCGGGCCGGACGCCCGGCCGGGGAGCGGCTGGACTTCACCGCCGGCACCGCCCTGCCCGACGGCCGCCTCGACCTGTGCAAGCAGGGCGTCGGCGCGGCGGGCGCCGCCCTGATCGCCGAGGCCCTGGGCCAGGGCCCTTCTCCGGTACGGCACCTGCTGCTCGGCACGGACGCGCTGGGCGACGACGGCGCCGAAGCCGTGGCCGGTTCCGGCGCCGAGGTGGAGACGCTCTACCTCGGCTGCAACGGCATCACGGCGGGCGGTGCCTGCCGGATCGCCGACCAGCTGCGCGCCTCACCGCAGGTCGTCACCGGCGTCTGGCTCAAGCGCAACCCGCTGGGCAGCGGGGGCGGCCGGGCGGCCGCCGAACTGATCGAATCCGCCCGCTCCCTGCGCACCCTCGACCTCGTCCAGACCGGGCTGGACCCGGCCGGAGCGGCGGTCCTGGCCGACGCACTGCTGGCGGCGGCCGGCAACGGGCGCCGCATCGAGCGGCTCTTCGCCGGCGGCAACCCGCTGGGCGAGGCCGGTGCGCGGGCGCTGGCGGCCGTGGTCGCCCAGGGAGCGGTCGACGAACTGTACGTGTCCGCCGCGCGGTTGGGTGACGAGGGCGCGCTGTTGCTGGCCGACGCGCTGGACCGGGCGCCGTACGGGCACCTCACCCGGCTGTCCGTCGCCAGCAACGGCATCGGGCCGTCGGCCGCCGCCCGCCTGGTGACAGCGGCGGCCTCGGCGGGCGTCACCCTGCTCGACCTCGGGCGGGTCCGCGCGGCGGCCGTACTCGCGGCGCCCGACAACCGGGTGGACCTGGCCGCGGCCGACGCCATCGGCCGGGCCCTCGCCGACGCCGAACACCGCCTCGCTCATCTCGTCCTGACCCACACCGGCATGCGCAGCCGCGAGGCCCACCGCCTCCTCGACCACGCGGTCGACGCCGCAACCGCCACCCGCTACCGCCTCGGCACCGGCATCGCCACCAGCGTCAAGCGCCGCCTGGCCGACCTCAGCGCCCACATCCCGGCACCGGCGGTCCCGGCCGACGTGGCCGCCGTACGCAGCGTCCACCGGACGGCACCGCAGGAGCCCTGACGGTCAGCGCCTGCGGGTCTCCATGAACACCTCCGACCAGTACCGCTGCTGCCGCTCCGAGGCCCCCACCAGATAGGTCGCGCGCAGCTTGGCGGGGAGCAGCGACACCAGCCGGAGCACCACCGCCCGATGCCTCTTCAGCTGCGACAGCTCGGCGTTGGCGAGGATCTGGTGGACCACGTCGCTGTCGTCACCGCCCTCGTCGGACAGCGCGGCCGCCCGGCGCAGCCGGGTCTCCCAGGCGCCGACGTCCCGGGCCAACTCGCGCAGACCGGTGACGGGGCGCCCCTTGAAGCGGTCGATGAGGGCGGTCAGCGGCACCGGCGCGTACTCGCCGTCGCCGAGGTAGACCATGCCCATCTCCAGCGGCAGCCCCTTGCGGTGCAGCTTGATCAGCCGCTCCGGGGTCCGCTTGGTGATCCAGGCCCGTCCCTCGTCGTCGATGTCGTGCTTCCACCACTCCAGGACCGTCTCGGCGTCCCGGCCGTACCTCGCGAGCAGCCACTCGTTGGCCGGGATGTCCTCGGGCTCGACCGTGAGCGAGGCCGTGAAACGGGTCGCCTGGGCGATGTTGTTCCGCGACACCAGCAGCTTGCGGCCCAGGTGGTACGGCGGGTTCTGCACGGCTATCTGCGCCCGCAGGTGCTCGATCCGCCGCCCCGCCAGCGACCACTCCTGGGTGACCTCCATCAGCTTGGCGAACGCGGCCCTGTCCTTGGGCCGGTTGTACTCGTCCCAGACGATCGCCTTGGGCTCCGGACCCGTGAAGGGCGCGGCGAGCAGGTTGTCCAGGGTGCCGTCCGGGGACGGGACCGGCGCGCACAGGTCCTCGACGTTCGTCACCGGCAGGGAGAAGTAGAGCGGGTCCCGGCCGAGGCCATCGCGCAGGGTCTCCCGCACCAGCTCCGTCTTGCCGCAGCCCGGCGGCCCCTGGAGCAGCACCGTCCAGCGGTTGCGCAGGGCCGCCCGCACCACCTGCCGCACCGGGTCCGCGATCGTCGCCGGATTGGCCACGCCGATGCTCGCGGCGATCCGGTCCAGAATCTCGGCCGTGCGGTTCTGGCCCGGTCTGCCGTCCGGGCCCGGTTCGGCGAGCCGCAGCCGCTCGCCGTCGACCAGAGGCAGGCCCCAGCGCAGCGGGAAGCCCTCGCGCGCGTTGGCCAGGACGTGGTCGAGGGTGCGCGGGGAGAGCAGTTCGCGCAGGGCGGGGGAGAGCGACGCCCACAGGGAGAACACCGGACGCAGGTCCCACGGGCGGTACCTGGCCGCGAGATGCCGGCGCCAGGAGGTGTCGTTCGCAGTGATCCGCATCGTCACCATGCGGTCCAGGAGCGCCAGGTCCCCACGGCGCGCCGAGGTCTCCGTCAGTGACTCGTTGTCGGTGAGGAACACGCCGACGCAGCCCAGGGCGCGCAGATCGTGCTCACCCAGCGACCAGTTGCAGGCGATCTGCATCAGCTGCGACTGGATCGTGTCGCCCGCCTGCAGCGAGTCGTCGATGAGCAGCACGAACGGCCGGCCCGGCCTGAGCCGGCTCATCACCAGCTGGCGCAGCACCAGTTCACCCGTGCGCGGGTCCCTGACCGGCGCGTTGACCAGTAGATCGTCCGGGGTCAGGTTCGCCGCCGGCACGTACACCAGGGTGGTGTCCGGGTGGGCGCGGGCGATGTGCGAGAAGAACGTCGCCGTCTTCCCGATGCCGTGCTCGCCGAAGATCTGCCCCGTCTGCCCCATGTCGATCATCGCGTCGATGAAGGACTCCAGCCGGGACGCCGCCGCCGGTTTCCCGCCCTCGGTGGTTGTGGTCTCGGCCTCTGTGGTCTCTGCCTCTGTGGTCATCTACCGCGATCCTGTGGTGACGCGATGGCAGTCCATCGCGGGTGTGTGCGTATCGGGCCAGTCGTTGCCGCCGTCGGTTATGAGCCAGATCCACTTCTCCGGCTCGGCCGGTGTGATCGGCGGTGCGTAGCCGTCGGTCAGGACGACGACCGCGTCCGGGGTCACGTCGCAGCGCCGGCCCGCCACCTCGGTACGGCCCTCCACGTAGTCCGCGACCACCTGGAAGCTGGTGCCACCACCGCCGTACACCCTCTCGCCGGGCCGGAACGGCATCACCACGGCGTCGAAGGACAGCCAGTGCGCCGCCACCCCGTCGATCCGGCCGACCAGCCGGGTGAGCCAGTCGATCACCTGGTCCGGCATCGACCCCGAGGTGTCGTAGGCGATGACGAGCACCTTGTCCCGCACCGGGCCGCGCCGCGCGAGCATCGGGTCCTGCCCCAGGGCGGCGAGCAGGGCGCCGCGCTTCTTCGGGTACACCAGGCGCTCGCCGTCGCGCAGCCGGGAACCCAGCACGTCGACCAGCCAGCGCTGCCACCAGTCGACGGTCCGGGTGCGGGTGGTCTCGCCGCGCAGCACCCCCGCGCCCAGGTTTCCCCAGAGCTTCGCGGCCCGCGCGGAACCCTCCTCCGTACGGCTCATGAGGTCGAGCAGCTCACGCTCGGCGCCCGCGTGTCCGCGCCGGGCCGCCAGCAGGGAGTTGAGCAGCGCGGAGGAGGTCACCGCGTCGACCGTCTCCTGGTCGGCGGGGACCAGGCCGGCCACCAGATGCGGGCACAGCGGCGGTGGCACCGGCGGATCGCACATGCGCTTCAGCTCGCCGTAGATCCGCATGTCCGTCTCGATGAACACCTCGAAGGCGAGTGGCTCCAGGCCGTGCGCGGTCAGGTCCTGCCGGTAGGCGTCGTACACCCGGCGCGGATCGACGCCCGTCGGCCGGCCGTCCAGCAGGGGCAGCGCCTCGCGGCCGAGGCGGACCAGGGCCACATGGTTGATGGCGACCTCGGCGGCCAGCGTGAACACCGGGTCCTCGCGCAGCTCGGCGTCGGCCAGGAGATGGCGGTGCACCAGATGCCGGGCCTCGTGGAACAGCACGAACTTCACGCCGTCCAGGCCGAGCGCGACGAAAAAGTCCGGGTTGTACAGCAGCAGACAGGTGCCGTCGCCCGAGGCCACCACGGCCGCCGTGTCCACCGCCGTCGTCGGGATCTGGTGCGGGCACTTCGAGTACAGCCACGAGGCCACCGCGGACTCGGTCAGCCCGAAGTCCAGCAGCGCGGCCTCCTTCAGCCGCCGCGCCTCGGCCACCACCGCCGGATCCGCCGGCCGGTACGCCTGAAGGGCCTTGCGATCAGACAGATCGGCCACAAGAAGGCGTGGCCGCCCCCGCTCTCCGTACGCCATGTGCAGCCCCCCGCCGCGCGGTTCCCCGAGTGCTTCATTGGTACCAGCCGGCACTGACAGCGGGCCAAGGCATTACGATCTGCCGCAAGGGCGGGGCCGTAGCGCAGAGGCAGGCGCACCGGTCTCCAGAACCAGAACACGCCGGTTCGAATCCGGCCGCCCCGCCCCCTGAGAGACAGACCCGGAGCCGTTGGGGCATGGCGGTTCCCGGCCCGGCCGCCGGCGTCGAAACCCGCCACACGTCCGTCTTTCCACTCCAGGAGCCCCGGAGCCGTGTCGTACTGGGGAAGGCATGCGCGCGGCTCGGTCACGGGGCACGCTGGAAGAAGAGCGACGTGGCGATGGGAGGAGCTCCCATGGGACACACGGAACAGCGGCCCGCCACCACGACCCGGGCCGAGAAGCCCGTCAGCACCGGGGGTGTCTTCTTCTCCTTCGCCCCGTGGATCATCTTCGGTGTCGTCGCCGCCCCCAGCACCTGGGAGTACGCGGCACTGGCCGCGCTGATCGCCGCGGTGGTGCTCTCCGGCAGGGACATGCTCCGGGGCCGGTACTTCCTCCTCGACATGGTCGCCATCGTGTTCTTCGCCGTGCTCTGCGTCCTCGCGCTCGCCCTGCACCGCCATGAACTGATCTGGCTGGAGACGTATGCCCAGGTCGTCTCCAACGCGGTGGTGGCCGTCGTGGCCCTCGGCTCCCTGCTCTCCGACCCCTTCACCGCGCAGTACGCCCGCCAGTCGGTACCGCGCGAGTTCTGGGCCTCGCCCGTCTTCGCACACGTCAACAAGGTGCTGACCGTGGCCTGGGGCGTAGTCTTCGCGCTGATGGCCCTGTCCACCTGGCTGGCCATCAGGCTGCCGGGGCAGAGCGACTGGTTCAACTGGGTCGTCCCCGTCGCTCTGCTGGTCTGGGCGGTGAAGTTCACCGAGCGCTATCCGGAGCAGTACAAGCAGCGGGCCGCCCGGCAACGGGTCGCCTAGGCGATCGCCCCCGCTGTCACGACCAGTTCCCCCACCGTGCCGTGGAAGGTGCCGATCAGCTGGGCCAGCACCGCCCAGGCCTCCTCGCGGTCGCCCAGGTGATCTTGGACCAGGGGCCGCAGGGCGGCTTCCGCCTCGGCGGACCGGCTCGGGAACATCACGTGCCCCATGGACAGCACCTTCAGCACGTCCAGGGCGGGGCCGTGATCCAGAGCGTACTCGGCGGGGCCGTCCAGGATTCCCGCCTGGCGGACCCGGAAGTCGAACTTGCGGTGGGTGCCGAACTGGGCGCGCAGCGAGGGCGGACAGTCCGGGCGGATCGAGAGGGCCCAACGGACGTAACCGGGCAGGGAGTTCTCGCGGTCCGCCTCGGCGACGGTCTGCCAGTGCTCGCGCCGGTAGACCATGGAGGTGGCCTCCCGCGCGGCGGCCATGGAGGCCGACTCGCGCAGGGCCGGGACCAGCCCGATGCGGGCGATCCGGTCCGGGACCTGCGGTGCCTTGTAGTCGTCACGCAGGACCGGGTCGACCTCCACCGCGAGCAGCCGGCCGGGGCCGAACGGCACCCCGTCCAGGATGGCCCGCCGCAGCGCGGTGTCCCGGTCGGGAAGGAGGCGCCAGACGACGGCGTTGAGATCCGGGTCGTCCTCCTGGAGCATCCACAGCATCGCCGATGACGGCAACGCCGGCAGGCTCCACGGGAGTCTGCGCCGGGCCTCTCGGAGGTCCTCCGGCGCCGGGAGGGGCAGGCCGACACGCGCGCGTACCCGGTCGGCGTCCGCGGAGTCGATCAGGTCCAGCAGGAAGCCGACCGCCCGGTCGGAGGTGTTGTCAGCACGCACGCGCGCATGATGCCGCAGGCCACCGACAGGGCGCACGGAAAATCCGCACGCCCCGGTACGCCCCGGCTGCGGGAACGGGCCTCGGCGCGCCCCCGCCGTGGGAATGCGCCTCGGCGCGCCCCGCCCGAGGGTGCGTTTCAGAGCGCCCCGCCGCGTGCGCGCGGCTCGGAGCGCCCCGTCGCGCGGTCGGTCACGCGCCGGCGCGCGCCGCCATCCGTGCCTTGCGCGCGGCCAGCTTCTCGTCGAACTTCGACGCCTCCGCGTTCAGCCCGCCCATGAACAGCCCGAGCTCCTCCTGCGCCTGCAGACCCTCCGGGCCGAGGCCGTCGATCTCCAGGACCTTCAGGTGGCGCAGCACCGGCTGCAGCACGTCGTCGTGGTGGATGCGCAGGTTGTAGACCTCGCCGATCGCCATCTGCGCGGCGGCCCGCTCGAAGCCGGGGATGCCGTGACCGGGCATGCGGAAGTCGACCACGACGTCCCGCACCGCCTGCATGGTCAGGTCGGGGGCGAGCTCGAAGGCCGCCTTGAGCAGGTTCCGGTAGAAGACCATGTGCAGGTTCTCGTCGGTCGCGATGCGCGAGAGCATGCGGTCGCAGACCGGGTCGCCGGACTGGTGGCCGGTGTTGCGGTGCGAGATGCGGGTCGCGAGCTCCTGGAAGGCGACGTAGGCGACCGAGTGCAGCATCGAGTGCCGGTTGTCGGACTCGAAGCCCTCGCTCATGTGCGACATCCGGAACGCCTCGAGCTTGTCCGGGTCGACCGCGCGGGAGGCGAGCAGGTAGTCGCGCATCACGATGCCGTGCCGGCCCTCTTCCGCGGTCCAGCGGTGCACCCAGGTGCCCCAGGCGCCGTCGCGGCCGAACAGCGAGGCGATCTCGTGGTGGTAGCTGGGCAGGTTGTCCTCGGTGAGGAGGTTCACCACCAGGGCGATCCGGCCGATCTCGGTGACCTTGGACTGCTCCTTGCCCCAGGCCTCGCCGTCCTCGAAGAAGCCGGGGAAGTTACGGGCGTCCGTCCACGGCACGTACTCGTGCGGCATCCAGTCCTTGGCGACCTTGAGATGGCGGTTCAGCTCCTGCTCGACCACTTCCTCCAGGGCGTACAGCAGCCGGGCGTCGGTCCAGGCGGACGAGCTGCCGAGATGGGGAGAAGTGATCGTCACGAGAACTCCAGGGGACGCCGAACAAGGGGCTATGAACGGGAGAAGGCCGGCGAGCGGTGCCGGAAACCTACGTGATCGTAGGCTACGAATTCGTAGGTTACGAAGCCGTAGGTTAAGTGCGCTGTAAACACTGCTGATCAGGTACCGTGCGCAAGGCGAATCGGGACATGCCAAACGGTCATGGGACCCGCAGGTCCCGGGGCCGACCGGGTGAACCGATCACCCGGTCAGACGTACAGCTCCCGCAGCCGCACCGAGAGGCACGTCACACATCCCTCGAGCTTCTCGAACTCGGAGATGTCCACCGTGACCACCTCGTGGCCGAGATCGGTCAGCAGCTCCGCGGTCTTCGGGGCGCTCGCCGACATCAGCAGCTTGCCGCCGCCGAGCAGCACCACATGGGCGCCGGCATCCTCGGGCACCGCCAGGAAGCCCGGGAACAGCGAGGGCCGGTCCACGTTCGGGATGTGCCCCAGAATCGTTCCGTCGGGAAGCGCGGTGACCGCCGACTTCAGGTGCAGCACCTTGCTCACCGGTACGGCGACCACGCGCGCGCCGAGCGGCTCGAACGCGGCCCGCAGCTGCTGCACCCCGGCCGCGTTGGTGCGCCCGCCCCGGCCGACGTAGATGGTGTCGCCGACCTTCAGGACGTCACCGCCGTCCAGAGTGCCGGGCTCCCAGATCCAGTTCACCGAGCAGCCGAGGCGGGCCACCGCCTCCTCGACCCCGGCGGTCTCCGCGCGCCGGGCCTCGGCGCCGGGCCGGGTGATCAGCGCCACGTTCCTGTACATGACGACCGTGTCCTCGACGAACACCGAGTCCGGGCAGTCGTCCTCGGGGTCGACCTCGATGGTCTCCCAGCCGTGCGTGCGCAGGCTCTCCGCGTACGCCTCCCACTGCTCCTGGGCGAGCTCGACGTCGACCTTCTCCCGCTCGATGTGCGTCACCAGGCCTTCGGCGAGGTGCGGGCTGGGGCGGCGGATGAGGGCCTTCTTGCTGGGCACGACAGGTCTCCGGGGTCGGGGGCGCGGTCCGGCGCCCGTTGTGGGGGCCCCGGACCGCCATCATGCAGGGCGGGCCGGTGCCGACAAAACCCCCGTTGTCAGGCTGTGCCCTCCCCGAGACGTGCCACCTCCTCCGGTGTGGTGCCGGTCAGTTCCCCGTCGGCCATCAGCAGCCACCGGGTGATCCCGATCGACTCCAGGAACGGCAGATCGTGACTGGCCACGATCAGGGCACCTTCGTACGACTCCAGGGCCGAGGTCAGCTGCCGCACGCTGGCCATGTCGAGGTTGTTCGTCGGCTCGTCCAGCATCAGCAGCTGCGGGGCGGGCTCGGCCAGCAGCAGCGCGGCGAGGGCCGCCCGGAAACGTTCGCCGCCGGAGAGCGTGGCCGCCTTCTGGTCGGCGCGGGCGCCCCGGAACAGGAAGCGGGCGAGCCGTGCCCGGACCCGGTTGTTGGTGGCGCCCGGCGCGAACCGGGCCACGTTCTCGGCGACGGACAGCTCCCCGTCGAGCACGTCCAGCCGCTGCGGCAGGAAACGCAACGGCACGTGTGTGTACGCCGCCCCCGCGACCGGCGCCAGCTCCCCGGCGATCGTCCGCAGCAGCGTCGTCTTGCCCGAGCCGTTGCGCCCGATCAGCGCGATCCGCTCCGGCCCGCGCAGATCGACGATCCCCTTGACGTGTGAACCGTGGGCCAGTTCCAGGTTCTCCAGCGTGAGCACGTTCCGGCCCGGCGGCACGGCCGTGAACGGCAGCTCCACGCGGATCTCGTCGTCGTCCCGGACCGCCTCCACCGCCTCGTCCAGCCGCTCCCTCGCCTCGGCGAGCCGCTCCTCGTGCATGATGCGGTGCTTGCCCGCGGACTCCTGTGCCGCACGCCTGCGAGCCCCCATGACGATCTTCGGCTCGCGTTTCTGCTCGAACATCTTCTGGCCGTACCGCTTGCGCCGGGCCAGCTTGACCTGGGCGTCGGACAGTTCGCGCTTCTGCTTGCGGACATCGGACTCGGCGACCCGCACCATCCGCTCGGCCGCCTCCTGTTCGACGGCGAGGGCCTCCTCGTACGCCGAGAAGGTGCCGCCGTACCAGGTGACCTCCCCGGCGCGCAGATCGGCGATCTGGTCGACCAGGTCGAGGAGTTCGCGGTCGTGGCTGACCACGATCAGCACGCCCGGCCAGGACTCGACGGCCGCGTACAGCCGCCTGCGGGCGTACAGGTCGAGGTTGTTGGTGGGTTCGTCGAGCAGCAGCACGTCCGGCCGCCTCAGGAGCAGCGCGGCCAGCCGCAGCAGTACCGACTCGCCGCCGGAGACCTCGCCGACGGTCCGGTCCAGACCGATGTGGCCGAGGCCGAGTTCGCCGAGGGCGACCAGGGCGCGCTCCTCCACGTCCCAGTCGTCGCCGACCGTCTCGAAGTGCGCCTCCGACACGTCACCCGCCTCGATGGCGTGCAGCGCGGCCCGCCGGGCGGCGATGCCGAGTGCCTCGTCGACGCGCAACGCGGTGTCCAGGGTGACGTTCTGCGGAAGGTGGCCGACCTCGCCGGCCACCTTCACGGTGCCGTCGGCGGGGACGAGTTCACCGGCGACGATCTTCAGCAGGGTGGATTTCCCCGAGCCGTTGACACCGACCAGGCCCGTGCGGCCGGGGCCGAAGGCGATGTCGAGGCCCTCGAAGACGGGGGAGCCGTCGGGCCAGGCGAAGAACAGGGACGTACAGGTGACGGAAGAAGACATAAGGCGCCTCGCGGTTGCTTGCGGTGTCGGGGGCAAACGCGTGTCGAGACACCGCGAGGCAGCAGCCGAAAGGGCCAGGAGAGATCCTGCGCCGGGGGGACGGCTCGCACGCCGAGGTCGTACGCCACGGACACACCTCATGGGTGTGGCGCGGTGTCTCAGGACCTCAGACGAGCAACGTCCTTCTCCAATCGGCGACAACAGGACGTGGAACACCGTACGAGCGGGCTCGGCGAGGCGTCAACGCATTAAAGAACGGGGTCCGGCCGGAGCCCCACATGCATGTCGGATTCCTGCCAGCCACCGCCCCGCTCCGGCTGGTTGAGTCGTCCCCATGACGAACCAGAACACCCTTCGCGACCGTGCCCTCGCCTTCCGCGCCCTGCACATCCCCGGCACCCCGCTGGTCCTCCCGAACGCCTGGGACGTCACCAGCGCCCGCATCGTCGAGGACGCGGGCGCCGCCGCCGTCGCGACCACCAGCGCGGGACTGTCCTGGACGCTCGGCTCGGCGGACGGGGACCGGCTGGACCGCGACCGGGCGCTCGCCGCCGTCGCACGTATCGCCGAAGTGGTCGAGGTACCGGTGAGCGCGGACGTCGAGACGGGCTACGGCAAGGACCCGGCGGCCGTGGCCGACACGATGCGCGCCGTGATCGAGGCGGGCGCCGTCGGGGTGAACATCGAGGACGCGCTGTACGAGGACGGAACGGGACCGCTGCGTGTCGTCGCAGAGCAGGCCGAACGGATCAGCGCCGCCCGTGAGGCCGCCGACGCCGCGGGGGTGCCGGTTTTCGTCAACGCCCGGATCGACACCTTCCTGAGGGGTGCCGGGGGAGTGGACCTCACACTGGAGCGGGCCGCGGCCTTCCTCGCCGCCGGTGCCGACGGGATCTTCGTCCCCGGGGCCGTCGACCCGAAGACCGTCGAGCTCCTCGCCGAGGGGATCGACGCGCCGCTGAACGTGATGGCCGGCCCCGGCGCACCGCCGGTCGCGGAGCTCGCCTCGCTGGGTGTGGCGCGGGTGAGCGTCGGCTCGGCCGTCGCCCAGGCCGTCCACGCCGTGACCCGTCTCGCCGCACAGGAGCTGCTGGGTGCGGGGACGTACGGCAGGCTGGCGGGCGGCCTCGAATTCGGAGAGCTGAACCAGTTGATGGCCGGCCGCCGGAACATCTGAGCGGCGCGGGGGCGGGCGCCTAGCAGGCGTCGCGCATGAGCTCCGTCAGGTCGTGATCCAGATCCAGCTGGAGGTGTTCGAGGCCGACGGGCACCAGAGTGCCGGTCGCCTTCAGGAACCGGCGTATCTCGCCGGTCAGCACATGGATGACGGCGGTGCCCTCGGGGGCGTGGAACTCCAGCACGGTCCGGTCGTAGCCGTACGGACGCACCCGCACGTCCCCCTTGCCCTCCGGGGCGTGCAGGCCGGCCTCCAGCAGCTCGCGGGAGAACGTCCAGCAGACGTCGACGCCCTCCAGGGTGGCCGGGGCCGGGAAGGTCATACGGACGGCGAACGGGTCCTCGCGGTCGTAGCACAGGGTGGCGGGAATGCTCGGCATGCGCGGCGACGCCGCGACCAGGCGGGCCTCTACGGGCTGCTCTATGACGGTGGACAACGCCTTGCTCCCTCGTGACGGCTGTACGAATTTCCTGGCGTGTGAGACCTGGTACTGGAAGAGACGACGGAAGTCGCCGATCCGTGCACATGAAGAGCGGGTGACGTGTGTCACCGGAGGTATTCACACCATCGGCTTACTTCTGGTGGGACCGGTGGGCCCTCTGGACGCCACCGGGGGAGTGGGCTAGCTTCGCGCGCCATGAGGCGCTTGGGGAGCACGCGACGGGCAGGGCGAACGGGACGTACAAGCCGTGTGGTGGCCGTGGGGGTGGCGTGCGGGGCGGCACTGGCGGCGCTGACCGTCGGCTCCGCGCGGGCCGCGGCACAGACACCGCACTGGGTGCTCAAGGACACCGGCACGCCGGACGTGCGCTTCCGCGGCCTGGCCGCCGTCGACCGCGACACCGCCTGGCTGGCCGGTACCGCCGGTACCGTGCTGCGCACCACGGACGGCGGGACGAGCTGGCGGAACGTCTCCCCGCCGGGCGCTGGCGACCTGCAGTTCCGGGACGTCGAGGCGTTCGACGCGCGCCGCGCGGTGGTGCTGGCCATCGGCGAGGGCGAGGCGTCCCGCGTCTACCGCACCGACGACGGTGGGACGACCTGGATCGAGTCCTTCCGCAACACCGACCCTGCCGCGTTCTACGACTGCATGGCCTTCTTCGACCGCCGTCACGGCCTCGCCATGAGCGACCCGGTCGAGGGGAAGTTCCGCATCCTGTCCACGAGTGACGGCGGCCGCTCCTGGCGGGTGCTGCCGGACACCGGCATGCCGCCCGCCCTGGACGGCGAGGCGGGCTTCGCCGCGAGCGGCCAGTGCCTGGTCACTTCTGGGCCGAAGGACGCCTGGCTCGCCACCGGCGGCGGCGCGCACGCGCGCGTGCTGCACTCCACCGACCGCGGCCGCACCTGGACCGCCGCCGACACACCGATCCCGGCGGGCGACCCCGCCAAGGGCGTCTTCGCCCTCGCCTTCCGCGACCGCACCCACGGCCTCGCGGTCGGCGGCGACTACCGAGCCGACCAGCCCTCCCCGCAGGCGGCCGCGCTCACCCCCGACGGCGGCCGCAGCTGGCAGCCCGCCACGACCCCGCCGCCCGCCTACCGCTCCGGCGCCGCCTGGCTCCCGCACAGCCGCAGCACCGCCCTCGCCGTCGGCCCCACCGGCACCGACCTGACCACCGACGGCGGCCGCACCTGGCGGACCGTCGACACCGGCTCGTACGACACCGTGGCCTGCACACCCGACCTCAGCTGCTGGGCGGCCGGCGAGCAGGGGCGGGCGGCACGCCTGGAGCACTGACCCGCGGGAGGCGCGCGGCGCCCGGACCGTCAACAAGGAACGCGCCCGCTCCGGCGAGTCGAAGACCGCCGGCCGTACGTCGATCCAGGACACGCCGTCCGGCCGACGCGGCGGCAAGCGGTCCCACACCGGGTCCCAGGGCCCGACCTGCGACCAGCTCCACGAGGAGGCCGGGCAGCGCGGCACCGAGGGCCGCTCGGACATGAACAAGGCCCAGCTGCAACGGGCTTCGGGCGACAGGAAGCGCTGACCCGGTCACCGGAAATCGGCACGCGCGCGTGGCGCGTCGTACGCTCGGGGTCACCATGACGACCGTATGCGTACCCGCGGACTGGCCCGCGACCGAGGAACAGGCTCTGGCCGTGCAGGACGAGCTGCGGGGGCGGGTGATCCTCGACGAGCCGGGTCCGGCGCCCGGTACCGGGCATGTCACGGGCGTCGACGTGGCTTATGACGACGAGCGGGACCTGGTCGCGGCGGCGGCCGTCGTGCTGGACGCGGCGAGCCTGGAGGTCGTCGCCGAGGCGACCGCCGTCGGCCGGGTCTCCTTCCCGTACGTGCCGGGACTGCTCGCCTTCCGGGAGATCCCGACGGTGCGGGCCGCCCTGGACGCCCTCCCGTGCCCGCCGGGCCTGGTGGTCTGTGACGGCTACGGCCTCGCCCATCCGCGCCGCTTCGGCCTCGCCAGTCACCTCGGAGTCCTCACCGGCCTGCCCACGATCGGCGTCGCCAAGAACCCGTTCACCTTCGCGTACGACGACCCGGACGCCCCGCGCGGCAGCCACGCACCGCTGCTCGCCGGCACCGAGGAGGTCGGCCGCGCCCTGCGCACCCGGCACGGCGTCAAGCCCGTGTTCGTGTCGGTGGGCCACCGGGTGAGCCTGGACAACGCCTGCGCTCACACCCTCGCGCTCACCCCGAAGTACCGGCTGCCGGAGACCACCCGCCGCGCGGACGCCCTGTGCCGCGGCGCGCTGCGTGAAGCTCAGGCCTGAGTAGCGATTCTGAGTACGAGTACGGATGTGGCCGTTACAGTCCGACGGCAGGCTTGCCGCATGACCACATACCGCACCTCCGAGTCCGTTGCCGCCTCCGCCCAGCCCGTCGGGCGCCCGGTGGCGGCCGCGCTGGTCCTCGCCGTGGTGGTGGGGTCCGGGTGGGTGGCCGGGATGCTCTACACCGTGATCCAGTGGCAGTCCTAGGGGTTCAGCGGGTCGCCGCCACCCGGAACCCGATCCCGGCCGCGCGCAGCCGCTCGGTCAGCGCGTCGCCCATCGCCTGGGCCGTGGTGACCTGGCCGGCCGTCGGCGGCAGGTCGTCGAAGGCCAGCGACAACGCCGACTCGGCGAACATCTTCGCCGTCTCGCCGTAGCCGGGATCACCGCCCGAGACCTCCGTGAACACGCGCCGTCCGCCGCCCTCGCCGACGAACCGGACCGTGAACCAGCTGCGAGCCCGCTTCTCCGCGCTCGGCCCGTCCCCGGGCTTCAGACGGTCCGACAGCCAGCGCCGGGCGGGCGGCACCTGGGCGGCCGCGGCCACCGCGGCGACGGCCGCGACCCCGCCGAGCGCGACCGGCAGACGGTCGACGGCCGCGTAGTGCCGGTAGCGGAAGTCGGGGCCGTAGCGGTCCAGCGCCTTCGCCGAACGGCGCACGATCTGCGCGTCGATCGTGGGCAGCGGCAGCGCCCAGGCGCCGACCTCGGGCGCGAAACGCGGGGCGCCCGCCGGAGCGCTCGCCCGCCGGCTCATCAGCCGGGGCTCGTGCCGGGCGCGGTCCCGGGCGGCGGCGAACATCTGCCGGGGGCGCGCGAACTGGTCCAGCGCGGAGGCGAAGGTGCCGCCGGAGAAGGTCGCGTCGGCCGTCACGAAGCCGTCCACGGTCAGCGGCACGCCCTCCGGCAGCTGCCGGACCGTGAAGTAGGCGCCCAGGTCGTGCGGGATCGAGTCGAAGCCGCACGCGTGCACCAGGCGGGCGCCCGTCTCACGCGCGCGTGCGTCGTGCCGCACGTACGTCAGGTCCACGAACTCGGGCTCACCGCACAGGTCCAGATAGTCCGCCCCGGTGTCCGCGCAGGCCGCGACCAGGTCCGCGCCGTAACGGCCGTACGGGCCGACCGTGGAGGCCACCACGCGCGCGTGCTCGGCGAGGGCGCGGACCGTGGCGGGCTCCGCGGCGTCGGCGCGCAGCAGCCCGACCTCCGCGCCGCCCGGCAGCCGCTCCCGCAGCTCTTCGAGCTTGCGCTCGTCCCGGGCCGCGATCGCCCAGCGCAGGCCCTCGGGAGCGTGCTCGGCGAGGTACTCGGCGGTGAGCGCGCCGACGAAGCCGGTGGCTCCGAAAAGCACGATGTCGTACGGACGGTCCGTCGTTCTCAGCCTGCTCATGACACCTCTCGGTCCTGCAACCCGCGCCGTTGTCGGTGGCTGAGGCTAGCGTGAGGAGTGCGGACGCACCCCCACCGGGTATCTTGACTAAGCGCTTGCTCGTCTACTCTTGTGTCCAGTGGAACGTGTTCTTAACATCGTCGGTGTTACATCAGTTGTGTCACATGACTGGGGGCGGCATGACCACGGCAGGGACGCCAGGACACGGCCCGCTCTCCGGTGTGCGCGTGGTCGAGCTGGCCGGCATCGGACCGGGCCCGTTCGCCGCGATGCTCCTCGCCGACCTGGGCGCCGACGTGGTCCGCGTCGACCGGCCCGGCGGCCAGGGACTCGCGATCGACCCGGCGTACGACGTCACCAACCGCAACAAGCGCTCCGTGCTCGTCGACCTGAAGTCCCCGGACGGTCCTGCCCGCGTCCTCGACCTCGCCGAGCGCGCCGACATCCTGATCGAGGGCTACCGCCCCGGCGTCGCCGAGCGCCTCGGCGTCGGCCCCGAGGACTGCCACGCCCGCAACCCCCGCCTGGTCTACGGCCGGATGACCGGCTGGGGCCAGGAGGGGCCCCTCGCGCACCGCGCGGGCCATGACATCGCCTACATCGCCCTCACCGGCACCCTCGGCATGATCGGCCGCCCCGACGAACCCCCGGCCGTCCCCGCCAACCTGCTCGGGGACTACGCGGGCGGCTCCCTCTACCTCGTCGTCGGCGTCCTCGCCGCGCTCCACCACGCGCGCGCGACCGGCACCGGCCAGGTCGTTGACGCCGCCATCGTGGACGGCACCGCGCACCTGGCCGCGATGATCCACGGCATGGTCGCCGCCGGCGGCTGGCACGACCGGCGCGCCGCCAACCTGCTGGACGGCGGCTGCCCGTACTACGGCACCTACGAGACCGCCGACGGCGGCTACATGGCGGTCGGCGCCCTGGAGCCGCAGTTCTACGCCGAGTTCCTTCAGCTGCTGGGCGACCTCGACGACCTGGCCGACGCCCGCAAGGACTGGACCCGCTGGGGCGAACTGCGCGAGCGGGTCGCCGCCCGCTTCAAGTCCCGCACCCGGGCCGAGTGGACGGCCGTCTTCGAGGGCTCCGACGCCTGCGTGGCCCCCGTGCTGTCCCTCCGGGAGGCCCCGCACCACCCCCATCTGGCCGCCCGCGGCACCTTCACCGACCACGGCGGCATCACCCAGCCCGCCCCCGCCCCCCGCTTCTCCGCGACCCCCACGGCCGTGCGGACCGCCCCCGCCCGGCCCGGCGCGGACACCACCGGCGTGGCCCGCGACTGGGACGTACCCGCACTGCTCGACGACCACGACAAGGACCCCACCTGATGGAGCTCTCCACCTTCCTCGACTACGCGGGCGACCCGCGGGCCGCGGCCGACCGGGCGGCCGCACTGGAACCGGCGGGCCTCGACGCGGTCTGGGTCGCCGAGGCCTACGGCTTCGACTCGCCCACCCTCATGGGCTACCTGGCCGCCCGCACCGAGCGGATGAAGATCGGCTCCGCGATCCTCAACGTCTACTCCCGCACCCCCGCCCTGATCGCCCAGACGGCCGCCGGTCTCGACATGGTCTCCGGGGGCCGCGCGATCATCGGGCTGGGCGCCTCCGGCCCGCAGGTCGTCGAGGGCTGGCACGGGAAGGCGTACGACAAGCCGCTCGGCCGTACCCGCGAGACGATCGAGCTGACCCGCCGCATCCTGCGCCGCGAGGTCATCGACCACCACGGCATCACCGACATGCCCCGCCCCGGCGGCCTCGGCAAGCCCCTGAAGATCCTCACCAAGCCGGTGCGCGCCGAGGTCCCGCTCTACGTCGCCTCGCTGGGCCCGGCCAACGTCCGGATGACCGCCGAGATCGCCGACGGCTGGCTGCCCATCTTCTTCATCCCCGAGCGGGCCCATGAGGTCTGGGGGACCCCGCTGGCGGAGGGCGCCGCCCGCCGTGACCCGGCCCTGGGACCTCTGGGGATCGTCGCGGGCGGCCCGCTCGCCATCGGCGACGACGCGGCCGCCGCCCGCGACCTGGTCCGCCCCAAGATCGCCCTGTACGTCGGAGGCATGGGCGCCCCCGGCAAGAACTTCTACAACGACCTCGCCGTCGCCTACGGCTACGAGAAGGAGGCCCGGCTCATCCAGGAGCTGTACCTCTCCGGCCGCAAGAAGGAGGCCGAGGCGGCCGTACCCGACGAGTTCTGCGAGCTCATATCCCTGTGCGGCCCCGAGGGCTACGTCCGCGACCGCATCGAGGCCTACCGCGAGGCGGGCGTGACCATGCTCGACATCACCCCCGTCGGCCCGGACCCGGCCCGCCTGGTCGAGACCGTCAAGAACTGGCTCTGACCCCCTACCGCGTAAAAACCCTCGTTGAAAGGCTTGTCAGTGAGCACCGAAGCGTACGTGTACGACGCGATCCGCACCCCGCGCGGCCGCGGCAAGGCGAACGGCGCCCTGCACGGCACGAAGCCCATCGACCTGGTCGTCGGTCTCATCCACGAGATCCAGGGCCGTTTCCCGGGCCTCGACCTGGCCGCGATCGACGACATCGTCCTCGGTGTCGTCGGCCCGGTCGGCGACCAGGGCTCCGACATCGCGCGGATCGCCGCGATCGCCGCCGGACTGCCCGACACGGTGGCCGGCGTCCAGGAGAACCGCTTCTGTGCGTCCGGTCTCGAGGCGGTCAACATGGCCGCCGCCAAGGTCCGTTCCGGCTTCGAGGACCTGGTCCTCGCCGGTGGCGTCGAGTCGATGTCCCGGGTGCCGATGGCCTCGGACGGCGGCGCCTGGTTCAACGACCCGATGACCAACCTGGCCGTCAACTTCGTGCCGCAGGGCATCGGCGCCGACCTGATCGCCACCATCGAGGGTTTCTCGCGGCGTGACGTCGACGAGTACGCGGCGCTCTCCCAGGAGCGCGCGGCGACGGCCGTCAAGGAGGGCCGCTTCGACCGTTCCGTGGTTCCCGTGAAGGACCGCGCCGGGCTCACCGTCCTCGACCACGACGAGCACCTGCGCCCCGGTACCACCGCCGACTCCCTCGCGAAGCTCAAGCCCTCCTTCGCCGACATCGGCGAACTGGGCGGCTTCGACGCGGTCGCTCTGCAGAAGTACCACTGGGTCGAGAAGATCGACCACGTCCACCACGCGGGCAACTCCTCCGGCATCGTCGACGGCGCCTCCCTGGTCGCCATCGGCTCCAAGGAGATCGGCGAGCGCTACGGCCTCACCCCCCGTGCGCGGATCGTCTCGGCCGCCGTCTCCGGCTCCGAGCCGACCATCATGCTCACCGGCCCCGCCCCCGCCACCCGCAAGGCCCTCGCCAAGGCCGGCCTGACCATCGACGACATCGACCTCGTCGAGATCAACGAGGCGTTCGCGGCGGTCGTGCTGCGCTTCGTGAAGGACATGGGCCTGTCCCTGGACAAGGTCAACGTCAACGGCGGCGCCATCGCCCTCGGCCACCCCCTCGGCGCCACCGGAGCGATGATCCTCGGCTCGCTCGTCGACGAACTGGAGCGCCAGGACAAGCGCTACGGCCTCGCCACGCTGTGCGTGGGCGGCGGCATGGGCATCGCCACCATCGTCGAGCGCATCTGAAATCCCCGCGGAACCAAGAGACTTCACGGAGACACGAGCCATGACCGAGAGCACCACCATCCGCTGGGAACAGGACGACACCGGCGTCGTCACCCTCGTCCTCGACGCCCCCAACCAGTCCGCCAACACCATGAACGCGGCCTTCGTCGAGTCGATCGCCGCGATCGCCGACCGCCTGGAGGCCGAGAAGGACTCGATCCGGGGCGTCATCTTCACCTCCGCCAAGAAGACCTTCTTCGCCGGCGGCGACCTGCGCGACCTCATCCGGGTCACCCCCGAGACCGCCCAGGACCTCTTCGACGGCGGCCTCGCCATCAAGCGCAACCTGCGCCGCATCGAGACCCTCGGCAAGCCCGTCGTCGCCGCCATCAACGGCGCGGCCCTGGGCGGCGGTTACGAGCTCGCCCTCGCCTGCCACCACCGGGTCGCCCTCGACACCCCCGGCACCAAGATCGGCTGCCCCGAGGTCACCCTCGGCCTGCTCCCCGGCGGTGGCGGAGTCGTCCGCACGGTACGCCTCCTGGGCATCGCCGACGCCCTGCTGAAGGTCCTCCTCCAGGGCACCCAGTACAACGCCACGCGCGCGTTGCAGAACGGCCTGATCCACGAGGTCGCCGCGACCCCCGACGAACTGCTGGCCAAGGCCCGCGCGTTCATCGACGCCAACCCCGAGTCCCAGCAGCCCTGGGACAAGCCCGGCTACCGGATCCCCGGCGGCACACCCGCCAACCCCAAGTTCGCCGCCAACCTGCCCGCGTTCCCGGCCAGCCTGCGCAAGCAGACCAACAACGCCCCCTACCCGGCGCCGCGCCGCATCCTCGCCGCCGCCGTCGAGGGCAGCCAGGTCGACTTCGAGACCGCCCAGGTCATCGAGGCCCGCTACTTCGTCGAGCTGGCCGCCGGGCAGATCTCGAAGAACATGATCCAGGCGTTCTTCTTCGATCTCCAGGCCGTCAACTCCGGCGCCAACCGCCCCAAGGGCGTCGAGCCCCGCAAGGTCACCAAGGTCGCCGTCCTCGGCGCGGGCATGATGGGCGCTGGCATCGCCTACTCGTGCGCCCGCGCGGGCATCGACGTCGTCCTCAAGGACGTCTCGACCGAGGCCGCTCAGAAGGGCAAGGGTTACTCCGAGAAGCTGTGCGCCAAGGCCGTCGCCAAGGGCCGCACCAGCCAGGAGAAGGCCGACGCGCTGCTCGCCCGGATCACGCCCACCGGGGACCCGCAGGACCTGGCCGGCTGCGACGCCGTCATCGAGGCCGTCTTCGAGGACACCGCCCTCAAGCACAAGGTCTTCCAGGAGATCGAGTCCGTCGTCGCCCCCGACGCGCTGCTCTGCTCCAACACCTCCACCCTGCCCATCACCGCCCTCGCCGAGGGCGTCGAGCGGCAGAGCGACTTCATCGGACTGCACTTCTTCTCGCCCGTCGACAAGATGCCGCTCGTCGAGATCATCAAGGGCGAGCGCACCGGCGACGAGGCCCTCGCCCGCGCCTTCGACCTGGTCCGGCAGATCAACAAGACGCCGATCGTCGTCAACGACTCGCGCGGCTTCTTCACCTCGCGCGTCATCGGCCACTTCATCAACGAGGGCGTCGCCATGGTCGGCGAGGGCATCGAGCCCGCCTCGGTCGAGCAGGCGGCCGCCCAGGCCGGCTACCCGGCCAAGGTGCTCTCCCTGATGGACGAGCTGACGCTCACCCTGCCCCAGAAGATCCGCCGCGAGTCCCGGCTGGCCATCGAGGAGGCCGGCGGCACCTGGCAGGCGCACCCGGCCGAGGCCGTCATCGACCGCATGGTCGACGAGTTCGGCCGCCCCGGGCGCAGCGGCGGAGCGGGCTTCTACGACTACGCCGAGGACGGCAGCCGTGCCGCCCTGTGGCCCGGCCTGCGTGAGCACTTCACCGAGCCCGGCCACCAGATCCCGTTCCGGGACATGCAGGAACGCATGCTCTTCGCCGAGGCGCTGGACACCGTGCGCCTCCTGGAGGAGGGCGTCCTGACCTCGGTCGCCGACGCCAACATCGGATCGATCTTCGGCATCGGGTTCCCCGGCTGGACGGGCGGTGTGCTCCAGTACGTCAACGGCTACGACGCCTACGGCGGGGCGAGTGCCGGGCTGCCCGGCTTCGTGGCACGCGCGCGTGAGCTCGCGGAGACCTACGGCGAGCGGTTCACCCCGCCCGCGCTGCTGGTCGAGAAGGCGGAGAAGGGGGAGACCTTCACCGACGCGCGCTGAGCCGAGCGCGTCACCCGGCCGACCGGCCTGTGTCGTTGAGCGACACGCCGGGCTTGCTCCCGGGGGAGGCGGAACCGGACGCTGACCGAACCGGTCCCGGTCCCGCCCCCCGGAGGAGCCCCCATGGGATACCGCCCCGCCCTCGCCCTGCTGGAGATCCTGCGCAGCGAGGGCGTGGACCGGATCTTCGGCAACCCCGGCACGACCGAACTGCCCTTCCTGGCCGCCCTGTCGGGGGCCGCCGACGCCCCCGAGTACGTCCCCGGCGTGCACGAGGGCGCGGTCGTCTCGATGGCCGACGGCTACGCCCGCGGCACCGGCCGCCCCGCCTTCGTCAGCCTGCACATCGCGGCGGGCCTCGCCAACGGCCTGATCGGCCTCCTCAACGCCCGCCGCTCCCGCACCCCGCTGGTGGTCACGGCGGGCCAGCAGGACCGCCGCCACCTCCAGCAGGACCCCATGCTCTCCGGCGACCTGACCGGCCTCGCCCGCCCGGCGGCGAAAGCGGTGTACGACCTCCAGCACGCCCGCGACCTGCCGCTGGCCCTGCGCCGCGCCTTCGCCCTCGCGGTACGGCCGCCCGCCGGGCCGGTGTTCCTGTCCGTCCCGATGGACCTGCTGACGGAGGACACGGAGGTCGAGGTCCCGGCCCGCACGGCGCCGCCGGTCCTCGGCCCGGCAACCGGCCTCGACCACGCGGCCGAGCTGCTGGCCGCCGCGCACCGGCCCGGGATCGTGGCCGGGGACGGAGTCGGCCGCGAGGGCGCGCTCGCCGAACTGATCCTGGTGGCCGAGGCCTGCGGCGCCCCGGTGCACCATCAGCCGATGGCCGACTGCCTGAACTTCCCCACCACGCACCCCCTGTACGCCGGGATGCTCCCGCCCCGCCATGACGCCATCCGCAAGGATCTCGCCCGCTACGACACCCTCTTCATCGCGGGCGCCCACGCCTTCACCCCGCACCACTACAGCCCGGGGCCCGCCCTGCCACCGAACCTTACGGTCGTCCAACTCGACTCGGACGCCGACGAGATCGGCCGCAACTTCCCGGCCGCCGCCCCACTGGTGGGCGGACTGGCCCCCTCGCTGAAGCGGCTGGCCGGCCTTCTGCGGGACCGGGTGCCCATGGCGGCGTCCCGGATCAGCGAGGCGGGCGACCGGCACACCGTCGAGCGCGCGGACGCCGAGGCCGCCGCGCGCGCCGCCTACTCCCCGGCACCCCTGGCCCCCTGGGCCGCCGCCCACGCCGTCGCCGACGGGCTGCCGCCGGATGCCGTGGTGGTCGAAGAGGCCATCACCGTAGGTCTGTTGCTCCGCCGCCTGGTCCGCCTCGACCGTCCCGGCAGCTACACCCACACCATCGGCGGCGGCCTCGGCTGGGGCATCGGCGCCGCCGTCGGCCGTGCCCTCGCCGAACCCGGCCGGCCCGTGGTGGCGGTCCTCGGCGACGGCTGCGCCCTCTTCGGCCTCCAGGGGCTGTGGAGCGCGGCCCGCGAGTCGGTACCGGTGCTGTTCGTCGTCATGGGCAACGGCTCCTACCGCACCCTCCAGGACACGTACGCGTCGATGGGCGGCAAGGGCGGCTGCCCGGGGACGGAACTGGGGGAACTGGACTTCACCCGGGCCGCCGACTTCTTCGGGGTGGCTTCGGTACGGGCGCGCAGTGCCGATCATCTGCGCGAACTGGTGGCTAGGGCGGGGGAGTTGCGTGCCCCGCTTCTGGTGGACGTGCCACTGCGCTCCTGAACTCCCCCTGCCGTACACCTTGTCGTCCCGCCCCCACCAAGACGACCATCGCTGCATGTCGGACCGTCAGCCTCCGAAGTCCGTGCTCGCCCGCGGCGCCCTCCTGCTCCGTGCCTGCGGGGACTGCGAGACCGCGCTCTCGCTGGCCGAGCTCGCCCAGCGCAGCGGCCTGCCGAAACCCACCGTGCACCGGCTGGTCGGCGAGCTGGTGCGGCTGGGGCTGGTCGAGCGGACCGCCGAGGGCAGCTACCGGCTCGCGCTCGCGCTGTTCGTGCTGGGGCAGTCGGCGCCGTCCGTGCGGGAGTTGCGGGACGCGGCGCTGCCGTACCTGGGCGATCTGCACGAGGCGACCCGGGAGAACGTGCATCTGGCCGTGCCGGACGGCTCCGACACCCTCTTCCTGGAGAAGGTCACCGGCCGGCGCGCCACCCCGATCGTCTCTCGCAGCGGCGGCCGGCTGCCCGCCCACTGCACCGCCACCGGCAAGGTCTTCCTGGCCCAGGACCCGTGTCCGCCGCAGCGCACCCTGCCCCGGCTGACCCCGCGCACCCTGGTACTGCCGGGCCAGCTCGCCCGCGACCTCGCCCTCACCCGGGCCCGCGGCTTCGGCGTGAACCTGGAGGAGGCGGAGGTCGGCATCTCGGCGGTCGCGGCGCCCGTGTACGCGCTCGGCCGCGGCTCCCGCCCGGTCGCCGCGCTCTCCGTGACCGGCGGGACCCGGCGCCTCGACGTGGACCGGGTCGGCGCCTCGGTCTGCGCGGCGGCACGGGCGCTGACCCGGAGACTGTCGGCCTGAACGGCGGCACGGGGCCCCTCGGAATCCATCGGGCGCAGGCGCCCCCCCGTAATCCGTCGGGCGCGGACGCCCCCTCGGAATCCGTTAGGCGCGGGCGCCACGCCCCCGGAACCCGTCAGCCCAATCCCTGCTGCATCGCCACCGCCAGCCCCTGCTCCGTGAGCCCCTCCCCGGACAGCTCCCCGGCGATCCGGCCGCGCACGAACACCAGCACCCGGTCGCACACCTCCGTCAGCTCGGCGAGGTCGGTCGAGGCGAGGAGTACGGCCGCACCGCCCGCCGCCAACTCGCCCACGATCCGGTGCATCTCGGCCCGTACGCCGATGTCGACGCCCCGGGTCGGATCGTCCAGGACGACGATCTTCGGGTCGGTGCCGAGCCACTTGGCGAAGACGACCTTCTGCTGGTTGCCGCCGGACAGCCGGGCCACCACGTCGTACGGCCCACCGCGCAGCCGCAGCCGTTCGGTCAGGTCGACGGTACGGCGGACCAGTTCGGCGCGCGCCGGCAGCACCCCCTCCCGGCCCAGCGCCAGCCAGGTCACCGACGTCGTGTTCTCCCACACCGTCCGGTCCGTCATCAGCCCGTACCGCTTGCGGTCGCTGGGCACGAAGGCGACCCCCGAGCGGATCGCCTCCCGCAACGAGCCCGGCTGTCCCCGGCCGCCGATGTCCACCCGGCCGGCCGACACGGCCGTACGCCCGCACACCACCTCCAACGCGTCCAGATGGCCCGCCCCTTGCAGCCCCGCGACCCCGACCACCTCTCCCGCCCGCACCGCCAGCGTCACATCGGCCAGCCGGCCCGGCACGCTCACCCCGGACAGCACCACCGGCGTCGGCCCCTCGGCCGCCGCCCGAGCCCGGCGCACCGGCTGCTGCGGACCGCCGCCGCCCAGCATCGCCGCCACCAGCTGCGGCACGTCCACCTCGGCCCGCCGCACGCCCGCCAGCGCAACCCGGCCGTCCCGCAGCACCGTCACCCGCTGTGCGAAGCGCATCACCTCGTCCAGGAAGTGGGTGACGTAGAGGACCGCGATGCCCCGGGCGGTGAGGGTGCGCAGGACGCGTTCCAGGCGGTCCACCGCTTCCTTCGGCAGCGCGGACGTCGGTTCGTCCAGGACCAGGAGGCGGGGGCTGCGCAGCAGGGCCCGGGCTATCTCCGTCAATTGCTGGTCGGCTAGGGGAAGTTCGGCGAGACGGGTGCCGAGGTCCACGTCCAGCCCCAGTTCGGCCAGGACCGGTCCCGCCGCCCGGTCCATCGCCGCCCGGTCGACGAGGCCGAACCGGCGCAGCTCCCCGTCCGGGAAGAGGTTCTCCCGCACGGTGAGGTCGGGGAACAGGCTCAACTCCTGGGAGACGACGGCGATCCGGGTGTCGTCGGCCAGGCGGACCGCACCCGCGTCCGCCGTCAGCGTGCCCGACAGGATCCGCACCAGAGTCGACTTGCCGGCGCCGTTCTCACCGACCAGGGCGTGCACCTCGCCGGTGCGCAGCGTGATCGACGCGCCGTCCAACGCCCGTACCCCGCCATAGGACTTGACGACATCGTCCGCCACCAGGACCTCGGTCATCTCAGCGGGCGTCCTTCAGCGGCCTGAGGTTGGCCTGCTCGTCGCCGAGCAGTTTGTCGATCGTCGGTTTGTACCAGTCGTAGGCCGCGGTCGCCGACTTCTGCCGGGCGATGATCGCGTCGATGCCGGAGGAGTCGACCACCGCGCCGGGGGAGAGGAACCAACCCTGCGGCAGTTTGCCGCCCTTGTCGCGGACCGCCTCGACCAGCATCGCCGTGGAGAGATAGCCCTTGAGGAAGTGCTGCGGGTCGATGGTGACGAAGTTCGAGCCGTCCTTGACCGCCTCCAGCGTCTTCGGGTCGACGTCGAAGCCCGCCGTCAGCCACTTCCCGTGCTCCGACTTCTTGATCTTGGCGAGGTTGTAGCTGTCCGCGTCCCCGACCCCCAGGAAGGCGAGCGCGTCCGGATGCGCGTTGACCTGCGCGGACCATGAGCTGTAGTTCTGCCCGGGATCGCTGTACGTCTGGAAGGGACCGAGCACCTTGACGCCCGGCGCCTCCTTCGCGAAGGTGTCGGAGATCCCCTTGGCCCGGTTGTCCAGCACGGGGGTGCCCGGGTTCGGCACTCCGATGACGATCTCCCCCTGGGGATTCGCGCCGAGCCGCTTCAGCGCCTCCTTCGCCATCAGCTCACCGAGGGCGTAGTTGTCGTTGCCCACATAGAAGTTCACCTTGCTGCCGTCGGTGGGCGAGGTGTCCAGGGCGACGACCGGGATGCCCTGGTCGACGGCGCGGGCGGCGGGGCGGGTGAAGATCGGCGGGTCCAGGTTCTCCAGGACGATGCCGTCCTTGGCGCGGGTGGTCAGGTTCTGGAAGAGCTGCGCCTCGGCCGGGCCGTCCGTGTTCGGCGGGCCCACCGCCTGGAAGTCGACCTTGCCCGCGTGGCTCGCGGCACTCTGCGCGCCGAGCACCATCTCATGGGCGAAGTTGAGCGAGATGTTGGCGACCGCTATGCCCATGTTCAGCTTGTCGCCCTTCCCGGAGCCGCTGTTGCCGCAGCCGGCCGCACCGAGCAGCAACAGCGCGCCCAGCGCGGCGGACACCGTACGGAATCGGGGGTGCATCACGGCCTCCCAGGCTCATCGGGGCTCATTTGCGTCGGCGCCCCGTGCGGCGCAGCGCGCTGTCCGCCGCGACCGCGACGAGGATGACCCCGCCGGTCGCGAACGACGTCCAGTTGATGGGTACTTCGAAGAACACCAGGCCCGCCGCCACGACCGACAGGATCATCGCCCCGGCCACCGCACCGACCACCGAACCCCGCCCGCCGGCCAGCGGGGTGCCACCGATGATGCAGGCCGCGATGGCCTGCAACTCGTAACCCTGGCCGAGGGTCGGGTCGCCGGCGCCGTAGAAGGCGAGCGCCAGGGCGGCCGCGCACGCCGTGGTCAGGCCGGACAGCGCAAGGGCCTGGATCCGGGTACGCACCACCGGGATACCGCTGAACTCGGCCGCGTCCGGATTGGAGCCGATCGCCCGCACCCGCGCCCCGAACCGGGTCCGGGACAGCACCACGGCGAGCACCACGGCCACCACCAGCAGCACCCACAGCGCGAACGGCACCCCGCCCGGATCCCCGCCCGCGAACGTGAAGAACGAGTCGTCCAGAGGGAGATCGGTGATCTGCCTGCCGTCCGCGAGCGCCAGCCCGACACCCCGGTACAGCATCAGCGTGCCCAGCGTCACGATGAACGACGGCAGCGCGAGCAGTGTCGTCACCAGGGCGTTGAACACCCCCAGCACCGCCCCCGTCACCAGCATCACCGGCACCGCCAGCCAGGCCTCCACCCCGGCCCGCACCAGCAGCGCCCCGACCACCAGGACCATCGCGTACGTCCCGCCCACCGACAGGTCGACCTCGCGCATCGCCAGCGCGAACACCATCCCGCACGCCATCAGCGAGATGTAGACCGAGTTGTGCGCGGTGGTCAGCAGGTTCCCGCTGCTCAGGAAGTCCGGGTACGGGATGCCGATCCCCGCCACGAGCAGCCCCAGCACGAGCAGCACGCCCAGCTCGTCCCGGACCAGCCGGCGGGGCAGCGGGCGTCGGCGCGGCCCGCCGCCCTGTCCACGGGCGCGCTCGGCATCGTCCACGGCACGCTCGGTCTCGGTCATCGGGCACGGCTCCCGTACGGCTGGCGCTGGGGGTGCGGCCCGTCCGGTGGATCAGGCCGCGCCCCGCAGCGTCGGTCCCCCGGCCGCGCACGGCAACCGGCCCGTTCCGGCGAGTGAAATGCGGGCTTGCCCGCGGCCCCGACGACTCCTCACACTCACCGCATGCAGACGCGGACCGCACTGGTGACCGGAGCGGCACAGGGCCTCGGGCAGGAGTTCGCGGTCGCGCTCGCCGGGCGCGGCTACCGGGTCGCCGGCCTCGACCTCGTCCCGCAGGGCGAGACCGCCGGAAAGGTCCTGGACTATCTGGAACTGGTCGCCGACGTCACCGACGAGGAGCAGGTACGGGCAGCACTGCGGCATGTGACCGACGCGTTCGGCACCCTGCACGTCGTCGTCAACAACGCGGGCGTCTACCCGGCGCGGCCCTTCGAGGAGACGACCGCCGAGGACTGGCGGCGGGTCATGCGCGTCAACCTGGAGGCGCCGTTCCTGGTGACCCGGGCCGCGCTGCCCCATCTCAAGGCGGCCGGATGGGGCCGCATCGTCAACATCGTGTCGGCGGCCGTGTTCACCGCACCGCCCGACATGGTCCCCTACGTCGCCTCGAAGACCGGCCTGATCGGCTTCACCCGCGCGCTGGCCGCGGCCCTCGGGCCGTACGACATCACCGTCAACGCGATCGCGCCCAGCATGGTGCGCACCGCCACAGCCGAGCGCACGGTCGGCGCGGACGGCGGCTTCGACCTCGTCCGCTCCCAGCAGGTCGTGCCGCGCACCCAGGAGACGGCCGACCTGGTCTCCACCCTGCTGTACGTGGTGGACGAGGGCAGCGGCTTCCTGACCGGGCAGACGCTCAACGTGTCAGGAGGGTCGGCCTTCCTCTGACTCCGGGCATGATTCCGGGAGCCATTGGTGGACCTCCGCCTTCAGAGACCGCTGGAAGGTCGTCAGCAGGGCCTGCACGATCAGCGGCTGCATGTGCGCGGACAGGGACTTCACGTCCTCCTCGGCCCGCTCCGCCACCTCGGCCCGGAACAGCTGCGACAGCTCGTGGGCGGCGGCCCGCGAGTGTTCGGTCAGCACCGTGCGCGCCGCGAGGATCGCCTTCTCGGACAGCGGTACGTCGAGGAGCTGCACGGCGAGCCGGAGCAGGCCGGGATCGATGCGGTAGGCGTCGCCGTCGGGCCGTACGACGTCCATGGCGACGAGCCGCTCGACGTCCTCCCCGTCCAGCGGCCGCCCGGCCCGCCGCCGCAGCTCCTGAGCCGTCACCGTCTCCTCCGCGTCCGGCGCCCAGGAGGCGACCACGGCCCGGTGGATCGCCAGGTCGTGGTCGCTGAGGCCGGGCGGCAGCCGGTCCAGATAGCGCTCGATCGCCGCCAGCGTCATGCCCTGGTGCTGGAGCTCCTCGATGAGCGCCAGCCGGGCCAGATGCTCCGGCCCGTAGTGGCCGACCCGGCGCGGGCCGATCACCGGCGGCGGGAGCAGCCCCTTGGTGCCGTAGAACCGGACCGTGCGGACCGTGGTGCCGGCCCGGACGGCCAGTTCGTCGATCGTGAGCGCAGGCTCCCCGGAACCACTGTCGGTGTCGGTCGTCATGCGCAGCAGTATCGCTGTCACACCGGCACTGTGACACCTGCGGCTCACCCGCGACGGCTGACCATCTGTTCGACCGATGTTCGCCCGGATGTCACGGTCATGACCTTGTGAGAAGTGCCGCTCTGTGACCTGCGCCATCGCATACTCCCTGGTCAGCGGGGGAAGGTGGCGCCTTGGTCTGTGCCCACCACCGAGCGCGCCGACCGAGAACGTCCGGACACCCGAGCGCGACCCGCTCGGGCGCACCAGAGAGTGGAACCACCTGTGAGCAAGGACGCCGTGGACACGGCACAGGCCGTCGCCACCCGGACCGACGCGGCCCAGGCGCCCGCGGACGCGGGCGACGCCGGCTACAGCAAGGACCTCAAGGCCCGCCACGTCAACATGATCGCCATCGGCGGCGCGATCGGCACCGGCCTCTTCCTGGGAGCCGGCGGACGCCTCCACAACGCCGGCCCGGCCCTCGCCCTCGCCTACCTGGTCTGCGGAATCTTCGCCTTCTTCGTGGTCCGCGCCCTCGGCGAGCTGGTCCTGTACCGGCCCTCCTCCGGTTCCTTCGTGTCGTACGCGCGCGAGTTCCTCGGCGAGAAGGGCGCCTACGTCGCCGGCTGGATGTACTTCCTGAACTGGTCGACCACCGGCATCGCCGACATCACCGCGATCGCGCTCTACACGCACTACTGGTCCATGTTCACCAGCATCCCCCAGTGGACGCTCGCGCTGGTCGCCCTGGCCGTCGTCCTGGCGGTGAACCTGATCTCGGTGAAGATCTTCGGCGAGATGGAGTTCTGGTTCGCGATCATCAAGGTCGCGACCCTGGTCGGCTTCATGCTGATCGGCATCTTCCTGCTGGCCACCCAGCACAAGGTCGACGGCCACACCCCGGGCCTGAGCACGATCGCCGACCACGGCGGTGTGTTCCCGCACGGCCTGATGCCGGTCGTCCTCGTCATGCAGGGCGTGATCTTCGCGTACGCGGCCCTGGAACTGGTCGGCGTCGCGGCCGGCGAGACCGCCCAGCCGGAGAAGGTCGTCCCGCGCGCGGTGAACTCGATCATGTGGCGGGTCGGCCTGTTCTACGTCGGCTCGGTCGTCCTGCTGGCCCTGCTCCTGCCCGGCTCGGTCTACTCGGCCGACGAGAGCCCCTTCGTCACGGTCCTCTCCAAGATCGGCGTCTCGGGCGCGGGCGACGTGATGAACATGGTCGTCCTCACCGCCGCGATGTCCTCCCTGAACTCCGGCCTGTACTCCACGGGCCGCATCCTGCGCTCGATGGCGACGGCGGGCTCCGCCCCGAAGTTCACGGCCCGGATGAACCGCAGCCAGGTCCCCTACGGCGGCATCCTGCTGACCTGCGCGGTCTGCGTGCTCGGTGTCGGCCTGAACTACCTGATGCCGAGCCAGGCGTTCGAGATCGTGCTGAACGTCGCCTCCCTCGGCATCATCAGCACCTGGGTGATCATCATGCTCTGCCACCTGGTCTTCGTCCGGCGTGCCAAGGCGGGCATGGTGGAGCGCCCCGCGTTCCGTCTCCGCTTCAGCCCGTACACCGAGATCGCCACGGTCGCCTTCCTGCTGGTCTGCCTCGGCATGATGTGGAACGACCCGGAGGTCGGCCGCAAGACCCTGCTGCTCATCCCCGTGATCGCGGCCCTGCTCGTGGCCGGCTGGTTCGGCGTCCGCCGCAGGGTCTCCGCGACGGCCGACCAGGAACTCTCCCAGCTGACGAAGTAGAAGGTCAGCGCCACTGTCAGTGGCATCGCCTACGGTGGCGTCATGTCGGAGAGTCCGGAGATCACGTACATCCGGGGTGACGCCACCGCGCCGTCGGGCAAAGGCGTCAAGGTGATCGCCCATGTCTGCAACGACCTGGGGGGCTGGGGAAAGGGCTTCGTCCTGGCGCTGTCGCGCCGCTGGCCGGAGCCCGAGAAGGCCTACCGCGCCTGGCACCGAGACCGCGCACACAACGACTTCGCCCTCGGCGCGGTCCAACTGGTCCGCGCCGACCGCTACATCTGGGTGGCCAACATGATCGGCCAACGCGGGACCAGGACGGGCAGCAAGGGAGTACCGGTCCGCTACGAGGCCATCGACACGGCGCTGGGCAGCCTGGCCGACAAGGCGCTGGAACTCGGCGCGTCGGTGCACATGCCGCGCATAGGGTGCGGGCTTGCGGGCGGAAAATGGTCCCGAGTCGAACCGCTGATCAAGGAACGGCTGGTGGGCCGGGGGGTCGCGGTCACGGTGTACGACCACGGCGAGGACTCGTCCCGGCACTGACTGCTTCGGTTCGGCAGGGCCACGGACCTCCACGTCGGCGGCGCGACGATCGTAGCCGTCATGACAGGCCGAGCCGTTCTGCGAGAACGGTGAGCGCGCTCGTGACCGTCGTCCCGGCCGTGGCGAGTGCTCCGGCTTGCCGCAGACTTTCCGTGAAGCGCTGCAAATGCCCGGCAGCCACCTCACGGTCCGGCTCATCCCGCTCCAGTGCGTTTCGCACCGTACCCAGCTCCCGCTGCGCCGCGGCCCGCTCATCCGCCGTCAGCCGCATCCGGTTCAGGGCAACGTGCAGTGTGGCCAGCAGATTCACCAACTCTTCGCTGCTGTCGTCTCCCTCGCGCACGATCTGGTCACGTGCGGCGGTGTACTGCCGACCGCTGCCGGCGTTGACGGAGCCCTGGACGTTCCGGAAGTCATATGTGGCACCGGTGCCAGGCATGATGGTTCCTCTCGTCTGGATGAGAGTCTGGCGAGTGGATTCTTCCCGACGTTTTCGTGCAGCCTTTGAAAGGTCCTGTCCTGTACCGGCGAGGAGGCCGCCGAATGCGAATGCGGAGAATCCCAGCATAAATCGCGGAACGCCGAAGATCTTTAGGGCGACGAAGCCATTTTCTTCGGGTGGCAAATTGGCGCTTTGGAATATCGCGGACATGGAGAGTGCGAAGCCCGTGATGGCGATCGGGCTCCCGGCGATCATGATCAGTCGGCCGAATCCCCGGCCTTGGAAGAGTTCGTCCTGGGGCTCGTAATCGGCGTCCACGATGACCCGGTTATCGTTGCCGTGGATGTCGCGTCCCGCAACGTACTGCTGACCCCCGCCGATGTTGGCCGGTCCGTGGACATCATGGAGGTACGTTGCCGGCCTCGGCGGGTCGCTGGCTGATGGCGGGATGAATTCACCTGACATTTTTTCCTGCGTCTCCGTGCTGTCGTTCGATCGGCGGATCGCGAAGTCGATGGTCCTTCTCGCATCGAACGGCATTTCGATGACATTGCAGTGGTCCACTCCGGGGTGCCGTATGCATCCGCTCTTTCTGGAAGATGTGGGTAGAGCATATGGAGCCGCGCCGACCGGGACAGCCGAACTATGGACTCCGTTTTGAAGCGTGTCGGCTGACGTGCGCCGCAGCTGTGTCCGCGAGTTCCTGCTGTTCTACCGAAAGAGTGAATAACGAGGTGCGGACCTGACGACCTGTCCTGGGCCGTGTGGTGCGCTCTGTGCAGGGCGCACCCTGGAGACCCTCCTACTTCAGGGCTGCGATGATCACGGCGAACGTGGAGATGCCGATCGTGAAGGTGGCGCCGAAGGCGATGAACCCCCGAGCGACCGCTGCTGGAGTGAGGGCGCCTTCCCACTTGGCGATCCCGAACCCGATGGCGCCCGCCAGGACGGAAAGCACAGTGAGAACGATGAACGCGAGCATCAGGAACATCACGTCGTGGACGCTCATGTGGCACCTCGCGGCTGCTGCGTGCAATCAGTCCTGACGGGCGGCGGCTGGGAGACCCGGATCCGAAGCGTGCGAGTGGCCCGGTGGAGGAACGTGGGGAAACGGGTCTGATGAATGATGAGCGTTTCGTCGTGTGAACCGCACCGAGAGTTGTTTCGCATGACCGATTCCTGAAGCCGTGGGGTGAGTTCGCCTGGGAAGGCGACCCTGCTGAGGGAACGCCGTGCCGGAATCACGCTTCGCTGCCGATGGGGTGGGGACAAGGCTGCAGCCGCGGCGACGAATGAGAACGGGATGGCGGTCGTCGGCACGAGACGCTGGAAGACAAGGGAGATGTCGATCACGAGTGCACCGCCTGGATCGCTGGGTGCCGGTGGGGAATTACGACGATCCCTGGGCAGAACCCGCCAGCGGGCCGGTTGGATGGTTCTCCGGTGACAACCGCGATTGTCCAGCGAACAACCGAGCGGGAGGGTGTGTGGCCGCCAGGGGGAAGCGACCGGGGCGACCTTGGGGATCGCCACGAGGGTCGTGTGACGAGATCAACCAGCTGGTTGCGCTGGTGCGTTCCTGGCTTGACGAGACATCGGTGTCGGTGGCACAGCTTCATCGGCAACTCACGCCGGACCACTTCGTCGCGAAGTCCGTGCCCGAGTTGCGCCGGCTTCGGGACTTGCTGTCCGGCGAGGCGCTGGAGTGGGACCTGGTCGAAGCCGTGGCCGATGTCTGCTTCCCGCACGAACCAGCTGACCGCGCCGGGCAGCGGCTTCAGGTGGCACGAGAGTTGTGGGACCAGGCACAGATCAGCCCGGGACCGATCAAGGAGACGCAGGAGCTGGCGCTCGCCCGGGACCTGCTGGCGGCCAAGGACCGGACCATCGAGGTCTATGAGGAGATGCAGCGCGTCAGGCAGGCCTACGAGGCCAGCGAGCGAGGTTGGCACCAGGCGCTGCAGATCTCCACGCTGCTGTTTGCCATGCTCGGCCAGGCCCAGGCCAAGGTTGCCGAGCTGAAACGTCGGGTCGACGCCCTGCAGTCATTGCCGACCCAGGACCTGGGAGAGCACCAGGCGCTGGAGCTGCGTCTCTCCCGTGCGCAGTGGCAGCAGGCCGAATTGCGCGCCCAGCTGGCGCGAGCCGAGCAGGAGCGGGACACCGCGCAGCAAGTCGCCGACCATGCCGCACGCCGCATGCAGGATCTGGAGGCAGACCTTGCTGACCTGCGTATCCGGACGGGGCACGACAACGCCGCCCCGTCGAAGGACGTGATCCCGCAGGCACCCTTGCTCGACCGGAATCCGATCAGACCCGACGACGCAGCTCTCGACGACGTCGACCGCGCGTTGGAGAAGGTACGCGCTGTACTCGACGAGGAGCACGAAGCCGTTCAGCAGGCCGCTGACGACGTGGGCTTCCCGACCGTTCAGCGCCGGCTGCCCGACGCCGACGACACCGAGGTGAGCATCGTGCCTGAGCAGGCGCAGCATGGGCGAGCGTCAGCTCTACCTGGCGTCGTGGAGGACCGAGAGATATTCGAAGTTGTCCGGGACAACAGGGACAACCGGACGGGCAGCCCCAAGACGTCCTTTCGCTCCGGCTCGAAGTGGCTCCGCCGGGCGTTCCGAGTCCACGGGCGGGCAGGCGGTGCTGGACCAGATCGGCCGCAGGACCGACCCGGGCCGGAGCCGGACAGGCAATCGCTGGAGCCCGAACCGGGCCGGTCCGGTGAGACCGCTGCACTGAGAGACAGCCGCGACACGCGACATGACCCGCGCCGCCGACACGAGGCCGGCGAACGCCGCCGCGAGACGGCGGTCTCCCTCCAGCGCTCCCTCCTTCCGCAAGAACTCGAAGAACCGGATGACTTGCGCATTGCGGCCACTTACCAGCCCGGTGGCTCCGAGGCGGCGGTGTGCGGCGACTGGTACGACGTGATCACCCTGGGAGGCGGCCGAGCGGCCTTGGTGATCGGCGACGTGATGGGCAGAGGCGTACGGGCTGCGGCTGTCATGGGTCAACTCCGCGCAGCGGTCCGTGCGTACGCCCGTCTGGACCTTCCTCCGCACGAGATCCTTCAGCTCTTGGACGGCCTCACGACGGAGATGGACGCCAACCAGATCGCCACGTGCGTGTACGCCGTCCACGATGCGAACGAGGGCCGACTGGTGTACGCCGCCGCCGGCCACCTGCCGATCCTCGTCCGCGATGACCGCGGAATCGTTGTGCGTGCCGACGAGCCGACCGGACCGCCACTCGGCACGGGCGGCTGGGCCTACACGTCGGGTTCGATCCCGCTGGGCTCCGGCTCCACGGCGGTGCTCTACACAGACGGCCTCGTCGAACGCCGTGACCAGGATATCGACGATGGTATTGCTGCTCTGGAACAGGCCCTGTCCGTGGCGAGTGGCCCGCCGCAGGCCGTCTGCGACTGGCTGGTCCGAGGCCTCGGTGTCCCTGCCGACCATGCCGACGACGTGGCCGTCCTGGTCCTCCAGCAGCTGGACCGCAGGGGGCCGGACGCCGCGCTGTTCCGCAGCGCGGCCCTGGAGCTCCTGGGCGGGGTGGAAGTCGCCCCCCCGTGCACGTGCGTTCGTCTCCGGGGTCCTGACGAGCTGGCGTTTTCCGCCGGCATTGCATGACCGGGGCGTCCTCGCCGCAAACGAACTCGTAGTCAACGCCCTCAAGTTCGGTACCCCGCCCATGCGCCTGCACCTCCGCCGCACGAACCGCCGCTTGGTCGTCGAAGTGAACGATGGCGACGACCACCTCCCACGCCGCCGCCACACGGAATCACAGGATGAGTCAGGCCGGGGCATCGCTGTCGTCGCGACGATTGCGTCGAACTGGGGGGCACGGCGGACACCGGGCGGTGGCAAGGCGGTCTGGTGCGAGTTCACGCTTGATGCGTGACGTCTTGTGGTGGAACGCGGTTCCCCGCGCCGCCCGCAGCCGCGACACCGGGAAACGGGCGCGCCTGCCGACAACCTCGGCTCCGGTGCCGCGGAACGCCCGTCAGACGCCTCGTCTGCCCGAGGCGTCTGACGGTGCTCATGGCGTACGTCGCCACAGTCCTCCGCATCCGCACCCAGGACCGGTGGGCGGGGTTCGGTGAGATGGCCGCCCCTCCCCGGGGACCACTGGGGCTTCCCCAGCCCACCGAATCCGGCAACCCCTCAGTGTACGCCGTTCGTAGCCTCGATCTGCTTCCAGGACTTCGGCTGCACCGGAGCCACCGCGGCCCTGAAGGCCGGCGCGGCCGGCCTGGTCGGCTCGAAGAGCCACGCATCGAACAACGACCCCAGCGACTTCCCCGACACCTTCTCCGCATACGCCTCGAAGTCGGCCACGGATGCGTTCCCGTACGCGTGCTCCTTCGGCCACCCCTTCAGGATCGCGAAGAACGCGTCGTCGCCGACCGCGTTCCGCAGCTCCTGAACGGCCAGCGCCCCCCGGTCGTACACGGCGATGTCGAACTGGTCGTCCGGACCCGGGTCGCCCGGCTTGACCGTCCAGAACGCGTCGTCGGCCGGATGCGACGCGTACACGTAGTCGGCGAGCTCCTGCGTCGTGCCCTCGCCCTCGTGCTCGGACCACAGCCACTGCGCGTACCGGGCGAACCCCTCGTTGATCCAGATGTCCTTCCAGCCCTTGAGGGAGACATCGTCGCCGTACCACTGGTGGGCCAGCTCGTGCACGACCACGGAGGTGTTGGAGCCGTTCGCGAACTGCTTCGGGCTGTAGTAGACGCGGGTCTGCGTCTCCAGCGCGTACCCGGTGGTGGTGTCGGGCACATACCCGCCGGCCGAGCTGAAGGGGTACGGCCCGAAGTAGCCGGAGAGCCAGTCGACGAGTTCCCCGGTCCGCTCCACGCTCGCACGTGCCGCCCCGTCGTTGTCGCCGAGGTCCTTGCTGTAGGCGTTGACGACCGGCACCCCGCCCTCGGAGGTACTCGTCGTGATGTCGAACTTCCCGACCGCCAAAGTGGCCAGATACGTCGCCTGCGGCTTGTTCTGCCGCCAGTTCCAGCGGGTCCAGCCGAGCTTCGAACTCGTCGACTGGAGCAGCCCGTTGGAGATGACCTGGGTGCCGTCGGGCACGGCCACCGAGACGTCGTAGGTGGCCTTGTCCAGCGGGTGGTCGTTGCTCGGGAACCACCACCAGGCGGACTCGGGCTCGTCCGCCGCGACGGCCCCGTCGGGCGTGCGGTGCCACGTGTCGAAGCCGTACGCGCTCTTCGTCGACGGCACCCCGCTGTAGCGGACGACGACGGTGATCGGCGTGTCCTTCGCGAGCGGGGTCTTCGGTGTGATCACCAGCTCGTGCTGACCGGACGTGGTGAAGGCGGCCTGCGCGCCGTTGACCCGTACCTCGCTGACGTCCAGCAGGAAGTCCAGGTCGAAGCTGGACAGGTCCTGCGTGGTCCGCGCCAGGATCGTCGCCGTACCCGCCAGCTCGTCGGTGGCCGGCTGGTACTGCAGCCGCAGGTCGTAGTGCGAGACGTCGTACCCGCCGTTGCCGTAGTACGGGTAGTAGGGGTCACCGATGCCCGGCGCGCCGGGGCTGTAGCTCGCGGCCGATGCCGGGATCGCCAGCAGGAGGGAGGCCGCCGCGAAGACACCCGGCGCGAGGATTCTGCGGTGCACGAGAACTCCAAGTCGGTAGGGGGCCGAGGCGTGCGCCCGCCACACCGGGGCGGGGACGCCAAGTCGATGGAGCACATTCGGTGGAGCACGAAACTGTTCGCAGCCTATTCAGTCCCTGTGCCCCCTGGCCTGTCCACGGCCCCTGCTGTCACACGATCGCCATTCGGCCGCAATCAGCCCTGTCGGTCCCTCAGATGCCCCCTTCTGCACAGGAGTTGACCGAGGTAGCGTCCGCCGCATGCCGAAACGTACGCGCTTCACGATCTGGAGACCGTTCGCCCTCGCGGCCGTCGCCACCCTGATCGCCGCCTTCCTCACCCCCGCCGTGGCCCAGGCCGCCGGCGCCCCGCGCGAGAGCCGACCGGTCTACTCGTACGCGAACGCCATCCGCGAGGCCGTCTGGGTGGACACCGGGCTCGACTCCGACGGCGACGGGAAGACCGACCGGGTCGCCGCCGACATCGTCCGGCCCGCCGAACCCGCGGCGCAGGGCCGCAAGGTGCCGGTCATCATGGACGCCAGCCCCTACTACTCGTGCTGCGGCCGCGGCAACGAGAGCCAGCTGAAGACGTACGACGCGCACGGCAACGTTGTCCAGATGCCGCTGTTCTACGACAACTACTTCGTGCCCCGCGGCTACGCCTTCGTGGGCGTCGACCTGGCCGGCACCAACCGCTCCGACGGCTGCGTCGACGTCGGCGGCCGCTCCGACATCCAGTCCGCGAAGGCCGTCGTCGACTGGCTGAACGGGCGGGCCAAGGCCTACAGCAGCCGTACCGGCACCACCACGGTCAAGGCGACCTGGACCAACGGCAGGACCGGCATGATCGGCAAGAGCTGGGACGGCACCATCGCCAACGGCGTCGCCGCCACCGGCGTCAAGGGCCTGAAGACGATCGTCCCGATCAGCGCCATCTCCTCCTGGTACGACTACTACTTCGCCCAGGGCGCCCCGCTGTACGACTCGGGGCCGGACTGGCTGGCGGGCGCCGTGGAGAGCGACGCGGCCCAGGCCAGGTGCAAGGCCGTACAGCAGAAGCTGATCGACGGCGCTCCGCGCAGCGGCGACTGGACCGATCTGTGGACCGAGCGGGACTACGTCAAGGACGCCTCCAAGGTGCGTGCCAGCGTGTTCCTCGTGCACGGCATGCAGGACCTCAACGTCCGCACCAAGCACTTCGGCCAGTGGTGGGACGCCCTCGCGAAGAACGGTGTGCAGCGCAAGATCTGGCTCTCCCAGACCGGGCACGTCGACCCCTTCGACTACCGGCGCGGCGCCTGGGTCGACACCCTGCACCGCTGGTTCGACCATGAACTCCTCGGCTACGACAACGGCATCGACCGTGAGCCGATGGCCGACGTCGAACGCCACCCCGACCAGTGGGTGACCTCGCCGGTCTGGCCGCCGCGCGGCACGCAGACCACCACCCTGCGCCCGGCCGCCGGCACCCTGCCCGGCGTCGGCTCCCTCGGCCTGCGCCGCACCTTTGGCACCGAGACCTTCACCGACGACCCGAAGCAGAGCGAGACCGACTGGGCGGCCCAGCTCGCCGCCTCCACACCGGACAAGGCCGGCTTCCTCACCGCGCCGCTCACCCACGACCTGCGCCTGTCCGGCTCCGCCAAGGTCACCGTCACCGCCACCCCGACCACCTCGACGGCCCACCTGACCGCCGTCCTGGTCGACCTCGGCCCGGACACCATCCGCGACTACGCCGACGACGCAGAGGGCATCACCACCCTCACCGACCGCACCTGCTGGGGCGAGAGCACGGCGGGCGACAGCGCCTGCTTCAAGGAGACGCAGGCCAAGACCAAGACCGTCGACTACACGGTGTTCAGCCGCGGCTGGGCCGACCTCGGTACCTACGCCGACCCCGGCAAGGGCGTCCCGCTCACCCCGGGCAAGGCGTACACGATCACCCTCGACCTGGCGGCCACCGACCATGTCGTACCCAAGGGCCACCGGCTGGCGCTGATCGTCGCGGGCACGGACAAGGACCTCATCGATCCGCCGTCCAGTACTCCGACGCTCACCCTGGACCTGTCCGCCACGGCGGCCAGGGTCCCGCTGGTCGGCGGCGCGGCCGCGTTCGAACGCGCCACCTCCGGCAGCACCTGGACCGCCCCCCGGGCGAACACCCTGGACGGTGTCCGCACCCCGCGCACCGTCCGGCACGTCCCCGCGAGCTGATCCCCCTCAGGCGGCCGGGCCGGCATCCACCAGCCCGGCCGCCTCCCGGGCACACCCCCAGGCCACCGTGACCCCGGCCCCGCCGTGCCCGTAGTTGTGCACCAGCACCCGCCCGTCCGGCCGGAGTTCGCGCGCCAGCCGGACGGCGCTCCGGTACGGCCGCAGCCCCACCCGGTGCCCCAGCACCCGCGCCCCGGCGATCTCCGGCCGGACCGCCGCACACCGCGCCACGATCCCCGCCGCAATGTCCGGATCCGGTTCCGGGGACCAGGCGTCCTCCTCCGCCGTACCCCCGAGCAGCAGACCGCCGGGCTGCGGGAAGAAGTACGCGGAGGCGCCCCCCTCGGCCTCGTCCTCGGACGTGTACCAGGTGGTGATCCCCGGGTTCTCCACCACGACCAGCTGCCCGCGCACCGGACGCACCGCCGGATCCGGAACCAGTGAACGGGCCCCGAGCCCCGTGCAGTTGACCACGACCGGTGCGGGCACCTCGGCCAGCCCGGTCACCACCCGCTCCTCGACCGTGCCGCCGGCCTTGTCCAATCGCTCCCGCAGCCAGGCCAGATGGACCGGCATGTCGATCAACGGCAGCCGCGCCGACAGACCTTCGTCCGTCTCGACCAGCCCCGGCACCCGGGCCGCCCACGGACCCGGTGTGTCCAGCCGCAGGCCGCCGTGTACGCCCTCGACCAGGCGTACGCCCGTCTGCTCCGGCCGGTCCGCCAGTTCCTCGTACACGACAAGGGAGGCGAGCGCCCATTCCCCGGCCAGCGCCTCCGGCTCGATGCGGTACGGCCACCACAGCGCGCCCGCGACCGCCGAGGTCGTACGCCCGCCGGTCTCCCGCGCCCACACCCGCACCCGGCGCCCGGCCTCGGCCAGCACCACCGCCGTGGTCAGCCCGATGACCCCGGCGCCGACCACGATCACCTCGTCACTCAGCTCACGGTTCATGCGGGGACGCTAGCGGAATATGTCATGCCGCGCTCAGATCGTCCCGATCTGGGGATACTCACAGCATGTCTGCCGCATACGCGACCTTCGGCCTGGCCCCGGCGATGCGCGCCGGCGGCGTCCTCGCCGACGGCGGCTACCGGATCCACCGGGACTTCGTGGACTTCATCGTCGACGGACACCCGCTGCTGTTCCAGCTCTCCGACCTGGACGCCGTCTCCCCGCTCGCCTCCGACGTCCCGCCCGCGATCTTCACCGCCCAGGTCCGCAGCCTCTTACTGGAGTCCGGCGCACCGCTGCCCGGCGACCGCTACGTCATCTACGGCTGCCCCGAGTGCGAGGACCTGGCCTGCGGCGCGGTCACCGCGGTCATCGAGCAGGACGGTGACGACTACATCTGGCGGGACTTCGCCTGGCAGACCGCAGACCAGGCCGACCTGGAGCTCAACGGCTACCACGGCATCGGACCGTTCCGCTTCCACGGCACCGAGTACCGCGACGCCCTCGGCGCCCTCCTCGAAGACAGCGGCCCGGCGCCCGGCCGCCGCGTCCTGCTCGTCGGCGCCCGCGTCGCCCTCCTCGCCAGACTGGCCGCCGCCCTGCGCACCATCGGCATCGGCGCCGACATCGCCCGCGACACCGAGGGCGTGCCCGCCGAGGAGCTGCGCGGCTACGGCGCCGTCGCCTTCGGCCCCACCGCCGGCGAGCCCGAGCGGGCCACCGTACGCCGGGCGTTCGAGCAGGCGGGCCTTGAGGTCCCCTACGTCGACGGGCTCGCCCCGATCGTCCCCCTCCTGGTCGCCCAGATCGAACACGCCCTCGACCGCAGCCCGCTCCCGCAGCGCAGGCTGACCGGACTGGTCGCCGCCCACGGCGCGGCCGGCATCGAGATCAGCTCGCCCTGCCGGGTCCGCGTCACCTCGTACCGCCTCGACCTCCTCTCCCGCCCCCGCACCCACGAGCTCTTCGACGGCGTCCTGGAACCCGGTCACCACCACATCCCCCTGGACGGCAAGGCGGCCAGGGGCGGGTCCTTCGTGGTCGCCCGGACCTCCGGAAGCGTGCTGGTGGAGGCGGTGACGCGCTGACCCCCGGGCGCGCGGACATTAGGATCGGCGTTCTGATGACTGCCACCCTCGTCGTAAAGAACCTCGCCGCCGGGCACGGCGACCGCTCGCTCTTCTCCGGGCTCGACCTCGTCGTCGCGCCCGGAGACGTGATCGGTCTCGTCGGTGCCAACGGCGCGGGCAAGTCCACGCTGCTCCGGCTGCTCGCCGGGCTCACCGCCCCCGAGCAGGGCGAACTGCGGCTCTCCCCGCCGACCGCGACCGTGGGCCATCTGCCCCAGGAGCCGGAGCGGCGGCCGGGGGAGACCGTCCGCGAGTTCCTCGCCCGGCGCACCGGCGTCGCCGAGGCCCAGCGCGTGATGGACGAGGCGACCCAGGCCCTGGTGGACGGGGCACCGGGCGCCGACGACGCCTACGCCGTAAGCCTGGAGCGGTGGCTCGACCTGGGCGGCGCCGACCTGGAGGAGCGTGCGGAGGAAACCGCCGACTCCCTGGGCCTGGCCGTGGACCTCGACCAGCCGATGACCTCCCTCTCCGGCGGCCAGGCCGCCCGAGCCGGCCTCGCGTCGCTGCTGCTGTCCCGCTACGACGTCTTCCTCCTCGACGAGCCCACCAACGACCTCGACCTGGACGGCCTGGAACGCCTCGAACGCTTCGTGACCGGGCTCCGCGCCGGCACGGTCGTCGTCAGCCACGACCGCGAGTTCCTCATCCGGACCGTCACCAAGGTCCTCGAACTCGACCTCGCCCAGCGGCAGATCAACCTCTACGGCGGCGGCTACGAGGCCTACCTGGAGGAACGGGACGTGGCCCGTCGGCACGCCCGCGACGACTACGAGGAGTACGCCGACAAGCGCGCCGCCCTCCAGGACCGCGCGCAGATGCAGCGCTCCTGGATGGACAAGGGCGTCAAGAACGCCCGGCGCAAGGCGTCCAACGACAACGACAAGATCGGCCGCAAGTTCCGCAGCGAGGCCAGCGAGAAGCAGGCCGCCAAGGCCCGCCAGACCCAGCGCATGATCGAACGCCTGGACGTCGTCGAGGAGCCCCGCAAGGAGTGGGAACTGCGTATGGAGATCGCGGCCGCCCCGCGCTCCGGCGCCGTGGTCGCCACCCTGCGGGACGCGGAGGTACGGCGCGGGGACTTCACCTTCGGCCCGGTGTCCCTGCAGGTCGACTGGGCGGACCGGGTCGCGGTCACCGGAGCGAACGGGGCGGGCAAGTCCACGCTGCTCGCCGCGCTGCTGGGCCGGGTGGAGCTGGACTCCGGGTACGCCGCGCTCGGTCCGGGCGTGGTGGTCGGCGAGGTCGACCAGGCACGCAAGCTCTTCCACGGCACCGAGTCCCTGCTGGACGCGTTCTGCGCGGCCGTCCCGGACACCGAACCGGTCGAAGTCCGCACCCTGCTCGCCAAGTTCGGTCTCAAGCAGGACCACGTACTCCGGTCGGCGACCACGCTCTCCCCGGGCGAACGCACCCGCGCGGCACTCGCGTTGCTCCAGGGCCGGGGCGTCAACCTGCTGGTCCTGGACGAGCCGACGAACCACCTCGACCTGCCCGCGATCGAGCAACTGGAGTCCGCCCTCGACACCTACGAGGGCACGCTCCTCCTGGTGACCCACGACCGCCGCATGCTGGACGCGGTACGGGTCACCCGCCGCCTGGAAGTAGCGGCGGGCAAGGTGACGGAAGCGCCCCTGTAGGCCCCTGCCGTACTCTGCGAGCATCTTCGATCATCGGGTAGGGAGGGACCCATGGGCACACCGAAGCGACCGACCGCGCGGATCGTGAACGAACAGGACGTCCTCGCACAGTTGCGCGGAACCCAGGACCGGGTCGCGGACGCCATCACCGTCTGGGCCGGAAGCATGGGGTTCGTGTACCTGCATGCCCTGTGGTTCACGGTCTGGATCGTCTGCAACGAGGGCGCGTTCGGCGAAAGCACGGTCTGGGACCCGTACCCCTTCGGACTGCTCACCATGATCGTCAGCCTGGAGGCGATCTTCCTGTCGACCTTCGTGATGGTCAGCCAGAACCGGCAGGCCGCCCGCGAGAACGTCCGCGCCGACCTGGACTTCGAGACCAACGTGCGCTCGGAGGTGTGGTCCATCCACATGGGCCGGGCCCTCGGCGTCGACCCCGTGGAGGTCGAGCGCCGCGTCCAGGAGCTGCTCGCGGAGAACCGCGCCCGGATGAACGGCGCTCCCCAGCCTCCCAAGGAGACGTGATCCGTCGTACGACCACGTACGCGTACAGTCATCCGACTGAGGCGCGGACCGCCGCCGCGTGGAACCATGGGCGGACGTCCGGGCGAGCCGGACCCGCGCCCCAGGGAGTGCACGCATGGGCCGTCCTCGCGGCCGGGCCGGTGACGGGACATGACCGACCGGCACGGCATGCTGCTGTCCTCCGGCATCGTGGCCGCGGCCGACGGCGGAACGGCGGCACCCGTCGTCGACGCCCCCCGGCCGCAGGACGTGCGCCGCGCGGCCGACCTGCTGCGGCTGCTGGTCTCGCTGGCCGCCCTCGCGCTGACGGTGCTGCTTGCGGTCGCCACCCGCGACTTCGCCCGCAGGGCACAGCAGGGCCTGCTCGCCGCGGCCACCGCGCTGCCGCCGGACCTGCGCGACACTCTGGTCGGCACGGTCCAGGCGGTCGCCATGCTCGCACCGCCGGCCGCTCTGGTCGTCCTCGTCGTACGGCGGCGGCTCGACGCGGTGTCCCGGGTGGTGCCCGCCGCGGCCCTGGGCGCGGCCGTCGCATGGACGCTCACCCGTCTCGCGCCGGCCGGGAGCAGACCCGAGCTGTGGCCGGAGGTGCTCGTCGGCCGCGGCGGACTGGTGCACGCGGGCTGGCCGTCGGCGGTCTACCTGGCGGCCTGCGCGTCGGCGGTCGTAGCAGCCCGCCCCTGGCTGGCACGGTCGTGGCGGCTGACACTGTGGGCCCTGACCGTCGGCTGCGCCGCGCTCGGCGTGCTGGCGGCCTCGCTCGTCCCGCTGGACGCGTTCGGCGCCCTGGTCGTCGGCGGCACCGCGGGATCGGCCGTGCTGCTCATGGCCGGCGGCCCGCCCGACCGCCCGCCGGCCCAGGCCGTCGCTGACGCGCTCGTCGCCTGCGGAATCCCCCTCGCCACCCTCCACGAACTGCCGGGGGACCGCCAACTCCCCGGAGAGGGCCTGCTCTACGGCGCCGAGACCACCGAGGGCGCGCGGCTCACCGTACGTGCCCTCGCCGCCGAGGACCGCAACCGCGACCTCTTCCACCGGCTCGCCCGGCGCTTTCTGCTCCGTCACCCGGCCGACCCGGGGGAGCAGACGCCGCTCGGCGCCGCCGAGCACGAACTGCTCATGCTGGTCTTCGCCGCCCGCACCGGCGCCCGGGTCGCCGATCCCGTCATCGCCTACCCGGTGGCCGGGGGCGGCGCGGTGGTGGTGACCGTCGGCGAGGACGCCCGCCCGCTCTCCGAGCTCCCCGCGGAGGAGCTGACCGACACGTTGCTCGGCGAGGCCTGGGCGGCCGTGGCCCGTATCCAGGAACACCGGCTGGCGCATCGGGCGTTGCGCCCCGAGCACATCCTCGTCGCACCGGAACGGCACGGCCCGGCTCACCGCGTTCGCGCGGGCCCAGCTGAACGCGACGCCCGAGACACTCGGCACCGATCTCGCGGAACTGCTCGCCACCACCGCCGTACGCGTCGGACCGGTCCGCGCCACCGCCTGCGCCCTGGCCGGCCTCGGCCCCGAACGGCTGGCGAGCGCCCTGCCGTACCTGCAACCGCTCGCCCTGATCGGCCCCGCCCGCCGCGAGGTCGCCCGCCACGACCAGGCCCGCGCCCGGGAGGCCGCGGCCGGCACCCGGCGCCCCGCCCTGCGTCCCGGCGGCCGGCCGAACCTCATGCACGACCTCGCCGCCGAGGTGCGTACGGCCTGCGACGTACCGGCCGCCAAGCCGGCCCCGCTCGCCCGGTTCACCTGGCAGAGCGTCCTGGGCCTGGCGGGCGCCTTCCTGGTGCTCCACCTCGTGCTGCCGCAGCTCGCCAACGCCCCGGCCGCGCTCCACGCGCTCCGGGACGCGAACTGGTGGTGGCTGCTCGCGGTCGTACCCGTCACCTTCGTCTCGCAGGGGTTCTCGACCTTTCTGCAACTGGGGAGCATCCGCGGGCGGCTGCCGTTCTGGGCCACGTACCAGGTGCAGTTCGCCAGCTCCTTCCTGAACCGGATCACCCCGGGCAACGTCGGCGGCATGGCGCTGAACCTGCGCTACCTGCAGAAGACGGGGATCGAGACCGGCGCGGCGACGGCCTCCGTCGGCATCCAGAGCCTCGCCGGGGCGGTCTCCAACGTCGTGGTCGCCACCGTGTTCTTCACCGCGGCCGGACAGCGTCACGGAGGGGTGCACCTCGACCTGCCCGTCGGCAGGTACGCCCTGCCCGCGATCGTCCTCGTGCTGGCCGCCGGCGGGCTGCTCGGCCTCACTCCGCCCGGCCGCCGCCTCCTGCGCGAGAAGGTGTGGCCGTTCCTGCGCGCGGCCGGGTCGACACTGACCGGGGTCGCCGCCGACCCCGGCAAGCTCGCCCTCGGCATCGTCGGCGCGCTCGGCCTGCCCCTAGTCCAGATCGTCGGGCTCGCCCTCAGCCTGCACGCGCTGGGCGGCGACCTGCCCTTCGTCCAGCTCGGCGCCGCCTACATGGCGGCCCGGCTGCTCGCCAATGCCGCTCCGGTCCCCGGCGGGCTCGGCGCGCTCGAAGCGGGCCTCATCGCGGGCCTGACCGCGCTCGGCGTGCCGGCCGGCCCCGCCACCTCGGCGGTGCTGGTCTACCGGCTGCTCACGTTCTGGCTGAACGTGCCGCTGGGCGCGGCCGCCCTCGGCTTCGTACAGCGACGCGGCTACGTGTGACGCCCCTGGGGCAGTCCGAGGGGCAGTGGCTCACATCCAGTCGTCGGGCCCGGGATCGCCGCCCGCCGCCACCGTGGCGAGCCGGTCCGTGTAGTGCTTCCAGCCCTCCCGGTGCGCGTCACATGCCTCCTGGGAGGGCAGACCGCGGTGGACGAGCCGCAGAAGGGTGCCCGTGGCGACCGGCTCCAGGGTGATCTCGACCGTGGTGGAGCCGGGCGGCACGGGCATCTCGTCCTCCACCCAGCCCCAGGTGAACACCAGCCGCTTGGGCGGGTCGACCTCGACGAAGCGGCCCTCCGCGACGTGCTCGCCGGTGACCCTGGTGCGATAGGCGCCACCGGGCTCGAAGCTGAACTCGCCGTCCTCGCCCATCCAGGACAGCCACCTCTCCCGGTCGGTGAAGAAGGAGAACACCGTCTCCGGGCGGGCGGCGATGGTCCGCTCCACGGTGACCGCGTTGTCGTTCACGAGTCCGTCCCTTCCGCGCGCTCCGCCGCCTCCGCGAGTTCGGCCAGCGTGTCCAGCTTGGTCTCCCACATGGACTGCAGATAGGCGGCCAGCGGTCCCAGCGCCTCCCGGTCGGCGCGGTAGAACCGCTTCTTGCCGTCCTGCCGCAGGGTGACCAGGCCTGAGTCACGCAGCACCTTGAGGTGCTGCGACACCGCGCCGAACGTGACGTCGAACCGCTCGGCGATCTCACCGGCGGACAGCTCGGCGTCCCACACCAGCCGCAGGATCTCGCGCCGCCGGGGCTCGGCGACCACCCGTACCGCATCCATGAAAGTCATTTTAGTCGCCACTTGAATTTGCCTGCATCCCTGAGTCATTTTAGTGTGGACTAAAACGAAGGGTTCGAGACGGACCCGATCGACCTGCCCCAGGAGCACTCCATGCCCGAGATAGCGATGCAGCTGGCCATCGAGGCCGACCCGGAGACCGTGTACACCGCGATCTCCACCACCGACGGGATCCACGGCTGGTTCACCACGACGGCCACCGCCGACGAGGGCGCGCACGAGCTGGGCTTCCCGGGCGTCCCCCAGTCCTGGCGGCTGCGGGTCGTCGAGGCCGAGCCCGGCAAGCGTCTGGTACTGGCCGGGGAGAACGGCCCCTGGACCGGGACCGAGCAGACGTACGAGATCCTCGCCCGTCCCGAGGGCGGCGTGACCCTGCGCTTCACCCACACCGGCTTCCCGGCCGTCGACGACGCCTACCGGGACTTCACCTACGGCTGGGCGACCAAGTTCACGCAGCTCAAGAGCTACGCCGAGACCGGCGAGCCGGCCCCCTTCTTCGGCTGACGACGACCCTTACCCACCGACTTCACCCACCGACGACGACTTCACCCACCGACTTCACCCGCTGAGGGAGACAGACATGAGCACCACCCAGTACGACGCCCTGCGCTCCGGCATCCGGGAGTGTGCCGACGCCGTGACCGCCACGGTCGCCGGTGTCCGCGACGAGCAGCTCCAGGAACCCACCCCCTGCGCGAAGTTCACCGTCGCCGACCTGGTCGACCACCTCATCGAAACCCTGCTGACGGCCGAGCGGGCCGCCCGCAGGGAAGCCCCGTCCGACGAAGCCCCGGCCGGGTCGCCGAGCGCCCTCGTCGACGCGGTGGGCCGGACCGCAGCGGCCTGGTCGGACGCCGCCGCCTACGAGGGGACGACGAAGTTCGGCGAGTGGGAGATGCCGGCCGTCGTCGTCGCCTCGATCACCCTGCAGGAACTTGCCGTGCACGGCTGGGACCTGGCCCGTGCGACCGGCCGGCCGTTCTCGCTCGGTGAGGACACCGGACGGCTCGTGCTCGACGCGGTGGAGCAGATCGCCGACCAGGTCCGGGGCAACGGCGGCTACGGCCCGCCCGTCGCGGTACCGGCCGACGCCCCGGCCTTCCGGCGGGCGCTGGCCACCAGCGGGCGGGATCCTGAGTGGAACAGCTGACCGACCGGGAGCCCGGCATGGCGATCGACGAGACGGCGGAGCGGGTCATCGGGCTGCCGCCCGAGCGGGTGGCGGGGTATGCCATGGACTGGCGGCACGACCACGAGTGGACGCAGGGCATCCGCACCGCCGAACTGACCCGCGAGGCGGACACGGGCGGCTTCGGCGTAGGCGCCGAGGTCACCCGTACCGCCCACTTCCTGGGCCGGCGCATCGACTACGTCCTGAGGGTCGCTGCGTACGACCCTCCCGGGCTCCTCGACATGGTGTCCGTGGCCGGGCCGATGCCCATGCACGTCACCTACTCCTTCACCGCGCACCCCGACGGCACCCTCGCCCGGATCCGGGTGCGCGGCGATTCCGGGCGCCTGTTCCGGCTGGCGGCACCCGTCATGGCGAGACAGGTCCGCTCGTCGATCGGCAAGGACCTACGGGACCTGGAACGCCGGCTGGCGGAATGACCGGGCGCTGCGGGTGCGCGGTGCGGGTCGGGCGGTGACACCGGGGGCGGCGCCGCGCGTACGGTTCACCGCTCGCCCCGCCCGGCTTCCTCGGCCGCCCGCTCCACCCGGTCCCGGTGTTCCGCCCAGGCCTTCGCGTCGCCGGGCGCCATGTTGGTACCGCCCGGCCGCTGACCGGTCGCCCCGTCGACGAGCTCGCGGACGACGTCGGCGTGACCGGCGTGCCGCTGGCTCTCGGCGACCATGTGGGTCAGGACGCGGTGGAGGGTGATCTCCTTCGGCGGGTCGACGGGCAGATGGCCGACCGCGTCGAGGGACAGGGCCGCGATCGTCTCGTCGGAGTGGGCGCAGGCCCGCCGGTACACGTCCACGATCTCCGCGCGCGTCTCGTCGGCTCGCGCCCACAGGTCCCCGTTCGGTTCGGTGTCACCGGTGATCCACAGCGGCGGCGCCTCGGCGAAGGGCCGCCCGAAGGTCTCCCCGAAGTACCAGGCCTCGGCACCGGCGAGATGCTTGACGAGGCCCAGCAGATTGGTACCCGTGGGAGTCAGGGGCCGCCGTATGTCGTACTCGGACAGCCCTTCCAGCTTCCACAGCAGGACGTCACGGGCGTCCTGGAGATAGGTCCGAAGGTCGGCCTTGAAGTCGGATGGCGTCATGGGCCCAGTCTCCGGACCGACGGATCTTCGTCCACCGAATTTGGGGGCACGAGATCACACCGGCAGGGCAACGCGCCCCGTCAGGGGCGTGGGGAACTGCGCGACCAGCCACAACGGCCCCGCAGTTCCCCACGACCCCCGGCAGGTACGGTCAGCGCTTACCGTTCTTCGGATCCAGCAGCCCCGCCCGGCGCAACGCGTCGGCCATCGCACTGTTGGCCGGCGCCGGCGCCGCCCCCTGACGAGAGCCCCCGCCCCCGCCCTGGCGCTGCTGCTGCCGCTGCTGAGGCGGACGTCCGCCGCCACCCCGCTGCGGTCGGCGCTCCCCGCCGGAGGCCGGCGCTTCCGCCTCGTCGTCCAGACGGAGCGTCAGCGAGATGCGCTTGCGCGGGATGTCGACGTCGAGGACCTTCACCTTCACGATGTCGCCGGGCTTCACCACATCCCGCGGATCCTTCACGAACGTCTTCGACAGCGCGGAGACATGCGCCAGACCGTCCTGGTGGACACCGACGTCGATGAACGCTCCGAAGGCCGCCACGTTCGTCACGACGCCCTCCAGCACCATCCCGGGGGCCAGGTCGGAGATCTTCTCGACGCCCTCCTTGAACGTGGCCGTCTTGAACGCCGGACGCGGGTCGCGGCCCGGCTTCTCCAGCTCCTTGAGGATGTCGCCGATGGTCGGCAGACCGAACGTCTCGTCCACGAAGTCCGCCGGCTTCAGCGAGCGCAGCACGCCCGTGTTGCCGATGAGCGCGGCCACTTCCTGGCCCGACGTCTTCACCATCCGCCGTACGACGGGGTACGCCTCCGGGTGGACGCTCGACGCGTCCAGCGGGTCGTCACCGCCGCGGATGCGGAGGAAGCCCGCGCACTGCTCGTAGGCCTTGGGGCCGAGCCGTGCCACGTTCTTGAGCTGGCCGCGGGAGGTGAACGGGCCGTTGGAGTCGCGATGGGCCACGATGTTCTCGGCGAGCCCGGAGGTGATGCCGGAGACCCGTGCGAGCAGCGGCGCGGAGGCGGTGTTGACGTCCACCCCGACGCCGTTCACACAGTCCTCGACCACCGCGTCCAGCGAACGCGACAGCTTCACCTCGGACAGGTCGTGCTGGTACTGGCCGACACCGATCGACTTGGGGTCGATCTTCACCAGCTCCGCGAGGGGGTCCTGGAGCCGGCGGGCGATCGACACGGCGCCGCGCAGCGACACGTCCATGTCGGGCAGTTCCTGGGAGGCGAAGGCGGAGGCCGAGTACACGGAGGCGCCGGCCTCGGACACCATCACCTTGGTGAGCTTCAACTCCGGGTGCTTGGTGATGAGTTCACCGGCGAGCTTGTCGGTCTCGCGGGACGCCGTGCCGTTGCCGATCGCGACCAGGTCGACCGCGTGCTCCTTGGCGAGGCGGGCGAGCTTGGCGATCGCCTCGTCCCATTTGTTGGCCGGGACGTGCGGGTAGATGACGTCGGTGGCGACGACCTTGCCGGTGGCGTCGACCACGGCGACCTTCACGCCCGTACGGAAACCGGGGTCCAGGCCCAGCGTGGAGCGGGTGCCGGCCGGGGCGGCGAGGAGCAGGTCGCGCAGGTTCGCCGCGAAGACGTTGACAGCCTCGTCCTCGGCGGCGGTGCGCAGCCGCAGCCGCAGGTCGATGCCGAGGTGGACGAGGATCCGGGTGCGCCAGGCCCAGCGGACCGTGTCCGAGAGCCACTTGTCGGCGGGGCGCCCGCGGTCGGTGATCGCGAACTTGTGGGCGACGATGCCCTCGAACGAGGACGGCCCCTCGGTCGCCTCCTCCGGCTCCAGGACCAGGTCGAGGACCTCCTCCTTCTCACCGCGCAGCATCGCCAGGATGCGGTGCGAGGGCAGTGCGGTGAAGGGCTCGGCGAAGTCGAAGTAGTCGGCGAACTTGGCGCCCGCCTCCTCCTTGCCGTCCCGCACCTTCGCGGCGAGCCGGCCGCGCACCCACATGCGCTCGCGCAGCTCACCGATCAGGTCGGCGTCCTCGGAGAACCGCTCGGTGAGGATCGCGCGGGCGCCGTCCAGGGCGGCCTGCGGATCGGCGACACCCTTGTCGGCGTCGACGAAGGCGGCGGCCGCCGCCAGCGGCTCCACCCCCGGATCCCCGAGCAGTCCCTCGGCCAGCGGCTCCAGGCCGGCCTCCCGCGCGATCTGGGCCTTCGTCCGCCGCTTCGGCTTGTACGGCAGGTAGATGTCCTCGAGCCGCGCCTTGGTCTCGGCGCCCCGGATCTGCGCCTCCAACTCGGCGGTGAGCTTGCCCTGCTCGCGCACCGACTCCAGGATCGCCGACCGCCGCTCCTCCAGCTCCCGCAGATAGCGCAGCCGCTCCTCGAGGGTGCGCAGCTGCGCGTCGTCGAGCATCTCGGTCGCTTCCTTGCGGTAGCGGGCGATGAAGGGCACCGTCGAACCGCCGTCGAGCAGCTCCACGGCAGCCTTGACCTGCCGCTCCCGTACGCCGAGCTCCTCGGCGATCCTGCCTTCGATGGACCCTACTGAGGACCCGGGTGTCGTCACGATCCCGTACCGCCTTCTCCACTGAGGTTGCGCGGCAATTGTGGCAGGTGACACCGACAACCGGGCCGCAGGGCGCCATTCCCGCGACACGACCGCGGGGCTGGGGTGGTGTGTGCCCGTGGGCATGCGACGGCACTTGGTCCCAGGTCCGCACCCCTGTGCGACCACAGCCGTTCGGCGCCACCCGCCCACGGCTCTTCGCTACTGCATCTCGCCCGCGTCCGCCATGCGGCGTGCGCCCGTACCAGCCGTGCCGCGTCCGCCACGCCACGGTTGCCCGCATCCGTTATGACGCGGCGCCCCGCGTCGGCATGCCGCGGCGGCGCAGGCTCGCTACGCCGCGGTCGTGCGTACTCGCCGCGCCACGGCGGTGTGTGGTCTTCGAGGCGTGGGTCCCTCGGAATCCGAATCTCTTTCGAATGCGCCTCTTCTGAATCCGCCGCGACGGCGTTCAGCCCCACGGCCGTATCCGGCGGTGCCGAACCGGGCCCAGGCCGTCGCTCTGCGAGACCGGCGGCCGGGCCAGGGCAGGCCCGTCAGCTCCTCCCGATCAGATCTGCCGGGAACGCGCCCGCCGCCACCGCGGTCCCCGCGAACCCCGCCGCCAGCTCCGTCAGCCGCGCCACCCCGTCGGCTCCGAGGTGCTCGTACGGCGCCCGGTCCAGCCGGTCGGTCTCCGCCTCGATCTCCGCCCGCAGAGCCACCCCCGCCCCGGTCAGCTCGCCCGCCGCATCGAGCAGACCGCGCTCCCGGAGCCGTTCCACCGCCGCGTCCCAGTCGTCCTGGCTCCAGCCGCGCGTGGCGAACACCCACTTCGGGGCCATGCCCTTGCCGGTCGCCGTGTGCGTCACCACCGCCTCCAGCCCGTCGAGACCGGCCGCGAGCAGCACCGCGAGGTGCCCGTCGCCGCGGTGCTCGCGCAGCAGCGTGCCCGCGTACCAGTAGGCGAGGTGCGGCTCCTCCGGCACCGGCAGGTCCGCGTGGGCCGAGTACAGCGGGCGGCCGGAGCGGGAGCAGGCCTCGGTGGCCCGCAGCGCGAGCCGTGCCGCCTCGGCCAGCTCGCCGGAGGCGACCGTGTCCGCGCCGAGCAGCCGCCGCATCGACGCGTCCACGGCACGCGCGCGTGCCGCGAGGACGTCCTGCGGGGACGCGATCTCCCAGACGGCCGGCACATGCCGGGCCACCAGCTCGTGCTTGTAGTTGTAGAACGTCGCCGTCACCGTGCCGGCCCCGACCGGTCCCAATGCGGCCGACCGCACCGCGAAGTTGGCGGCCCGCCGGTGGGTGACCCCCAGCGCACCGAGCTCCTCGCTCAGTTCGGGGCTGAAGTAGTGGGTCGCGTGCAGCGAGTTGAGCATGGTGCAGCACCGGCGGGCGGCGCGCGGCTCCAGGGCGGCGGTAGTCATGGCGAGCAGGCTACTGACTGGTCGGTACGGACTCCAGTGCCCGGTCCCTCATGGCGGACGTCATGGCAGAAAAGGTGGGGAGCTCGTCATTGCAGCCATCCCATGACGCGCCGACAATCGATGGCATGGCGCAGCGAACCGTCCTCGTCGTCCTCTTCGACGGCGTCCAGAGCCTCGACGTCACCGGCCCCGTGGAGGTCTTCACGGGCGCCGAGAAACACACCCCGGGCAGCTACCGCATCCGTACGGCCTCCCTGGACGGCGCCGCCGTGCGCACCTCCAGCGGGCTCACCGTCGTACCGGACGCGGCCCTGAGCGAGGAGGCGTCCGACCCGTACACGCTCCTCGTCCCCGGCGGACAGGGGACCCGGCGCCGTGACCCGGAGCTGGTGGAGTGGCTGCGCGCGCACGGGCCGCACGCCGGGCGGCTCGTCTCGGTCTGCACCGGAGCCGTCCTGCTCGCCGCCGCCGGGCTGCTCGACGGCCACCGGGCGACCACCCACTGGGCGTACTGCGACAAGCTGGCCCGCGACCACCCGGCCGTCGACGTCGACCCCGACCCGATCTACGTCCGGGACGGCCATGTCTCCACCTCGGCCGGTGTCACCTCCGGCATCGACCTCTCCCTCGCCCTCGTCGAGGAGGACCTGGGCCGGGACGTCGCGCTCGCCGTCGCCCGGCACCTGGTGGTGTTCCTGCGCAGACCCGGCAACCAGGCCCAGTTCAGTGCCCAGCTCGCCGCGCAGACGGCACAGCGCGAGCCGCTCCGGGAGGTCCAGCAGTGGATCACCGAGCACCCGGACGGCGACCTCGGCGTCGAGGCCCTGGCCGCCCGCGCCGCGCTCTCGCCCCGCCACTTCGCCCGCGCCTTCCAGGCCGAGACCGGGACGACCCCCGGCCGGTACGTCGACCGGGTCCGCCTCGAACACGCCCGCCGGCTCCTGGAGGACACCGGCGACGGTGTCGAGGAGGTCTCCCGCGCCAGCGGCTACGGCACGCCCGAGGCGATGCGCCGCGCCTTCCTCAAGGCCCTCGGGACGAGCCCCGCCGAGTACCGGCGCAGGTTCCGCCCGGCAACAGTCGTTCAACCCGGTTAGGAGAACCATGCAGCTCGCGATCGTCCTCTTCGACCGTTTCACCGCCCTCGACGCCGTGGGGCCGTACGAGACCCTGGGGCGGCTCCCGGACTCCGAGGTCGTCTTCGTCGCCGAGCGGGCGGGCCCGGTCCGTACCGACAACGGAACCCTCGCCCTGGTCGCCGACCGGCCCCTGGCCGAGGTGCCGAGCCCCGACGTCGTGGTCGTCCCGGGCGGCCCCGGCCAGACCTCGCAGATGGAGAACACGGCGCTGCTCGACTGGATCCGCGCCGCCGACGCCACCAGCACCTGGACGACGTCCGTGTGCACCGGCTCGCTGCTGCTCGCCGCCGCGGGCCTGCTCGAAGGGCGCCGCGCGACCTCGCACTGGCTGGCCCTCGACGAACTGCGGAAGTACGGCGTCGAGGCGACGGGGGAGCGGGTGGTGACCGACGGCAAGTACGTCACCGCGGCCGGCGTCTCCTCCGGCATCGACATGGGGCTCGCCCTGCTCGGCCGGATCTCCTCGGACGCCGTCGCCCAGACCGTACAGCTCGGGATCGAGTACGACCCGCAGCCACCCTACGACGCGGGGGCGCCGGAGAAGGCGCCCCCCGAGGTCGTCGAGCTGCTCCGCTCCAGGAGCCGGTTCATCCTCGGCCGGGGAGGGACCACGTGAAGCGCGCCTGACGGCGCTCCAGGAAGGCGGCGACGCCCTCGGCGGTGTCGCCGCTGCCGCGGGCCTGCTCCGTCCAGTGGTCGTCCCGGTCGGTGCGGCCGTTCGCGAACTCCTTCGCGGCGGCCTGCGTCAGCTGCGAGCGCGCCACCAGGACCGCGGTGAACTCGGCCACCCGCCCGTCCAGGTCGCCCTCGGGCAGCACCTCGTCGACCAGACCGGTGCGCAGCGCCCGCTCCGCGTCGATCAGCTCGGCGGAGAAGAGCAGGTACTTGGTGGTCGCCGGACCGACGAGGGAGACCAGGCGGCGGGTCGAGGAAGCCGGGTACACGATGCCGAGCCTGGCCGGGGTCACCCCGAACAGCGCGCCCTCCTGCGCGAACCGCAGATCGCAGGCCGCGGCGAGCTGCGAGCCGCCGCCGACGCAGTGACCGCGCACCGCCGCGAGGGTCGGTTTGGGGAACGCGGCGAGGGCCTCCTCGGCGGCGACCGCGAGGCCCTGTGCGTCGGCGGGGGAGCGCTGGAGGGTGGAGATGTCGGCGCCGGCACAGAAGGTGCCGCCTTCGCCGGTCAGCACGAGGGCCCGCACGGCGGGGTCGGCCGACAGATCGTCGAGGAGGGGCGGGAGGGCCCGCCACATCGCCGCGGTCATCGCGTTGCGTTTGGCCGGGTTGCTGATGACTACGGTGGCAACGGCGTCTTTGACCTGGTGGTCGAGGCGGGGCTCCATGTGCGGGATCGTATCGACGCCCGCGCTGCGGGGCCGCCACCGCGTCCCCGGGAAAGTTCTCATACCCGTACAACCCGAATAGTTCGCGAAGTCGGCATGGACGAGGGCAGGATGCGTCCCTCAACTGACGTTGTCATACGCCAATGGTCAGAACCGTTCGATAGTTGCTGACTTCTGGTCAGTCATCCGGTGCGGAGCCGGTCGTTACCAACACTCGACGTGTGGTGACAATCGAGCGCGAGGGTGGCGACCGGACGATGGAGAACCACGGGCGTGGGCACGACCCGCGTCCAGAGGCGGGCGGCGCGCCGCCGGATCCGCTGCCGTACGAAGGAGTCTGGCGGTTCACCGCCGCCGCCGTGGATGCCTCGGTCCCGCAGGCGCGCCGCGCTGTACGGGACCTGCTCCAGCGCCAGGGTGTCCCGATCTCGGAGGACCTGGTGTACGGGCTGTTGCTGATCGTCTCCGAACTGGTCACCAACGCGGTCAAGCATGCGGCGCTGCTGTCGCCGATGCTCGCCGTGGAGGTCGCCGTCGGCGCCGAGTGGGTCCGGGTGTCGGTGGAGGACAACCACCCCTACCGCCCGACCGCCCTGGAGGCCGACCACGGGCAGCTCGGCGGTCGGGGGCTGCTGCTGGTCCGGGAGGTGGCCCGGGAGGCGGGCGGAGTCGTGGACGTGGAGCACACGTCGAGCGGCGGCAAGGTGATCTGGGCCGCCCTGCCGCTCAAACCCGCGGCGCTGCCGTGAGCTGATTCACCGGCCGAGTTGCCTCACCAGCCGGCGGACGGGCCCGTCAGCTCCCTGACCGCGGGGCGGGCCGCGTCCAGCACGGTCATGAACCAGGACGAGAAGGTGTCCCGGGCGTGCCGCTCGGCCAGCTCGGCGGCCGTCACGAAGGCGGTCGCCTCGACCTCGTCCGCGTCGGGTGCGAGGGGCGCCTGCACCATGCCGACGAACAGGTGGTTGAACTCCTGCTCGACCAGGCCGGAGGCCGGGTCCGGGTGGTTGTAGCGGACCGTGCCCGCCTCGGCGAGCAGTGACGGGGAGACCCCCAGCTCCTCGAACGTGCGGCGGGCCGCCGCCGCGAAGGGGGCCTCGCCGGGGTAGGGGTGGCCGCAGCAGGTGTTGGACCACACACCGGGGGAGTGGTACTTGCCGAGCGCCCGCTGCTGGAGCAGCAGTCTGCCCTGTTCGTCGAAGAGGAAGACGGAGAACGCCCGGTGCAGCTGCCCGGGTGGCTGATGGGCGGCCAGCTTCTCCGCGGTGCCGATGGTCACACCCTTCTCGTCGACGAGTTCAAGCAAAATCGCGTCTGCGGTGCCCTCCGACGTGCTCTGCGTCGCGGTGGCAGGTGTGATCGGCATACCCATCCTTCGCCTCGGTCTTCGCACCCCAAGTCTGCCGTACGAATCCGACACTCCCGGCACTTCCCGGCCCGGGCACGCCGGAAGGGGGACCCGGTAGTTGATCGTGCCCTACGGGTGCGACCGGGAACCGTCCGGGGGCCTCGAACACAAGGACGCCGGGGGAGTCCGGACCGATGCGTTCCAGGCCAGGGGCGGGGCGCGGTCAGTGGCAGAGCCGGACCTCGTGCTCCGCGTGGCCGCTCGGCTCCAGCTGGAAGGTGCAGTGCTCCACGTCGAAGTGATGCCCCAGGCAGCCCTGCAGCTCGTGCAGCATCTTCTCGTGGCCGATGGCGTTCAGCACGTCCGAGCGGACCACCACGTGCGCCGACAGCACCGGCATCCCCGAGGTGATCGTCCAGGCGTGCAGATCGTGCACGTCCTGGACGCCGTCCAGCGCCAGGATGTGCGTCCGCACCTCCGCCATGTCGACGTCCTTGGGCGCCGACTCCAGCAGGACGTCCAGGGTCTCCCGCAGCAGCTTCAGCGTCCTCGGCACGATCATCAGGCCGATGACCAGCGAGGCGATCGGGTCGGCCGCCTGCCAGCCGGTGGTCAGGATCACCGTGGCCGAGATCAGCACGGCCAGCGAGCCCAGCGCGTCGGCCGCCACCTCCAGGAAGGCGGCGCGCACGTTCAGGCTCTCCGCCTGGCCGCGCACCAGCAGCGTGAGCGAGATCATGTTGGCGACCAGACCGATCAGACCGAACACGATCATCAGGCCGCCCCGGGTGTCCGCGGGCGTGAGGAACCGCTGGATCGCCTCGTAGAGCACATAGCCGCCGACCACGAGCAGCAGCATGCAGTTGGCCAGGGCGGCCAGGATCTCGGCACGGGCGAAGCCGAAGGTGCGGTTGGCGCTCGCCGGCCGGTTGGCGAAGTGGATCGCCAGCAGGGCCATGCCGAGGCCCAGCGCGTCCGTCGCCATGTGGGCCGCGTCCGCGATCAGCGCCAGCGAGTCGGCCAGCAGCCCGCCGGTGATCTCGACCACCATCACCCCGAGGGTGATGGCGAGCGCCACCCGGAGCCGCCCGCGGTACGCCAGCGCGGCGGTGCCGGTGGGCGGCGCGTGGCTGTGCGTGTGGCCGTGGTCGTGCCCTGCCCCCATGAGATACGCCTCCTGTGTTCCGCCCGGGCTCACAGTGAACTACGGGTGGGGGGTATCCGGCAACGCGGCACTGAACACCGTTGTCATGTGCCTTGACCTGCGGAAACGAATCCCAGGTCAGGGCAGCCTCAGTTACCCCGTGTGAGTGAGGGTGCATCCCGGGTGGTCGGCTCGCACCCGTCGTGCGCCGGCGCCCCTTGTCCCCGATGTCCGCTCTGTGGATGCGGGTTTGTGGGCCGGGGCCCGGATCACGGATGATGATCTCGGCAAAGGCGAAGGCAGGGTGGGTCGACCGTGCCGTAAACGGCCGGTGAACAAGCAATCCTCACCATCCGCTAACCTCTGCCGAATGCCGCTCGGGGGCCACCAGGCACACCGCGCCCCATCACGCAGGAGATACCGGCGCCCGTGCGCCGCACCCAGGGAGTGAGTTTCGGTTGTCGACCGCCATCGTCACCGGTCAGCCGGTCCCCGGATCGTCACTGGAGAGCGATCTGCGGGCGCTCGGCTTCGAGGTGCTCACGGCCTTCGACGCCGCTGACACCGGGAACCTCCTCGCCGCGGTGCCCGCCGACCGGCGGGTGGCCGTCGTCGACGCCCGCTTCGTCGGCCATCTGCACGCCCTGCGCCTCGGTCTGACCGACCCGCGCTTCCCGCTCGCCGCGATCCCGGGCGCCGTCACCGCCCAGCCGGCCGGCCGCCAGGCCCTGAGCCGGGCGCTGGCCCGGGAGACCTCCGGCGGCGGCACCGACCTCGCGGTCGACGGCCTCGTCACCGCCCTGGACGCCGACGTCCACCGCCCCGAGCTGGGCAGCCTCGTCGCCGCCGTGCCCGCCGACCCGCAGGCCCGCAACGAGGCGCGGCAGGCCGTCGCGGCCGTCGACGACGAGGCCGTACGCCTGAAGTCCGCCGTGAAGTCCCGCGACGGGTTCTTCACCACCTTCTTCATCAGCCCGTACTCGCGCTACATCGCCCGCTGGTGCGCCCGGCGCGGACTGACCCCCAACCAGGTCACCACCGCCTCCCTGCTCACCGCCCTGATCGCGGCGAGCTGCGCGGCCACCGGCACCCGCGCCGGGTTCGTCGCCGCCGGCGTGCTGCTGATCTGCTCGTTCGTCCTGGACTGCACGGACGGTCAGCTCGCCCGCTACTCCCTGCAGTACTCCACGCTCGGCGCCTGGCTGGACGCCACCTTCGACCGGGCCAAGGAGTACGCCTACTACGCCGGCCTCGCCCTCGGCGCGGCCCGCGGCGGCGACGACGTGTGGGCCCTCGCCCTCGGCGCGATGATCCTGCAGACCTGCCGGCACGTGGTCGACTTCTCCTTCAACGAGGCCAACCACGACGCCACCGCCAACACCAGCCCCACCGCCGCCCTCTCCGACAAGCTCGACAGCGTCGGCTGGACGGTCTGGGTGCGCCGGATGATAGTGCTGCCCATCGGCGAACGGTGGGCACTCATAGCCGTCCTGACGGCGGCCACCACTCCGCGGATCACCTTCTACGTGCTGCTGATCGGCTGCGCCTTCGCCGCGACGTACACCACGGCCGGGCGGGTCCTGCGGTCCCTGACCCGGAAGGCGAGGCGCACCGACCGGGCGGCGCAGGCGCTGGCGGACCTGGCCGACAACGGCCCCCTCGCGGGACTCGCCTCCCGCACCCGGCGGGCCCCGCTGGGCTCCCCGCTCCTGCTGGCGCTCGCCGGAGTGGCGGTTCTCACCGTCTCCCTCTTCTCCGGGGTGACCTGGGCGCCGGTCGTAGGCGCATTCCTCTACGCCGTCGCCTCCGGCCGGGCCCTCGCCGCCCCGCTCAAGGGCGCCCTCGACTGGCTGGTCCCGCCCCTCTTCCGGGCCGCCGAATACGGCACCGTCCTCGTCCTCGCAAGCAAAGCCGGGGTAAACGGAGCCCTTCCTGCGGCTTTCGGCCTGGTGGCCGCCGTCGCCTACCATCACTACGACACGGTGTACCGCATCCGCGGCAACGCCGGGGCGCCGCCCGCCTGGCTGGTACGTGCCATCGGGGGGCAGGAAGGGCGGACGCTGCTCGTCACCGTCCTGGCCGCGCTGCTCACCGCCGCGCAGTTCAAGGCCGCGCTCACGGTCCTTGCCGTGGCCGTGGCCGGGCTGGTGCTCGTCGAGAGCATCCGCTTCTGGGTGTCCGCAGGGGCGCCCGCCGTACACGACGAAGGAGAACCCGCATGATCGGCCTCGTGCTGGCGGCCGGCGCCGGACGGCGTCTGCGCCCCTACACCGACAGCCTGCCCAAGGCGCTGGTGCCGGTGGGGCCTGCGGGCATAGAGGACTCGATCACCGTTCTCGACCTGACCCTCGGCAACTTCGCCGAGATCGGCCTGACCGAGGTCGCGATCATCGTCGGCTACCGCAAGGAGGCCGTCTACGAACGCCAGGCGGCCCTGGAGGCCAAGTACGGCCTCAAGCTCACCCTCATCGACAACGACAAGGCCGAGGAGTGGAACAACGCCTACTCCCTGTGGTGCGGCCGTGACGCCCTCAAGGACGGCGTGATCCTCGCCAACGGCGACACCGTGCACCCGGTCTCCGTCGAGAAGACGCTGCTCGCCGCCCGCGGCGACGGCAAGAAGATCATCCTCGCGCTCGACACCGTGAAGTCCCTCGCGGACGAGGAGATGAAGGTCGTCGTCGACGACGCCAAGGGCATGACGAAGATCACCAAGCTGATGGACCCCGCCGAGGCCACCGGCGAGTACATCGGCGTCACCCTCATCGAGGGCGACGCGGCCCCCGAACTCGCCGACGCGCTGAAGGCGGTCTGGGAGACCGACCCGCAGCAGTTCTACGAGCACGGCTACCAGGAGCTGGTCAACCGCGGCTTCCGGATCGACATCGCGCCCATCGGCGACCTTCAGTGGGTCGAGATCGACAACCACGACGATCTCGCCAGGGGACGGGAGATCGCGTGCCAGTACTGACCCGGCTGATCCCCTCGCCGGTCGTCGTCGACATCCGCCCGGGTGCCCTCGACGACCTCGCGAGCGTGCTCGCCGACGAACGCATCTCGCACTCGGGCCGGCTCGCCGTCGCCGTCAGCGGCGGCTCCGGCTCCAAGCTGCGCGAGCGCGTCTCGCCGAGCCTGCCCGGCGCCACCTGGTACGAGGTCGGCGGCGGCACCCTTGACGACGCGATCCGGCTGGCCGGCGACATCAAGGCCGGTCACTACGACGCGGTGGTCGGGCTCGGCGGCGGGAAGATCATCGACTGCGCGAAGTTCGCGGCCGCCCGGGTGGGCCTGCCCCTGGTCGCCGTGCCGACGAACCTCGCCCACGACGGCCTGTGCTCGCCCGTCGCCACCCTGGACAACGACGCGGGCCGCGGCTCCTACGGCGTACCGAACCCGATCGCGGTCGTCATCGACCTCGACGTCATCCGGGAGGCCCCGGCGCGCTTCGTGCGCTCCGGCATCGGCGACGCCGTCTCCAACATCTCGGCGATCGCGGACTGGGAGCTGTCCCACCGCGTCAACGGCGAGAAGATCGACGGTCTGGCGGCCGCCATGGCCCGGCAGGCCGGCGAGGCGGTACTGCGCCACCCCGGCGGCATCGGCGACAACGACTTCCTCCAGGTCCTCGCCGAGGCCCTGGTGCTCAGCGGTATCGCCATGTCGGTGTCGGGCGACTCCCGCCCGTCCTCCGGCGCCTGCCACGAGATCAACCACGCCTTCGACCTGCTGTTCCCGAGGCGTGCCGCCAGCCATGGCGAGCAGTGCGGGCTCGGCGCGGCCTTCGCGATGTATCTGCGCGGAGCCCACGAGGAGTCCGTGTTCATGGCCGATGTGCTGCGCCGGCACGGACTGCCGGTGCTGCCGGAGGAGATCGGCTTCACCGTGGACGAGTTCGTCCGGGTCGTCGAGTTCGCCCCGGAGACCCGGCCCGGCCGCTACACCATCCTCGAACACCTCGAACTCAAGACCCACCAGATCAAGGACCTCTACGTCGACTATGTCAAGGCCATCGGTAGCTGAACTCCGTCCGGTCGTGCACCCCGCTGGGGTCAAGGACCGGCGCAGCGGTGAGCACTGGATGGGACGCCTCTACATGCGTGAGGTGTCCCTGCGGGTAGACCGCTACCTGGTGAACACCAGGGTCACGCCCAACCAGCTCACGTATCTGATGACCGTGTTCGGCGTACTCGCCTGCCCGGCCCTGATGGTGCCGGGCATCTGGGGCGCCGTGCTCGGCGTGGTGTGCGTCCAGATGTACCTGCTCCTGGACTGCGTCGACGGCGAGGTGGCCCGCTGGAAGCAGCAGTACTCGCTGGGCGGGGTCTACCTCGACCGGGTAGGCGCCTACCTGACCGACGCGGCCGTCCTGGTCGGGCTCGGGCTGCGCGCCGCAGACCTGTTCGGCAGCGGCCGTATCGACTGGCTGTGGGCCTTCCTCGGCACCCTGGCCGCGCTCGGCGCGATCCTGATCAAGGCCGAGACCGACCTGGTCGGCGTCGCCCGCCACCAGGCCGGCCTGCCGGTGGTCAAGGAGGCCGCCGCAGAGATGCGGTCCTCCGGGATGGCGCTGGCCCGCCGGGCCGCCGCCCTGTTCCGGTTCCACCGGCTGATCCTCGGCATCGAGGCCTCGCTGCTGATCCTGGCCCTCGCCGTCGCCGACCACTTCCACGGCGACCTCTTCTGGACCCGGCTCGGCACCGTGGTGCTCGCCGGCATCGCGCTGCTGCAGACCCTGCTGCACCTGGTCTCCGTCCTCGCGTCGAGCAGGCTGCGGTGAGCGCCGGGCTGAAGGTCGGCGCGGTCGTCATCACCATGGGCAACCGCCCCGACGAGCTGCGCGCCCTCCTCGACTCGGTCGCCAAGCAGGACGGCGAGCGGGTCGAGGTGGTCGTCGTCGGCAACGGCTCGCCCGTCCCGGACGTCCCCGAGGGCGTCCGCACCCTGGAGCTGCCCGAGAACCTAGGGATCCCGGGCGGCCGCAACGTCGGCATAGAGGCCTTCGGCCCCAGTGGTCGCGATGTCGACATATTGCTCTTCCTCGACGACGACGGTCTGCTCCCCGAGCACGACACCGCCGAGCTGTGCCGCGCGGCCTTCGCCACCGACCCGCAGCTCGGCATCATCAGCTTCCGTATCGCCGACCCGGACACCGGCGAGACCCAGCGCCGGCACGTGCCGAGGCTGCGGGCCTCCGACCCGATGCGCTCCTCCCGGGTCACCACCTTCCTCGGCGGTGCCAACGCCGTCCGTACCCAGGTCCTCGCCGAGGTCGGCGGCCTGCCGGACGAGTTCTTCTACGCCCATGAGGAGACCGACCTGGCCTGGCGCGCACTCGACGCCGGCTGGATGATCGACTACCGCTCCGACATGGTCCTGTTCCACCCCACGACCGCCCCTTCCCGGCATGCGGTCTACCACCGGATGGTCGCCCGCAACCGGGTCTGGCTGGCCCGCCGCAACCTGCCCGCCCCCCTGGTCCCCGTCTACCTCGGGGTGTGGATGCTGCTGACCCTGGTGCGCCGCCCCTCCCGGCCGGCCCTGCACGCCTGGTTCGCCGGCTTCCGGGAGGGCTGGACCACCCCGTGCGGACCCCGCCGCCCGATGCGCTGGCGGACCGTGTGGAAGCTCACGCGACTGGGCCGTCCCCCCGTGATCTGACAGGCTCGAAGGTGTCCGGCCGCGTGCGAAGGCGCGCGGCGACCCCCCGAAAACGTATCCCGCGGCGGATACGTGTCGCGTCCTGTAGCACAATTCCGTAAGACGATCGCAAGACCAACGTAAGACGAATCCGAAGACGGATACGAGGACGAAGGCTTCCACCCTTGAGTGAGACAACGCATGACGGCGGTATCGCGCTGAGCGCGGCGCCGTCGCCCGACGAGGGCCTCACGGCGGCGCAGCTCGCCGCCAGGTACGGGCTCGCGGTGAGCGGCGCCCGGCCCTCGCTCGTCGAGTACGTACGCCAGCTCTGGGGGCGGCGCCACTTCATCCTGGCCTTCTCCCAGGCGAAGCTCACCGCCCAGTACAGCCAGGCCAAGCTCGGCCAGCTGTGGCAGGTGGCCACACCGCTGCTGAACGCGGCCGTGTACTACTTCATCTTCGGTGTCATCCTGCACGCCAGTCGCGGCATGTCCCAGGACGTCTACATCCCGTTCCTGGTGACCGGCGTCTTCACCTTCACCTTCACGCAGAGCTCGATCATGACGGGCGTCCGCGCGATCTCCGGAAACCTCGGCCTGGTGCGTGCGCTGCACTTCCCGCGCGCCTCGCTGCCGATCTCCTTCGCGCTCCAGCAGCTCCAGCAGCTGCTGTTCTCGATGATCGTCATGATCGCCGTGGTGGTCGGCTTCGGCAGCCGTCCGGGCCTGTCCTGGGTGCTGGTCGTCCCGATCCTGTTCCTGCTGTTCCTGTTCAACACCGGGCTGGCCCTGATCGTGGCCCGGATGGGCGCCAAGACGCCGGACCTCGCCCAGCTGCTGCCGTTCGTCCTGCGCACCTGGATGTACATGTCCGGCGTGATGTTCTCGATCAGCAAGATGATGGAGGGCCGGCCGGAGTGGGCCCGGCTGCTGCTGCAGGTGAACCCCGCCACCGTCTACATGGACCTGATGCGCTACGCGCTGATCGACGGCTACGGCGCCTCGAACCTCCCGCCGCACGTCTGGGCCGTCGCCCTCGCCTGGGCCCTGGTGATCTTCGTCGGCGGTTTCGTGTACTTCTGGAAGGCCGAGGAGCGGTACGGCCGTGGCTGAGCGGACCATAGGGGAGCGGACGATGGGAGAGCAGTCCATGGGAGAGCAGTCCATGGGGGAGCGCATCCCCACCGTCATCGCGGAGGACGTGCACATCGTCTACCGGGTCAACGGCGCCAAGACCGGCAAGGGCAGCGCGACCTCCGCCCTCAGCCGGATCGTCAGGCGCGGCGACGAGCGCGGCATCCGCAAGGTGCACGCGGTCCGGGGTGTCTCCTTCGTCGCCTACCGCGGCGAGGCCATCGGCCTGATCGGATCCAACGGCTCCGGCAAGTCCACCCTGCTGCGCGCCATCGCCGGCCTGCTCCCCGCCGAGAAGGGCAGGGTCTACACCAACGGCCAGCCCTCGCTGCTCGGCGTCAACGCGGCCCTGATGAACGACCTCACCGGTGAGAAGAACGTCATCCTGGGCGGTCTCGCCATGGGGATGTCCCGCGAGCAGATCAAGGCCCGCTACCAGCAGATCGTCGACTTCTCCGGGATCAACGAGAAGGGCGACTTCATCACCCTGCCCATGCGCACCTACTCCTCCGGCATGGGGGCCCGGCTCCGCTTCTCCATCGCCGCCGCCAAGGACCATGACGTCCTCATGATCGACGAGGCGCTGGCCACCGGTGACGCGGCCTTCCGCAGGCGCTCCGAGGCCCGGATCCGCGAACTGCGCGAGCACGCGGGCACGGTTTTCCTGGTCAGCCACAACAACAACTCGATCCGCGACACCTGTGAACGCGTGCTGTGGCTGGAGCGCGGCGAACTGCGCATGGACGGCCCGACCGAAGAGGTGCTCAAGGAGTACGAGAAGTTCACGGGGAAGTAGCCCGCGCGTTCACGGGCGAGCAGCCGTTTTTGTCCGGGGTCCCGCCGCAACCTTTTCGGCGGGACCCCGCGTCTGCAAAGGAAACGTCAACTCCGCCTCGCCTTAGGAATCTTGACGCCAATCGGTGTGTTGTTGTGATCTGCGGGACACCCCGACGAACCTCGATGCGTTGTACAACGTAAGCTGTACCGGTCCCGGAAAGCGGCATGTGGGGCGATAATGCGCGACACCCTCCGCCGGGCCGCCCCGTGGATTGTCGGGCGGCGTGTCCGAAATAGTGTGTATTGGGTCGGCAGTGTAGAACGGGAGATGTGACGGCAATGGCTACGGAAACTCCCCAGCTCAACGCAGGCCGCGCCGTCCCCGCCCCGGGCAGCGAACGGTGACGGCGACCACCTCGGCGCCCGTCGGCGACCCGGAGCGCGGCACCCTGGACAAGGCCGCCGACGAGAACTTCCCGGTGGCCCCCTTCTTCCTGCCGAAGGCCTGGCGTGACGACCTGATGGCGGTGTACGGCTTCGCCCGCCTCGTCGACGACATCGGCGACGGCGACCTGGCCCCCGGCGGCGCCGACGCCCGGCTGCTCGGGGTGTCCGACGCGGAGGCCGAGGACCGCCTGGTCCTCCTCGACGCCTTCGAGGCCGACCTGCGCCGCGTCTTCGACGCCACCCCGCACCACCCCCTGCTGCGCCGTCTGCAGCCCACGGTCCGCCGCCGCGCGCTGACCCCCGAGCCGTTCCTCGGGCTGATCGCCGCCAACCGCCAGGACCAGCTCGTCAAGCGGTACGAGACCTACGACGACCTGCTCGCCTACTGCGAGCTGTCCGCCAACCCCGTCGGCCGCCTGGTCCTCGCCGTCACCGGCACCTCGACCCCCGAGCGGATCCGCCTCTCCGACGCGATCTGCACGGCGCTCCAGATCGTCGAACACCTCCAGGACGTGGCCGAGGACCTCGGCCGCGACCGGATCTATCTGCCCGCCGAGGACATGAAGCGCTTTCACGTCCAGGAGGCGGATCTCGCCAGGAAAACCGCGGGCGCTTCGGTGCGTGCACTGGTTGCATATGAAGCACAACGCGCCCGCGATCTCCTGAATGAAGGCGCCCCCCTTGTGGGTAGCGTCCACGGCAGGTTGAAGCTGCTGCTCGCGGGGTTCGTGGCGGGGGGAAGGGCGGCGGTCCACGCGATCGCCGCCGCCGAATACGACGTACTTCCAGGCCCGCCCAAGCCCGGCAAGGGCCGGTTGCTGCGTGAGGCGGGCGTGACTTTGCGAGGAGAGGGGTGATCCGGACCGTGGACTCTCCCACACCTGTGTCCGCACCGGTACTCGCCGCCTACAGCTACTGCGAGACCGTCACCGGACAGCAGGCACGGAACTTCGCCTATGGCATCAGGCTGCTGCCGGCGTCCAAGCGACGCGCCATGTCGGCGCTCTACGCCTTCTCCCGGCGCGTCGACGACATCGGCGACGGCGCGCTGGCCGACGACGTGAAGGTGGCCCGCCTGGAGGACACCCGGGCGCTGCTCGCCCGGGTCCAGGACGGCGCGGTCGCCGAGGACGACACCGACCCGGTCGCGGTCGCCCTCGCGCACGCAGCCCAGGCCTTCCCGATCCCGCTGGGCGGCCTGGACGAGCTGATCGACGGCGTGCTGATGGACGTACGCGGTGAGACCTACGAGACCTGGGACGACCTCAAGGTCTACTGCCGCTGTGTGGCCGGTGCCATCGGCCGGCTCTCGCTCGGTGTGTTCGGCACGGAACCGGGGGCGCGCGGCGCGGAGCGCGCGCCGGAGTATGCCGACACGCTCGGGCTCGCGCTCCAGCTAACCAACATCCTCAGGGACGTCCGCGAGGACGCCGGGAACGGCCGTACCTATCTGCCCTCCGACGACCTCGCCAAGTTCGGCTGCGCGGCCGGTTTCCATGGGCCGACCCCGCCGGAGGGCTCCGACTTCGCGGGCCTGGTGCACTTCGAAGTACGGCGCGCCCGTGCCCTTTTCGCCGAGGGCTACCGGCTGCTGCCCATGCTCGACCGGCGCAGCGGCGCCTGCGTCGCCGCCATGGCCGGCATCTACCGCCGGCTGCTCGACCGCATCGAGCGCGAACCGGAGGCGGTGCTGCGCGGCCGGGTCTCGCTGCCCGGACGCGAGAAGGCGTACGTCGCCGTACGCGGCCTGTCCGGCATCGACACCCGTCGGCACACCTCCCGGCTGACCGTCAGGAGGCGCGCCTGATGGACAATGTGGGCCAAGGTGATTCCGCCGGAGAAAAGCGGCAGGCAACCCTCCGCGGCGGGCCGGCGTCCCTGACTGCGACGGTCTGCCGTGCCCCGTTCCACAGGGGCGGCGGGCAGGCAGGGGAGGGCGCACGATGACCGACGGCACGCGATCCGAACGGACGCACGACGACATCCCGTCCGGGCGCACGGCCGTGGTGATCGGTGGCGGCCTGGCCGGCATCACGGCCGCGCTCGCGCTCGCCGACGCGGGGGTGCGCGTCACCCTTCTCGAAGGCAGGCCGCGGCTCGGCGGGCTCGCCTTCTCCTTCCAGCGCGGCGACCTGACCGTGGACAACGGCCAGCACGTGTACCTGCGTTGCTGCACCGCCTACCGCTGGTTCCTCGACCGCATCGAGGGCGCGGAGCTGGCACCGCTGCAGGACCGCCTCGACGTGCCCGTGCTCGACCTCGCCAAGCCGGAGGGACGGCGCCTGGGCAGGCTTCGACGCGACCCGCTGCCCGTGCCCCTGCATCTGGGGCGCAGCCTGGCCGCCTATCCGCACCTCTCGCTCGCCGAGCGGGCCAAGGTCGGGCGTGCCGCGCTCGCGCTCAAGGGGCTCGACCTCGCCGATCCGAGCCTGGACGCACAGGACTTCGGCAGCTGGCTGGCCGCCCACGGCCAGTCGGCGCGTGCCGTCGAGGCCCTGTGGGACCTGGTCGGGGTCGCCACCCTCAACGCGGTCGCGGGCGACGCCTCGCTGGGGCTCGCCGCGATGGTGTTCAAGACCGGTCTGCTGTCCGACCCGGGCGCGGCCGACATCGGCTGGGCCCATGTGCCGCTGGGCGAACTGCACGACCGGCTCGCCCGCAAGGCGCTCGACTCCGCGGGCGTGCGTACCGAGGTCCGTACACGCGTCACCTCCGTCTCCACTAACGAGAACGGGAGCTGGAACGTTCAGGTTCCCGGCGAGACGCTGACCGCCGACGCCGTCGTGCTCGCCGTCGCCCAGCGCGAGGCCCACGACCTGCTGCCCGCCGGCGCCCTGGACGCCCCGGAGAACCTGCTGGACATCGGCACCGCGCCGATCCTCAACGTCCATGTGGTCTACGACCGCACGGTGCTCACCAAGCCGTTCTTCGCGGCCCTCGGCACCCCGGTCCAGTGGGTGTTCGACCGCACCCACGCTTCCGGACTGCGCGCGGGCCAGTACCTCGCGCTCTCCCAGTCGGCCGCCCAGGACGAGATCGACGCACCCGTGGCCGAACTGCGCGAGCGGTATCTGCCCGAGCTGGAACGGCTGCTGCCCGGCGCGCGCGGCGCCGAGGTGAAGGACTTCTTCGTGACCCGGGAGCGCACCGCGACGTTCGCCCCCACCCCCGGCGTCGGGCGGCTGCGGCCCGGCGCCCGCACCAAGGCCCCCGGCCTGTACCTGGCCGGAGCGTGGACCGCCACCGGGTGGCCCGCGACCATGGAGAGTGCGGTCCGCAGCGGTGTGAGCGCGGCGGACGCCGTGCTGGGCACCCTGGGCCGGCCCCGCCCCCGTCACCTCTTCGAGTTCGAGGAGGCGGCGTGACGCTCGATCAGCAGGCGGCAGGCCCCCGCACCCCCGGTACCGCAACAAGAGGAGAAACTGTGCCCACTGTGCCCCCGGCCGAGACGGCTGCCGACGCGGTGGACGTGACCGCGCTCCTGGAGCGCGGCCGGACCCTTGCCACACCGGTACTGCGGGCGGCCGTCGACCGCCTGGCACCTCCCATGGACACCGTTGCCGCCTACCACTTCGGCTGGATCGACGCCGAGGGCAACCCCGCCGACGGCGACGGCGGAAAAGCGGTGCGCCCCGCTCTCGCCGTGCTCTCGGCCGAGGTCACCGGTGCCGCCCCCGAGGTCGGCATCCCCGGCGCCGTCGCCGTCGAACTCGTCCACAACTTCTCCCTGCTGCACGACGACCTGATGGACGGCGACGAACAGCGCCGCCACCGTGACACCGTCTGGAAGGTGCACGGACCCGCCCAGGCCATCCTGGTCGGTGACGCCCTGTTCGCCCTCGCCAACGAGATCCTCCTCGAACTCGGCACCGTCGAGGCCGGCCGCGCCACCCGCCGGCTCACCACCGCCTCCCGCGCCCTCATCGACGGCCAGGCCCAGGACATCTCCTACGAGCACCGCGACCGGGTCAGCGTCGAGGAGTGCCTGGAGATGGAGGGCAACAAGACCGGCGCCCTGCTCGCCGCCTCCAGCTCCATCGGCGCGGTGCTCGGCGGCGCCGACGACCGCACCGCCGACACCCTGGAGAAGTACGGCTACCACCTCGGCCTCGCCTTCCAGGCCGTCGACGACCTGCTCGGCATCTGGGGCGACCCGGACGCCACCGGCAAGCAGACCTGGAGCGACCTGCGCCAGCGCAAGAAGTCCCTGCCGGTCGTCGCCGCGCTCGCGGCGGGCGGGTCCGCCTCCGAGCGGCTCGGCGAGATCCTCGCCGCCGACGCCAAGAGCAGCGACTTCGAGAACTTCTCCGAGGAGGAGTTCGCCGCCCGCGCCGCCCTGATCGAGGAGGCCGGCGGCCGGGAGTGGACCGCCGAGGAGGCCCGCCGTCAGCACGCCATCGCCGTCGAGGCCCTGCACGCCGTCGACATGCCCGACCCGGTGAGGGCGCGGTTCACGGCGCTCGCCGACTTCGTCGTCGTACGAAAGAGATGATCACTATCGGTCGAATAGCCCTCGCGTAGTCGCCGGCCGGTGCGAGCGCGCAGCCAGCACCGGCCGACGGCGGACCCACAGCAGAACGATTTCGTACGACTGCACGAAGGGGAAGCCATGACAGCGACGACCGACGGAAGCACCGGGGCCACCGTTCCGCCCCGGGCCGACTCGGCCACCACCGACCACGCCACCCCCGGGGCGGCCGGGGTGCAAGAAGCCGCCGAACGCGCCGTGCGGCGCGCCACCGACCATCTGCTGGCCCGCCAGGACGCGCAGGGCTGGTGGAAGGGCGTCCTGGAGACCAACGTCACCATGGACGCCGAGGATCTGCTGCTCCGTCAGTTCCTGGGTATCCGCGACGAGTCGACGACGGCCGCCGCCGGTCTCTTCATCCGCGGCGAGCAGCGCGAGGACGGCACCTGGGCCACCTTCTACGGCGGCCCGGGCGAACTCTCCGCCACCATCGAGGCGTACGTCGCCCTGCGGCTGGCCGGGGACGCCCCGGACGCACCCCACATGGCGAAGGCGTCGGCCTGGATCCGGGAGCGCGGCGGGATCGCCTCGGCCCGGGTGTTCACCCGGATCTGGCTGGCCCTGTTCGGCTGGTGGAAGTGGGAGGACCTGCCCGAACTCCCCCCGGAACTCCTGTACTTCCCCAAGTGGTTCCCGCTCAGCATCTACAACTTCGGCCAGTGGGCCCGGCAGACGATCGTGCCGCTCACCGTCGTCTCGGCCAAACGCCCGGTGCGCCCCGCCCCCTTCCCGCTGGACGAGCTCCACACCGACCCGGCCGACCCCAACCCGCCGCAGCCCCTCGCCCCGGTGGCCAGCTGGGAGGGCGTCTTCCAGCGCCTCGACAAGGTTGTCCGCGGCTACCGCAAGGTCGCGCTGCGCCGGTTGCGCGGCTCCGCCCTGAACTCGGCCGCCCACTGGATCGTCGAACGCCAGGAGAACGACGGCGCCTGGGGCGGTATCCAGCCCCCGGCCGTCTACTCGGTGATCGCCCTGTACCTGCTGGGCTACGACCTCGAACACCCCGTGCTGCGTGCCGGCCTCGAGTCGCTGGATCGTTACGCCGTGTGGCGCGAGGACGGCTCCCGGATGATCGAGGCCTGCCAGTCGCCGGTGTGGGACACCTGCCTGGCGACCATCGCACTGGCCGACGCCGGGCTCCCCGCCGACCACCCGCAACTCGTCAAGGCCGCCGACTGGATGCTCGGCGAGCAGGTCGTCCGGCCCGGCGACTGGGCTGTGAAGCGCCCCCAACTCCCGCCGGGAGGCTGGGCGTTCGAGTTCCACAACGACAACTACCCCGACATCGACGACACCGCCGAGGTCGTCCTCGCGCTGCGCCGGGTCAGGCACCACGATCCCGAGCGCATGGAGAAGGCCATCGGGCGCGGGGTGCGCTGGAACCTCGGCATGCAGTCGAAGAACGGGGCCTGGGGCGCCTTCGACGTCGACAACACCAGCCCGTTTCCCAACCGGCTGCCGTTCTGCGACTTCGGCGAGGTCATCGACCCGCCCTCGGCCGACGTCACCGCGCACGTCGTGGAGATGCTCGCCTTCGAGGGCATGTCCCACGACCCGCGCACCCGGCGCGGCATCGAGTGGCTGCTCGCCGAACAGGAGCCGAACGGCTCCTGGTTCGGGCGCTGGGGCGTCAACTACGTCTACGGCACCGGATCCGTGGTGCCCGCGCTCACCGCGGCCGGACTGCCCGCCTCGCACCCGGCGATCCGGCGCGCGGCGACCTGGCTGGAGAACGTCCAGAACGACGACGGCGGCTGGGGCGAGGACCTGCGCTCCTACAAGCACGTCGGCGAATGGAGCGGTCGCGGCGCCTCCACCGCCTCCCAGACGGCGTGGGCGCTGATGGCGCTCCTGGCGGCGGGGGAGAAGGACTCCAAGGCCGTCGAGCGGGGTGTGCAGTGGCTCGCCGAGACGCAGGCCGAGGACGGCTCCTGGGACGAGCCGTACTTCACCGGTACCGGCTTCCCCTGGGACTTCTCCATCAACTACCACCTCTACCGGCAGGTCTTCCCGCTCACCGCGCTCGGCCGCTATGTCCACGGCGAGCCCGCGCCCAAGGCCGAGAGGAGCTGAATTGAGCACCACGCCCGCTCCGGCCCCGCTGCTGATCGCCTGCGCGCTCGGCATCGAGCACCTCGCCCTGCGCGCCGGCGAACGCGGGGGCGCGGACGGGCCGGTCACCGTACTGCGTACGGGCATGGGCCCCAAGGCGGCGGAACGGTCCGTCACCCGGGTCCTCGCCGACCCGGCGCTGGCCGCTGCCGCCGTGCTGGCCACCGGCTTCTGCGCCGGACTCGCCCCGGGGATGCACCCCGGCGACCTGGTGGTCGCCGAGGAGACCCGGGACCCGCGCGGCCATGTGCCCTGCGTCGGAACCGAACTCCTCGTCAAGGAACTGGTGCGGACCCTGCCCGGTCGCACCGTCCACACCGGTCCCCTCACCGGCTCCGATCACGTCGTCCGAGGTCACGAACGATCAGATCTGTTCGCGACCGGCGCAATCGCGGTCGACATGGAGTCGGCGGCCACGCTCCTGAGCGCCGTACGCACGGGCGAGCGCCCTGTTGCGGCTGTACGGGTGGTCGTGGACGCTCCTGAACATGAACTCGTCCGGATCGGCACGGTGCGCGGTGGAATATCGGCTTTCCGCGTACTTCGATCCGTTCTTCCAGCTTTCTTCGAATGGCACCGTTCTTTGCTGCTCCCTCGGAGGTGAGCCAGATGGCCATGCCGCTGCGTCAGACGATCAAGGTCGCTACCTACTTGGCTGAACAGAAGCTTCGCAAGCGGGACAAGTTCCCGCTGATCGTGGAGCTGGAACCGCTCTTCGCATGCAACCTGAAATGCGAGGGCTGCGGGAAGATCCAGCACCCCGCCGGAGTGCTGAAGCAGCGTATGCCCGTCGCGCAGGCCGTCGGAGCGGTGCTGGAGTCCGGCGCGCCGATGGTGTCCATCGCGGGCGGCGAACCTCTGATGCACCCTCAGATCGACGAGATCGTGCGGCAGTTGGTGGCGAAGCGGAAGTACGTCTTCCTCTGCACCAACGCCATGCTGCTGCGCAAGAAGATGGACAGGTTCACGCCCTCGCCCTACTTCGCCTTCGCGGTGCACATCGACGGGCTGCGCGAGCGGCACGACGAGTCCGTCGCGAAGGAAGGCGTGTTCGACGAGGCGGTGGCGGCCATCAAGGAGGCCAAGCGGCGCGGCTTCCGGGTGACCACCAACTCGACCTTCTTCAACACGGACACCCCGCAGACCATCGTCGAGGTGCTCAACTTCCTCAACGACGACCTCAAGGTCGACGAGATGATGATCTCGCCCGCCTACGCCTACGAGAAGGCGCCCGACCAGGAGCACTTCCTGGGCGTGGAGCAGACCCGCGAGCTGTTCAAGAAGGCCTTCTCGGGCGGCAACCGGAAGAAGTGGCGGCTCAACCACTCCCCGCTCTTCCTGGACTTCCTGGAGGGCAAGGTCGACTTCCCGTGCACGGCCTGGGCGATCCCCAACTACTCGCTCTTCGGCTGGCAGCGCCCCTGCTACCTGATGAGCGACGGGTACGTGCCGACGTACCGCGAACTCATCGAGAAGACCGACTGGGACAAGTACGGCCGCGGCAAGGACCCGCGCTGCGCCAACTGCATGGCGCACTGCGGCTACGAGCCCACCGCCGTCCTCGCCACCATGGGGTCGCTCAAGGAGTCGCTGCGCGCCATGCGCGAGACGGTCTCCGGGAACCGGGAGTGACGGCATGACCGCCATCTCCCTGGGCCTCCCCGAGGTCCCGGCCCGTCCCGTCGCCGAGCGGCGCCCGTCCCGGCAGATCCAGGTCGGACCGGTGCCGGTCGGCGGCGGCGCCCCGGTGTCCGTGCAGTCGATGACCACCACCCGCACCTCGGACATCGGCGCCACCCTCCAGCAGATCGCCGAACTCACCGCGTCCGGCTGCCAGATCGTCCGGGTCGCCTGCCCCACGCAGGACGACGCGGACGCTCTGGCGACCATCGCGAGGAAGTCCCAGATCCCGGTGATCGCGGACATCCACTTCCAGCCGAAGTACGTGTTCGCGGCGATCGAGGCCGGCTGCGCGGCGGTTCGCGTGAACCCGGGCAACATCAAGAAGTTCGACGACCAGGTGCGGGAGATCGCACGGGCCGCCAAGGACCACGGCACCCCGATCCGCATCGGGGTCAACGCGGGCTCGCTCGACCGGCGGCTCCTGGAGAAGTACGGCAAGGCGACCCCGGAGGCGCTCGTCGAGAGCGCTCTGTGGGAGGCCTCGCTCTTCGAGGAGCACGACTTCCGGGACATCAAGATATCGGTCAAGCACAACGACCCGGTCGTGATGATCGAGGCATACCGTCAGCTGGCCGCCCAGTGCGACTACCCGCTGCACCTCGGCGTCACCGAGGCGGGCCCGGCCTTCCAGGGCACGGTCAAGTCGGCGGTGGCCTTCGGGGCGCTGCTCTCGCAGGGCATCGGCGACACCATCCGGGTGTCCCTGAGCGCCCCGCCCGCCGAGGAGGTCAAGGTCGGCATCCAGATCCTGGAGTCGCTGAACCTGCGGCAGCGGAGGCTGGAGATCGTCTCCTGCCCGTCCTGCGGCCGGGCCCAGGTCGACGTCTACAAGCTGGCGGACGAGGTGACGGCAGGCCTGGAGGGCATGGAGGTACCGCTCCGCGTCGCCGTCATGGGATGCGTGGTCAACGGCCCCGGCGAGGCACGGGAGGCCGACCTGGGGGTCGCCTCCGGCAACGGCAAGGGCCAGATCTTCGTCAAGGGCGAGGTCGTCAAGACCGTGCCCGAGTCGAAGATCGTGGAGACCCTCATCGAGGAAGCGATGAAGATCGCCGAGCAGATGGAGCAGGACGGCGCCGGGTCCGGAGCACCCGCCGTCACCGTGAGCTGAACAGCACGGACCGAGAGGGGGCCGAGCGTGACGATTCTGGAGAAGATCCGGGGACCACGCGACCTGAAGGCGCTGTCCGAGGCGGAACTCGGTGAACTGTCCGAAGAAATACGCGAGTTCCTGGTGCACGCGGTCGCCAGGACCGGCGGCCACCTCGGCCCCAACCTGGGCGTCGTCGAGCTGACCGTCGCACTGCACCGGGTCTTCGAGTCCCCGGTGGACCGCATCCTCTGGGACACCGGCCACCAGAGCTATGTCCACAAGCTGCTGACCGGCCGTCAGGACTTCTCCAAGCTGCGCGGCAAGGGCGGCCTGTCCGGATACCCCTCGCGCGAGGAGTCCGAGCACGACGTCATCGAGAACAGCCACGCCTCCACCGCGCTCGGCTGGGCCGACGGCCTCGCCAAGGCCCGCCAGGTGCAGGGGGAGAAGGGCCATGTCGTCGCGGTCATCGGCGACGGCGCGCTGACCGGCGGAATGGCCTGGGAGGCGCTCAACAACATCGCGGCCGCCAAGGACCGGCCGCTGATCATCGTCGTCAACGACAACGAGCGGTCCTACGCCCCGACCATCGGCGGCCTCGCCAACCACCTGGCGACCCTGCGGACGACCGACAGCTACGAGAAGGTGCTGGCCTGGGGCAAGGACGTACTCCTGCGCACCCCGATCGTCGGCAACACCATCTACGAGTCCCTGCACGGCGCCAAGAAGGGCTTCAAGGACGCCTTCGCCCCGCAGGGCATGTTCGAGGACCTCGGCCTCAAGTACGTCGGCCCGATCGACGGCCACGACATCAAGGCGGTCGAGTCGGCGCTGCGGCGCGCGAAACGCTTCCACGGGCCGGTCCTCGTGCACTGCCTCACCGAGAAGGGCCGCGGCTACGAGCCCGCGCTCGCCCACGAGGAGGACCACTTCCACACCGTCGGCGTGATGGACCCGCTCACCTGCGAGCCGCTCGCGCCGTCCAACGGCCCTTCCTGGACCTCGGTGTTCGGCGACGAGATCGTCCGGATCGGTGAGGAGCGGGACGACGTCGTGGCGATCACCGCGGCCATGCTGCACCCGGTCGGCCTCGGCAGGTTCGCCGAACGGTTCCCCGACCGGGTCTGGGACGTCGGCATCGCCGAGCAGCACGCGGCGGTCTCCGCGGCGGGCCTGGCGACCGGGGGACTGCACCCCGTCGTCGCCGTCTACGCCACGTTCCTCAACCGTGCCTTCGACCAGTTGCTGATGGACGTGGCACTGCACCGCTGCGGGGTGACGTTCGTCCTGGACCGGGCGGGTGTCACGGGCGTCGACGGCGCCTCCCACAACGGCATGTGGGACATGTCGGTCCTCCAGGTGGTGCCCGGCCTCCGGATCGCCGCCCCACGCGACGCCGAACAGCTGCGCCTCCAGCTGCGCGAGGCGGTCGCAGTCGACGACGCGCCGACGCTGGTGCGCTTCCCGAAGGAGTCGGTGGGGCCGGAGATCCCGGCGGTCGACCGGTTCGGCGGGGTGGATGTGCTGCGTGGCGACACGGACGCGCAGGTGCTGCTGGTCGCGGTCGGGGTGATGGCGCCGGTCTGCCTCCAGGCCGCGGAGCTGCTGGCCGCTCGCGGGATCAGCTGCACGGTCGTGGACCCCCGTTGGGTGAAGCCCGTGGACCCGGCGCTGCCCGTCCTGGCCGCCCGGCACGAGCTGGTGGCCGTGGTCGAGGACAACAGCCGGGCGGCCGGCGTCGGCGCGGCGGTCTCGCTGGCGCTCGGTGATGCCGAAGTGGACGTACCGGTACGGCGGTTCGGGATTCCGGAGCAGTTCCTGGCGCATGCCAAGCGGGGTGAGGTGCTGGCCGACATCGGGCTGACGCCGGTGGAGATCGCGGGGCGGATCGGGGCGAGTCTCGCGGGGCGGGGGGCCGATGCCAAGGGGGGTGCCGCGGGGGGTCGTTCGGCGGGTGCGGCGCCGTCCGGGCTGGTCGCGCAGTTCCCCGCGCCCCTGAGGGGCGCTGATGCCGAGGGCGTTGACAAGGAGAGGCAATGAGTACGGAGTTCGACCTCGGTGCGTTGCTCGCCGAGCGTGGCGGTGAGCGGTACGAGCTGCACGGCAAGTACCTGAACCACCAGCTCCCGCGCATGCTGCACACCATCGGCTTCGACAAGGTCTACGAGCGGGCCGAGGGGGCCCACTTCTGGGACGCGGACGGCAACGACTACCTGGACATGCTCGCCGGGTTCGGGGTGATGGGCCTGGGCCGCCACCACCCCGTCGTCCGCAAGGCCCTGCACGACGTCCTGGACGCGCAGCTCGCCGACCTCACCCGCTTCGACTGCCAGCCGCTGCCCGGCCTGCTCGCCGAACGGCTCCTCGCGCACAGCCCGCACCTGGACCGGGTGTTCTTCGGCAACAGCGGCACGGAATCGGTGGAGACGGCCCTGAAGTTCGCCCGGTTCGCCACCGGCAGACCCCGCGTCCTCTACTGCGACCACGCCTTCCACGGTCTGACCACCGGCTCGCTGTCGGTCAACGGCGAGAACGGCTTCCGGGACGGCTTCGCCCCCCTCCTGCCCGACACGGCCGTCCCCCTCGGCGACCTGGACGCGCTCGCCCGGGAGCTCAAGAAGGGCGATGTCGCCGCCCTGATCGTCGAGCCGATCCAGGGCAAGGGCGTCCACGAGGCCCCGCCCGGCTATCTGCGCGCCGCCCAGGAACTGCTGCACCGGCACAAGGCGCTGCTCATCGCCGACGAGGTGCAGACCGGCCTCGGCCGCACCGGCGACTTCTACGCCTACCAGCACGAGGAAGGCGTGGAGCCGGACCTGGTGTGCGTGGCGAAGGCGCTGTCCGGCGGGTATGTCCCGGTCGGCGCCACCCTCGGCAAGGACTGGATCTTCAAGAAGGTCTACTCGTCCATGGACCGCGTCCTGGTCCACTCGGCGAGCTTCGGTGCCAACGCCCAGGCGATGGCCGCCGGGCTCGCCGTCCTCGCCGTCATGGAGAACGACCGGATCGTCGCCAACGCCCGGGCGACGGGGGAGCAGCTCAGGTCCCGGCTCGCGGCACTGACCGACAAGTACGAGCTGCTCGCCGACGTACGCGGCCGGGGCCTGATGATCGGCATCGAGTTCGGCAGGCCGAGCTCGCTCAAGCTGCGCAGCCGCTGGACCATGCTCCAGGCCGCCCGCAAGGGCCTGTTCGCCCAGATGGTCGTCGTACCGCTGCTGCAACGCCACCGGATCCTCACCCAGGTCTCCGGCGACCACCTGGAGGTGATCAAGCTCATCCCGCCGCTGATCGTCGAAGAGAAGGACGTCGACCGCTTCGTGGACGCCTTCACGGACGTGATGGACGACGCGCACAGCGGCGGCGGCCTGATGTGGGACTTCGGCAGGACCCTGATCAAGCAGGCGGTGGCGAACCGCTAGTGTTTTGTCTCTGAGGCAAGAAAATTGCCGCGGAGGCAAAAACGCGGCTGAATGGAGGCATGAACACCTCCGAGAACGAGCGAGCGGGTGGGCCGGTCGAGGACCTGCCCTCCGTCGCCCCGCGGCTGCGTTCCCTGCGCCGCCGTGCCGGCCTCACCCTGGAGGCCGCCGCCCGGGAGGCCGGGCTGTCGCCCGCGCACCTGTCCCGGCTGGAGACGGGGCAGCGCCAGCCCTCCCTGCCGATGCTACTCGCACTCGCGCGTGTCTACGGCACGACGGTCTCGGAGCTGCTCGGGGAGACCGTCGCCGACCGGGACGCGATCATCCGCGCCGGTGACATGGAACCGACCAAGGCCGGCGGCTGGACGTACTGGCAGTCCGGTGCGCCCGGCCGGGGGATGCAGTCGCTGCGCGTCCGGGTGCCGTACGGCTCGCAGGGCGACATCGTGCGGGTGCATCCCGGCGAGGAGTGGCTGTACGTCCTGCACGGGCGGCTCCGGCTCCGTCTCGGTGACACCACGCACGTGCTCGCGCCCGGCGACAGCGCGCACTTCGACTCGCTGACCCCCCACCGGCTCGCCGCCGAGGACCACGACGGTGTCGAGCTCCTGTTCGTCCACACCCTGCTGCAGAGTCCCCTGGCCGCGCTGTGCCTGGGGCCGATCACTGGAGAGATGCCGTGAGCAACTTCGAGGAGAAGTTCCCCCGGGCCCTGTGGGTCCGGCTGATCATCTACATCGCCGTCGGACACGTCTTCGCCGCGTTCCTCTACCTGCTGTTCGCCGTCGGCGGCAAGGGCTGAGCCCAGGGCCCCGCCCTCAGTCGAGGAGGCGCTCGCGCAGCCGCTCCCGGGTCTCGGGGGCGAGCCGGAGCCCCTGCGTGAGGTACGTGTCCACGTCACCCCAGGTCTCCTCGATGCTCTCGATGGCCGCCGTCAGATACTCCGCGCGGGCGTCGAAGAGCGGGCTGAGCAGCTCCATCACCTCGGGGCTGTACACGCTCTCCCCGCTGCCGCTGCGCCGCACCTTGTAACGGCGGTGCTTGGCGTTGGACTCCAGGTAGTCGGCGAGGATCGCGTCCCGCTCCACGCCCACCGCGAGCAGCGAGACGGCTATCGAGATGCCGGCCCGGTCCTTGCCGGCCGCGCAGTGCATCAGCGCCGGGACACTGTCCTCGGCGACCGCGTGCAGCACGCGCGAGTGCTCGCCGGTGCGCTCCTTGACGATCGTGCGGTACGAGTTGACCATCCGGTCCGCTGCCCTGCCGTCGCCCAGGAGCCCGCGCAGCTGCTCGATGTCACCCTCGCGGACCATCTTCCAGAACTCGGCGCCGTGCGCCGGGTCGGTCAGCGGCAGGTTCACGTTCCGCACGCCGGGGAGCTCGACATCCGGGCCCTCCAGCTTGTGGTCGGCCGCGTTGCGGAAGTCGAAGATCGTGTGCAGGCCGAGGGAGGCGAGGAACTCCGCGTCCTGCTCCGTCGCGTGCGCGAGATGCCCGCTGCGGAACAGCACGCCCGGCCGCACCCGCCGCCCGTCCGCCGTCGGCAGGCCGCCCACGTCACGGAAGTTGCGCACACCGGCCAGCTCGGGCTCGGTCGACGGGACCTGCTGCGTCACGGGGGGCTCCTCCCGGCCGGCCCCGTCGGCGCTGCTCGTCGACGGGCACTGGCTCGACCATACGACATCGGTTTCCACGGGCAATGAGTTGTCCACAGGCGTTGCCTCAGAGGCCGCGGCACTTGATGATGTTGGTGCTTGAGCGGATCTGTTGGCCCTTGTGTGAGGTTTCTCGATGGTGGACATCGCCGAAAACGGACGTACCTGGCTCCTGTCGGGCCCCGGCAGCAGCTACGCGCTGCACCTCACGGAGGCCGGGGAACTGCTCCATCTGCACTGGGGCCCAAGAATTCAGCTCGCCGACGCCGAGGCCCTCGCCGTGCACCCGCTGCCCGGCTACTGGCCCTTCGAGTCCCCGCTCGACGGCCGTGAGGAGTACCCCGTCGAGGGCGGTCCCCGGTTCGTCCGTCCCGCGCTGTCCCTGCGCACCGAGGAGCGCCGCGGCACCGAGTGGACCTTCGAGTCGTACGAGACCCAGGGCGACGAGCTCCGGCTGCGCTTCCGTGACGACGGGATCCTCATCACCCTGCACTACCGGATGCGCGACGACGTGGTCGAACGCTGGGTGACCGTCGGCAACGAGGGGCACGCGCGCGTGGAGCTGCTGCGTGCCGACCCGGCCGCCTGGACGCTGCCCGACCGCGAGGGCTGGCGGCTCTCGCAGCTGCACGGCCGCTGGGCCGCCGAGTCCCGGCTCACCCAGGCCCCGCTCACGTACGGCGAGAAGGTCATCGGCAGCCGCCGCGGCCACACCAGCCACCAGCACCTGCCCTGGGTCGCCCTCGACACGGACGCCACCGAGGAGCGCGGCGAGGTCTGGGGCTGCGCCCTCGGCTGGTCGGGCTCCTGGCGGATCGCCGTAGCCCAGCTGCCGGACGCGCGCGTGCAGATCACCGGCGGCGCCGGCTACGACGACTCCGGCCTGCTGATGCTGGCCGAGGGGGAGTCGTACACCAGCCCCGTCTTCGCGGGCCTGTGGAGCGACGGCGGCTTCGGCGGGGCCAGCCGTGCCTGGCACGCCTACCAGCGTGCGTACATCATCCCGGACGCCGACCAGGACCGGCCGGTGCTGTTCAACTCCTGGGAGGCCACCACCTTCGACATCTCCGAGGAGCAGCAGGCCACCCTCGCCCGGCGGGCCGCCGCCATCGGTGTCGAGCTCTTCGTGGTCGACGACGGCTGGTTCGGCGCCCGCACCAGCGACCGCGCGGGCCTCGGCGACTGGACCCCCAACCCGGACCGCTTCCCGAAGGGCCTCAAGCCCCTGGCCGACTATGTGCACGCCCTCGGCATGCAGTTCGGCATCTGGGTCGAGCCCGAGATGGTCAACGCGGACAGCGACCTGTACCGCGCGCACCCCGACTGGGTCCAGTACCAGGAGGGGCGGAAGCGGACGGAACTCCGTAATCAGCTTGTGCTCAACCTCGCCCGCGAGGACGTCCAGGAGTACCTCTGGCAGCAGCTCGACACCCTGCTGTCCAACGCCCCCATCGACTACGTCAAGTGGGACTTCAACCGCTGCTTCACCGACGCGGGCTGGCCCGGCGAGCCCTACCCGCAGCGCCTCTGGGTCGACCATGTGCGAGGGCTGTACGCCCTGCTCGACCGGATCCGCGCGGCCCACCCGAACGTCGCCATCGAGTCCTGCTCCGGCGGTGGCGGCCGGATCGACCTCGGCATCATGACCCGTACCGACGAGGTGTGGACCTCCGACAACACCGACCCGCTGGACCGGCTCGCCATCCAGCACGGCTTCAGCCAGATCCACCCTGCCCGGGTGATGTCCGCCTGGGTCACCGACAGCCCGAACCACCAGCTCAACGGCCGGGTCAGCTCGCTGCGTTTCCGCTTCGTCAGCTCCATGGCGGGTGCGCTCGGCGTCGGTGGCGACCTCTCGCAGTGGACCGAGGAGGAGCTCGCCGAGGCCGGCCGCTGGGTGGAGCTCTACAAGGAGATCCGGCCCCTGGTGCAGCGCGGCGACCAGTTCCGGCTGCGGCCGCCGACCGGCGGGCTCAGCGCCGTGCAGTACACGCTCGGCGACGAGACCGTCGTCCTCGCCTGGCTCCAGGCGCAGAGCTACGGCGAGCCGGTGCCGGCGTTGCGGCTGCAGGGACTGGACCCGACGGCATCGTACGAATGCCGCGAAACCGGCGAAGTGTACCGAGGTGCCGTGCTGTTGCACCACGGGCTGCGGGTCGGCCTGAAGGGTGACCTGGATGCGACGGTAATCCAGCTACGCCGCATCTGACTCTTATGTCTGAATTAGCACCTTCGCCATAACTCGGCCTGAAATAAGGGGACGTGGTGTGACGTGCGTGAGGAGCGTCATATTCGTGACCGTCCGTCGCGCGTCATGTCCACGTAATTCGCGAGCTTTTCAGGGGAATCGAAAAACGCGCGCGGACGGAATTCACGGAGGGTGACCGGGAATTCCCGTAGCGGATCAAGTGGAACTCCGACAGCGGGAACCGGTCCCTTGTCCACGCGCGTCCTGCTCGCTTACGTTCGCCGCACATCCGGACGGAACGCCGAATCCTGCCGCCGTCCGGAGTCCCCACACACTCACCCGTGCCCGGCAGGAGCGGGGGACCCACCAGGTAAGACCGCCTGTTCCGGTTCCCGGGACGGCTAGGGGTGTAGTCACGTCTTTTTCGCGTGGCCGGGCAGCTCCAGCCCGAACCCGACAGCTCACCTCGCAGGCGTCGGAGAGGAATGCGCCATGCCCGCGAAGGGTAAGCACCGCCGCCCCAAGAGCCAGCGTTTCACCCGCTCCATAGCCGTCGCCGGTACCGGTGGCGCAGCGCTGGCCCTGCCGCTCATGGGGGCCACCGGCGCCCACGCGGCCACTGTGCAGTCCGTGTCCGAAAAGGCCGCGCAGTCGATTCCGACCGTCGAGAAGACGGCCGTGAAGAGGGCGGCTGTGAAGAAGTCCGCCGCCGCGTATTCCGGGCACCGCAGCTACACCGTGGTCTCCGGCGACTGGCTGGCGAAGATCGCCCGCGAGCAGCACGTCAGCGGCGGCTGGCACCGGCTCTACGCCGACAACCGGCAGGCCGTCGGCGACAACCCCTCGCTGATCCACCCCGGCCTCGAGCTCACGCTCGGCGACCGCCACACCGTGACGCCGGACACCTCGACCTCGGACTCCCGCTCCGGGGAACGGTCCGACTCGCAGTCGTCCGGCGCCGCTTCGTCGTCCTCCTCGGCCACCACGACCGCCGCCGGCTTCGCCCTTCCGGTCTCCGGCGGCACCCTCGGCACCGGCTACCACGTCGCCGGCAGTATGTGGTCCAGCGGCTACCACACGGGCGTCGACTTCGTCGTCCCGAGCGGCACCCCGGTCAAGGCCGTCGGCACGGGCACGGTCGTCACGGCCGGCTGGGGCGGCGCCTACGGCAACCAGGTCGTCATCAGGCTCGCCGACGGCTACTACGCGCAGTACGGCCACCTCTCCGCGCTCTCCGTCTCGGTCGGCCAGACCGTGACCGCGGGCCAGCAGATCGGCCTCTCCGGTGCCACCGGCAACGTGACCGGCCCGCACCTCCACTTCGAGATCCGGACCACCCCCGACTACGGCTCGGACGTGGACCCGGTCGCCTACCTCCGCGCGAAGGGCCTCGCCGTCGGCTGACGCCGGCGCCGCTCCTGGCCCGACACACACTCCGAAGGCCGGACCCCCGATCCCCGGGTCCGGCCTTCGGTGCGTTGCTTTCCTGTGGCGGGTGTGTCCGGGGCATCGACAGCGAGGGCGGTGAGGCAGCACAGTGGCCTCCATGGCTGCAAGCGCTTTCTATCACTCCCTCGCCGTGCCGCCCCGGAAGGAACCCGCCGTATGACGACCACCCGCCGAGCCTTCGGAGTCCTGGCCGCCGGAACCGCCCTCGCGGCCCTCGCTCCCGCCGCACCCGCGACCGCCGCCGCCCCGCACCACGGCCTGATCGCCGCCGACGACTTCCGCCACGGCCTCGGCCAGTGGTTCGTGGAGTTGGAGCAGGGCGGCACGGTCACCGCGGCCCGCGGGATCCTGGAGGTCGACGTGCCCGCGGGCGCGACCGTCTGGTTCCGGCGCCGGCTCGAAGGGTCGTACGTCCTGGAGTACACCGCGACCCCGGTGTCGGCCGGCGGCGCCGACGACCGCGTCTCCGACCTCAACAACTTCTGGAACGCCACCGATGTGCGCTCCCCGGACGACCTGTTCGCCCCCTCGCGCACCGGCGCGCTCGCCGACTACGACTACCTGAAGACCTACTACGTCGGCTTCGGCGCCAACTACAACACCACCACCCGGCTGCGCCGCTACGTCGGCGAGCCCGGCGTCCGGCCGCTGATCTACGACTACACCGAGCCCCTGCTCGTCGCGAACCGGCCCAACCGCGTCCGGATCGTCTCCGACGGCCGGGCCGTACGGTGGTGGAACAACGGCCGGCTGGTGTTCGACTACGCCGACCCGGAGCCTTATACGGGCGGGCACTTCGCGTTCCGGACCACCTGGAGCCACTTTCGGATCAGCGACTTCCGAGTCCGGCGATCAAACCGTCAACGCCGGTGATCAGAGCCTTATTCCAGGCTTGGCAGAGTATTTGAAAGTGTCTTATCTCACCGATCGTCAACCCCTTATTACGGTCGCGTAGGTCACAGCCGAAGGTGAATCATGGTCCGATGTGGCAGACGATTCGAAGAGTGACAATGCATCAGTGATCGGGTCGTACGTGGCGCTGGGGGACAGCTTCAGCGAGGGCGTCGGCGACCCAGGCCCCGACGGGGCGTTCGTCGGCTGGGCCGACCGGTTCGCGGTACTGCTGTCGGACCGGCGGCCCGAGGGCGACTTCGAGTACTCCAACCTGGCCGTGCGCGGGAAGCTGCTCGACCAGATCGTGGCGGACCAGGTGCCGCAGGCCCTGGAACTCGCCCCCGACCTGGTCTCCTTCTGCGCGGGCGGCAACGACATCATCCGCCCCGGGACCGACCCGGACGAGGTGGCCGAGCGGTTCGAGCGGGCCGTGGTCCGACTGACCGAGGCCGTCGGCACGGTCATGGTGACCACCGGATTCGACACCCGGGACGTGCCCGTCCTCAAGCACATGCGCGGCAAGATCGCCACGTACAACGGACATGTCCGGGCCATCGCCGACCGGTACGGCTGTCCGGTCCTGGACCTGTGGTCCCTGAAGACCGTGCAGGACCGGCGGGCCTGGGACGACGACCGGCTGCACCTCTCTCCCGAGGGGCACACGCGCGTGGCGCTGCGCGCCGGTCAGGTGCTCGGCGTCGAGGTACCGGCCGACCCGGACCAGCCGTGGCCGGCGCTGCCGCCCCGCGGCACCCTGGAGGTCCGCCGCGACGATGTGCACTGGGCCCGCGAGTACCTGGTCCCGTGGATCGGGCGGCGGCTGCGCGGCGAGTCGTCGGGCGACCATGTGACGGCCAAGGGGGCGCTCTCCCCGGACGACATCAAGATGCGGATCGCCGCCGTGGCTTGAGGCGGGTAGGGGGCGGCCTCCATGCGGGCCGCCCCTTACTGCTCCTCGGGCAGCCCCAGTTCGCGTGCCAGCGCCTCGTCCACCCACTCCTGTGCCCGGGAGCGCGGTACGGAGCCCGGGTAGGACGTGAGCTGGACGGCCAGCCCGTCGAGCAGCGCGGTGAGCCGCAGGGCCGCGGCCGCCGGGTCGGGGCACCGGAACTCGCCGGCGGCCACCCCCTCGGCGATGACCTCGGCGATCGCCGCCTTCCACTGCTGGTCCAGGTCCTTGGTGACGTCCCGCAGCGCGGGCTCGCGCAGCGCCACCGCCCAGCCCTCGATCCACAGCCGCCAGCCCTTGGCCTGCCCGGTCGGCGCGTACCAGCGCACCGCCGCCCGCAGCCGGCGCGACGCCGACGTACGGCGGCCCAGCAGCTTGCGCAGATGCGTCAGGTCGTCCTCGGCGGCACGGGCGAAGGCTGCGGCGACCAGCTTCTCCTTCGTCGAGAAGTGGTACAGCACCAGCGCGTTGCTCACGCCGAGGGCGGACGCGACATCGGCGATCCGTACCGCCGCCACGCCCCGCGTCTCGATCTGCTCGATGGCGGCCCGCAGCAGTTCCTCGCGCCGCTCGGCCACACTCAACCGCACTCTCGCCACGCGGTCACCCTAATCGGTCGTCGTACCGCCCGCGTCGCCGTCCCGGCCCAGCGGCAGCCGCATGAGCGTCAGGTCCAGCCAGCGGCCGAACTTGGTGCCCACCTCCCGGACCGTGCCGACCTGTTCGAAACCGAACCGCTCGTGCAGCCGGACGGACGCGGTGTTCTCCGCCTCGATACCCGCGATCACGACATGGTGTCCCGCCTCACGCGCCGAGGCGACGAGGGCAGCGAGGAGCGCCGAGCCGATACCCAGTCCCTGCCGGCCCTCGCGGACGTAGACCGAATCCTCCACCGTGTGCCGGTAACCGGTCAGCTCCCGCCACGGGCCGTAGGCCGCGAACCCGGCCACCTCGCCCGCCACTTCGGCCACCAGCGCAGAGCCCCGTTCGAGGTGCGCGGCGAACCAGACCGCTCCCTCGGCGGGGGACTGCGGGGTCTCGGTCCACAGGGCCGTCGAGTGCTCGATCGCGTGGTTGCGGATCGCGCGGACCGCCTCCGCGTCACCGGGGCGGGCCGGGCGGACCGTCACCACGTCGCTTCTCTCGTATATTGGATTCATGTCCAACATAGTAGATCCTCCGGTGGACCCCCTGGTGGCACGGATCGCGGCCCGTGTCCGCACCGAACGGGAGCGTCGCCGCTGGACCCTGGCCCAGCTCGCGGACGCCTCCGGTGTCTCCCCAGCGATGATCAGCCGGATCGAGCGCGGCGAGAGCAGCCCGACCGCCGTCGTCCTCGGCAAGCTCTCCGCCGCCTTCCAGCTCAGCGTCGCCTCGCTGCTCGCCCTCGCCGAAGGTGTGCCCGAGGAGACCGAGACACCGGTGGGGGTACGGCGCGGCGCCGACGCGGCCGAGTGGCGCGACCCCGGCACCGGCTACCGGCGCCGCCAGATCACCGGCCCGCGCTTCCCCGCGGAGATCGCCGAGATCCGGCTGCCCGCCGGCGCCCGGGTGCCGTACCCGGCCGCCGCCTTCGCCTTCGTACGACAGCTCGTCTGGGTCCTGGACGGCCGGCTCACCTTCCACGACGGCGACACGGTCCACGAACTCGACGCCGGTGACACCATCGAACTCGGCGCGCCGGCCGAGCGCGTCTTCGCCAACACCACCGACGCCGAGTGCCGTTACGCCGTCGTCCTCAGCCGCGACACCCGGCCGTGAGCCGGCCGCTGCCCCGGGGCGGCACGCTCCTGCTGGCCGTCATCGCAGGGACGGCGATAGCCAACAACTACGCCGTCCAGCCCGCGCTCACCGCGGTCGCCGCCGACCTGGGCGTGCCGCTCTCGGTGATCGGCCTGGTGCCCACCGCCGCGCTCACCGGCTGCATGACCGGCTTCGCCCTGCTGCTCCCGCTCACCGACCACCTCGCCCCCAACCGCCTGGTCACCGCCCAGCTCACCGCGCTGGCCGCCGCCCTCACCCTCGCCGCCACCGCACGCGACCCCGCGGTCCTCCTGGCCGCCTACCTGCTGACAGGCGCCGCGGCCAGTGTCGCCGCCCAGGCCGGCAACATCGCCGGCCGCCATGCGCCGCCCGGCCGCGGGGGCACCGGCGTGGCCGTCGTGGCCGCCGGCATGTCGGCCGGCATCCTGCTCGGCAGGCTGGCCGGAGGTGCCCTCACCGATGCTCTCGGCTGGCGCCGGATGCTCCTCGTCTTCGCGGCCCTCGCCCTGCTCGGCGCGCTCGCCGCCGCCACGCTCCTGCCCCGGCAGCGGCCGCACACCGACAGCGGCTACCGCGCCACCCTCAAGGCACTTCCGCCGCTGCTCCTGCACCAGCCGGGGCTGCGCCGCGCGGTGGCCACCGGCGGGCTCTGGTACTTCGCCTTCAACCTCGTCTGGATCGCCCTCACCCTTGCTCTGGCCCAGCCGCCGCACTCCCTCGGTCCGACCGCCATCGGCCTCTACAGCCTGGCCGGACTCCTCGGCTTCGCCGCGCTCCCGTTCACCGGCCGCCTCACCGACCGGTACGGCCCGCACACCGTGATCACCGCCGCCATGCTGGCCGCCGCGGCCGGCACGGCCCTGCTGGCCACCGGCCTGGACACCCCGCCGGTCACCGCCCTCGGACTCGCCCTCTTCGACGCCGGCTGCTTCGCCGCCCAGGCCGCCAACCAGAGCCGCGTCATCGCCCTCGGCCCCGCCCGCTCCGGCAGCCTCAGCAGTGTCTACCTGGTGGTGTACTTCACCGTCGGCGCCGTCGGTACGGCCGTCGCCGCACCCCTGCTCGACGCCCTCGGCTGGCAGGGCACCGCCCTCACGGCGCTGAGCGCGTCGCTTCTCGCCGCTGTCCTGGGGCGCCGCTGAGCGCCCCTCGGGTCACCGGTACCAGCCGAACCGCTCCGCGATCACCGGCAGCCGGTCGGTCACCAGGGCGTGGGCGGCGGCACGCGGGGTCGTGCCGTCACCGTCCGCGCGGTCCAGCATCAGCTCCACCAGGGCCCGCATCGAGCGGCGGGTGTGGGCGAACGCCTCGTCGGCGTCCGGGCCGATGTCGCCGAAGAGGGTCCACCACCACCAGGCGTTGGTCCCCGAGTTGACCACCACGTCCGGCAGCACGGTCACCCCGCGCGCGGCGAGCCGTTCCTCCGCCTCGGGCAGCACCGGCATGTTGGCCGCCTCCACGATCCAGCGGGCGGTGACCAGGTACTCGTTGGCCGCGTCGATCGCGTACGACACCGCCGCCGGCACCAGCACCTCCGCGTCGGCGGCCAGCCAGGCGTCGCCCGGCAGCTCGAGATCGCCGGGGCGCAGCACCGCGCGGTCGACGGTGCCGTACGCGTCCCGCGCGCGCAGCAGCGCCTCGACGTCCAGGCCCGCCGGGTTGGCGATCGTGCCCTTGACGTCGGCGACGGCCACCACCGTCAGTCCCGCGCGGGCGAGGAACCGCGCCGTGGCCCCGCCCATGGTGCCCAGCCCCTGCACGGCGACCCGTGTCCCCGCATACGGGACCCCGGCCCGGTCCAGGGCCGTGAGAACCGACTCGGCCACCCCGCAGCCGCCGGCCAGCTCGTCGAGACCGATCCCGTCGACCTCGACCGCGAAGGCGTCCGCCAGCCGCCGCCGGGCGGCCGTCTCGTCGTCCAGCAGCGGATACACGGCCTGGACGGACGAGACCAGCCCCGCCTCGGCGGCCGCCCGGTCCACCAGGTCCTGGGTGAGCCCGAGGTCCTCGCCGGTGGTCCAGAAGCTCTCGATGTACGGCCGCATGGCGCGCAGATAGCGCACGAGGAGCGCATACGACCCCGGGTCCTGCGGATCGCAGTCGATGCCGCCCTTGGCGCCGCCCAGGGGGATGTAGCGGCCCGCGGGGTTGTAGTGCAGGGCCTCCTTCATCGTCATACCGCGCGCGAGCCCGGTGACCTCCTCCAGCGTGCAGCCCGGCCGCATCCGCAGACCGCCGCTGGCCACACCCCGCACCAGCCGGTCGACGACCAGGAAGCCCTGGCGGCCGGTGACGTGGTCGGTCCAGACGAGGGACATCAGGGGAGCGGCCATGGTGGCTCCTGCGAGGGGTGCGAGGCGGGGTATTACTGAACAGTGGGTCAGTATCCGGAGGGGAATGGTCAGGTGTCAACGCCGGTTGTCCGAGGGGCCGACCATAATGGAGAACCTCGGCAATACCACTGGAGGTACCGTGACCGGTTCGAGTTCCCTGAGCGCCGGGCTCCGAGCGTTGCGGCCCGCTGCCTTCGGCGCGGACCCCGGCGGCGAGCGCCTGGCCCGCATCCAGGGCTCACCGCACTTCAAGGACGGTGTCTTCCAGAACCCCGGGGGCACCGCCCGTACCCGGCCCTCGGGCTCGATGCTGGAGTTCGCGAAACTCTACTTCGACAAGGAGCAGCGACCCCGCCGCGCTCCGAGAGGCACCATCCCGGTTCATGCCACGACCGTGGCCGACCTCGCCCGCCCCGCGGCGAGCGGGCTGCGGGTGACGTGGACGGGGCACTCCAGCGTGCTCGCCGAGATCGACGGGCACCGCGTGCTGTTCGACCCCGTCTGGGGCGAGCGCTGTTCCCCGTTCCCGTTCGCCGGGCCCAAGCGGCTGCACCCGGTGCCGCTGCCGCTGGCCGCGCTCGGCCCGGTCGACGTGGTGGTCATCTCGCACGACCACTACGACCACCTCGACCTGCCCACCATCAAGGCGCTGGCCGGCACGGACACCCTGTTCGCCGTGCCGCTCGGCGTCGGCGCCCACCTCGAACAGTGGGGCGTCCCCGCCGACCGGCTGCGTGAGCTGGACTGGCACGAGGAGACCAAGGTCGGCGGACTGACCCTGACGGCCACTCCCGCCCGCCACTTCTGCGGCCGCGGGCTGCGCAACACCCAGCACACCCTCTGGGCGTCCTGGGTCGTCGCGGGCGAGGAGCACCGGATCTACCACAGCGGTGACACCGGCTACTTCGAGGGCTTCAAGGACATCGGCGCCGACCACGGGCCGTTCGACCTGACGATGATCCAGGTCGGTGCGTACAGCGACTTCTGGCCGGACATACACATGACACCCGAGGAGGGCGTGCGCGCCCACCTCGACCTGCAGGGCGGCGGTCCGCACGGGGTGCTGCTGCCGATCCACTGGGGCACCTTCAACCTCGCCCCGCACGCCTGGGCCGAGCCGGGGGAGTGGACGAAGGACGCGGGCGACGAGGTGGGTCAGGCGGTGGCGCTGCCGCGTCCCGGTGAGCCCTTCGAGCCGTCCGGGAAGCTGCCTGCCGACCGGTGGTGGCGTGAGGTGTCGGCACCGATCGCCCGGCCGTGGCGCCGCACCGTCCAGCCGCGGAGCGAGGCCGGGCCGGAGACCCTGGACCTCGCCGGCGAAGCGGTGACTCCTGAGGCGGACGATCTTGTGAAGTAAGGGCGCCACTGTTGTGGCGGTGCCGTGAAAGTGGCGTGCATGCCCCTGCACAACCTGGGCAGGGGCATGGGCATGAGCCATGCACATATGCCAACCCCTGCTTTTTTACCGGGACTTGAGCTGTCCCGGCGCTTCTACACCGAGGCCGTACGCTCGCTGCTGGAGGAGGCCGCCCCCGGGATACCCCACACGGCGGCCCGGATCGGCCCGGGCTCCGAAGTCCTCGGCTACGACACCGAACGCTCCGCCGACCACGAATGGGGGCCGCGCCTCCAGCTCTTCCTCCACCCCCACGACGTGCCGCGCCATGCCGCCCGTATCCGGCACATGCTCGCCCAGCATCTCCCGAAGACCTTCCACGGCTGGCCCACCCACTTCGCCGCCACCGGGGACCCGGACGTGCGGGTCATGCAGATCACCGACGGACCGGTGCACCACCGTGTCGAGGTGACCGCCGTCTCCTCCTGGTTCCGCGCCACCCTCGGCTTCGACCCGGCCTCCGGCGTCACCCCGGCACAGTGGCTCGCCACTCCCACCCAGCTCCTCGCCGAGGTCACCGGCGGCGCCGTCTTCCACGACGGCCTCCACACCCTCACCCCGGCGCGGACCGCGCTGCGCTGGTACCCCCATGACCTCTGGCTCCATGTCCTCGCCTCCCAGTGGCGGCGCATCGCCCAGAAGGAGGCCTTCGTCGGCCGCTGCGGCGAGGTCGGCGACGAACTGGGCTCCGCCGTCGAGGCCGGCCGTCTGGTCCGCGACCTCATGCGGCTCTGCCTGCTCATGAACCGGCGCTACCCGCCGTACGGCAAATGGCTCGGCAGCGCGTTCGCCCGTACCCCCGCGGCCCCCCGGCTCACGTCCGTCCTCACCTCCGTGCTCGCCGCCACGGACTGGCACGTACGTGAGCGGCACCTGGTCCACGCCTACGGGATCGTCGCCCATCTGCACAACGAACTGGAGCTCACCGACCGCGTCGACCCCGCCACGCGCCCCTACCACTCCAGACCCTTCCAGGTGCTGCGCGCCGACCGCTTCACCCGTGCCCTCACCGCCCGCATCAAGGACCCGGACCTGCGCGACCTGGCGACGGTCGGCGCGGTGGACCAGTTCATCGACAGCGCGGACGTCCTCAACGACCCGGACCTGACCCGGGCCGCGACCGACGCGGTGACGGGGATCGACGCGGTGACGGGCATCGACGTCCACGACGGCGCCCCCTGCGGGCCGGCGAACGGCGGCCGAGATCATCGTCGTCACTCTAGGTGATGTTTTGGGGGGTGTTCGGGAGGCCGTGTGGGCCGTGCGAGTGTCCTGCCGGGACGGCCGGGGCGCACGGACGGGCGGTTGGCGCGCGGGTGGGGAGCATCGGGCGCCCCGGCCCTCACCTTCTATGTGCGACCGTTTTTGAGCAGGTCGGACCGGACGATGGCGGTTCGAGGGCGAGATGCCGAGGGGGTTATCGGTCTTTCGTACGACGGCTCATACCAGAGCGGGACCATCTCCGGGTGACTTTGTCAACTGCCCACCGCACATGATGCCTTGGCGACTACTGTGAGTGTCCGTCGGGCGACGCGGGGCCGAATTCTTTTGCGGTCCCCTCGGCCGGCACCGCGATGGCGCATGCCCACCTCGCGCGGCCCGCGCGAGAAACCAGGCCCGACGGACCAGTACGAGGACGCAGATGTCTCACCTCCGTGCACCGGCCGCCCGCGCCGACCGCCGTGAGGGCGGCCGGCACGGACGTCCGGTCGCCCGCCCCGTTCCCGCGCTGCCCGAGACCCACATACGGCCTCAGCTGATGCGCCTCGCCGTGCTGCCGCCGGTCGCGGTGGCGCTCAGCGGCTGCGCGGCCGTCCTGTTCACCGTCCGCTCCACCGGGGCACGGCCCAGCCTCACCCTGCTGGCCGTGCTCGCCGGAGCGGTCTCGGTGACGGCCGCGGGCATCGTGATCGCGGCCGTGGCCGCGGGCCGGGCCGCCCGCTCGGTCAGCGACCGCGTCGCCGGGCTGCGCCGCAACGCCGCCCGCGGCGAGGCCGATCTGCTCGCCCTCGTCGACGCGCTGCGCCGCGGCGACACCCCGCCCCAGCGCAAGCCGCGCGGCGGACCGCCCGTGGACGCCGACGACTTCGAACTGCTCGCCGCCGACCTCTCCCGCGCGCACGACGGCGCCGTCACCGCCGTCGTGCAGGCCGCCCAGCTCTCCAGCCAGGCCGGCAGCGAACAGAAGCTGGAGGTCTTCGTCAACCTGGCGCGGCGGCTTCAGTCCCTCGTGCACCGGGAAATCTCGATCCTCGACGAACTGGAGAACGAGATCGAGGACCCGGACCTCCTCAAGGGCCTCTTCCACGTCGACCACCTGGCCACCCGCATCCGGCGGCACGCCGAGAACCTCGCCGTGCTCGGCGGCGCCGTCTCCCGGCGGCAGTGGAGCAACCCGGTCTCCATGACCGAGGTGCTGCGCTCCGCCATCGCCGAGGTCGAGCAGTACTCCCGGGTCAAACTCGTCCCCCCGATCGACGGCGAACTGCGCGGCCACGCCGTAGCCGATGTCATCCACCTCCTCGCCGAACTCGTCGAGAACGCCACCGTGTTCTCCGCCCCGCACACCCAGGTACTGCTCCGCGCCAACCTCGTCACCTCCGGCCTCGCGGTCGAGGTCGAGGACCGCGGACTCGGCATGCCGGTCGGCGAACAGTCCAAGATGAACGCCCTGCTCGCCGACCCCGACCAGGTCAACGTGGCCAGCCTGCTGGCCGACGGCCGCATCGGCCTCTTCGTCGTCTCCCAGCTGGCCCGCCGCCACGGCATCAACGTCCGCCTCCAGACCAACATCTACGGCGGCGTCCAGGCCGTCCTCGTCGTCCCTCAGGGCCTGCTCGGTACCGCGCCGGGCACGTCCGGGGCCGTACCGCAGCCGCGTGACCCGGGGGCCGGTGCCGGAGCACCGGTGGCGCCGGCGGGCGGGCTCGCCGAGGCGTCCCACGACACCGGGGCACTGGACGGTATCCGGGGCGGAGCCGTCGGCCCCGACGCGGACAGCGGCGAGCAGGGAGCCGCTCCCGCCGGCCGGCGGCCCGCACAGCAGAGCGGTCCGGCCACACCCGCCGCCGGTGGGCGGCGACGACACGCACAGCACGGTGGCGCACCCGCGCCGCTGCCGGTGCGCGGCGCCCAGGAGAGCCGGGCCAACCCCGCCGAGGCGCTGCCCGGCATCCGGCCCGAGGACCGTCCGGTGGTCGCCGAACACGCGGGCACCGCACCCGTCCCGCGCGTCGGCGCCGTTCGCGGCACCATGGGCAAACCCCAACTGCCGCGCCGCCGCGCCCAGGAACACATCGTCCCCCAGCTCCGCGGCGGCCCGGCACCCCGCCAGGACAACGAGACCCCGGTCGGACACGACCCCGGCCTGATGGCCGCCTTCCAACGCGGCATCGGCCTCGCCGAGGCCCAACAACACCTGGAGGCCGACCAGAAGGAGCCGGCAGCCGCCGAGCCCATGGACGGAGCACATGGTGAGTCCCTCTACACCGGGCTGTCCGGTATGGGCCTCGCCGACATGGCCGCCGACGACATGAGGGCAGCCGGCCCGGGTATCGACGAGGCGACCAGCACATCCCATGCCACCCATGCGGATGCCACGCACATGGAGACCGCACACATGGAGACCGCACACATGGAGACCGCACACATGGGCGTGGCCCACAGGGGCGGGCCCCGTGTGGAGGGTGGGCACATGGTCCCGGACTACACGACCCCAGACCAGTCGCCCCCGGGCGGATCGACCCTGGGCGGATCGACCCTGGGCCGGTCCGCCCTGGATCCCCTCGCACCGGAACACATGGGTCCGGAGCACATGGGTCCGGAGTACCGGGCCTCGCAGCACACGGGTCCGGACCACCTGACCCCAGACCGCCACACCACGGACCACCTGGCCTCAGACCCTATGGCCTCCGCATATACGAGCCAGGCACACAGGGACCCGGCAGACCCCCACTCGCACCCCCAGCCCCACACTCTCGCGCCGTCCCACTCCCCGGCCCTGCGCCAGGTGCACACCTCCGACTACACCCACCGGCCCGACGGGAGCGCCCCGGCCGGATGACCAGCACCGTTTCCACCTCCACCCCCACCCCCAGCGCTCCCGCAGACCTTCGTAACTCAAGGAGTCGATCCACCATGGCGAGCGATGCGCCGACCGCCCAGGTATCCGACCTCGACTGGCTGATGAGCGGCCTAGTGCAGCGCGTACCGCACACCAGCAGCGCGGTGCTCCTGTCCTGCGACGGGCTGGTGAAGTCCGTCCACGGCCTCGACCCGGACAGCGCCGACCACATGGCCGCGCTCGCCTCCGGCCTGTACTCGCTCGGCCGCAGCGCGGGCGTCCGGTTCGGCGACGGCGGGGACGTCCGCCAGGTCGTCGTCGAACTCGACTCGACGCTGCTGTTCGTCACCACCGCCGGCTCCGGCACCTGCCTCGCCGTACTGGCCGGCCGGGAGGCCGACGCCGCCGTCCTCGGCTACGAGATGGCGATGCTGGTGAAGAGCGTCCGCCCGTACCTCGTCACCGCGCCCCGGCAGCACGCCGTCGAACCCACGGCGATGAGGCCTTGAGGGTGGCGGCAGCCGGCGACGGGCCGTGGCTGGACGACGCGGCCGGACGCCTGGTGCGCCCGTTCACGGTCAGCAACGGCCGCACCGAGCCCAGCATCGCCCTCGACCTGATGTCGCAGGTGATGGCCACCGGGTCCGTGCCCCTCGGCTACCTCGGCCCCGAGCACGCGCAGGCGCTCGATCTGTGCCGCGCACCCGTCTCGGTCGCCGAGATCGCGGCGCACCTCAAGCTGCCGGCCGCCGTCACCAAGGTGCTGCTCTCCGACCTCGTCGACTGCGGGGCGCTGACCGCCAAGCCCCCCGTCTTCCACCACAACCCCACTGACCGGTCCCTTCTGGAGGCAGTGCTCGATGGACTACGACGACAGCTCTGACCCCTTCCCCACCGCGCTGAAAATCCTGGTGGCCGGTGGGTTCGGGGTCGGCAAGACCACCTTCGTGGGCGCGGTCAGCGAGATCGCGCCGCTGTCCACGGAGGAGCTCCTCACCACGGTCAGCGCCGCGACCGACAACCTCGACGGGATCGAGAACAAGGTCGAGACGACCGTGGCGATGGACTTCGGCCGCATCACCCTGGACGCGGAACACGTGCTCTACCTGTTCGGCACGCCCGGACAGGAGCGGTTCTGGTTCATGTGGGACGAGCTGTCCGAGGGCGCGCTCGGCGCGGTCATCCTGGCCGACACCCGCCGCCTCGAGGACTGCTTCGCGGCCGTCGACTTCTTCGAGGAGCGCGGCCTGGGCTTCATCGTCGCCATCAACGAGTTCGACGGCTCCTACCGCTACGAACCCGACGAGGTGCGCGCCGCCATCGACCTCGACCCGGAGATCCCGGTGGTCCGCTGCGATGCCCGTATCTCCAGTTCCGGCGTCCAGACCCTGCTCACCCTCGTCCGTCATCTCATCGCCCACGCCCCGGTCTCCGCACCGAGCCACGGCGCCCACATGTGAACCCCACACACCCCACACGGAGTCCGTATATGACCCACGTCCACAGCGACGGAGCCTGCCCATGAGGTACGACCCGGCGCGCCCGGCCGGTCGTCTGCTGCTCACGCCGGAGGACAAGGAGGCGCCCGTGCGCATCCGGCGCCTCGGCCAACTCCGCCTGGGCGGACACCCCGACCCCGAGCTCGACGCCTACGCCGACCGGCTCGCCGAGGTCACCCGGACGCCGTACGCCATGGTCAACTTCATCGACGAGAACCGGCAGTTCTTCGCCGGCCTGCACCTGCCGGCCGTGGCACCGCCCGTGGTGAAGCCGGACGGCAGCACGCCGGTGCTGGGCCGGGAGCTGGCCCGCGACCATGGTTTCTGCCCCCATGTGGTGGTCCGCCGCAAGGCGCTGGTCCTGGAGGACGTCAGCGACTACCCGCGGTTCGCGGGCAACCCGGTCGTCGACGAGTTCGGTATCCGCTCCTATCTGGGCGCCCCGCTCATCGACAGCACGGGAACGGCGCTCGGCACGGTGTGCGTGGTCGACGTGGAGCCGCGGCCCTGGGGCCGGCCAGGTCTGGAGACCATCAAGTCCTCGGCGGCGGAGCTGGTGGCCCGTATCGAGCGACGCGAGGCCGACGGTCTCCCGCTGTTGTGAAGAGGGGAACAGCCCCGTCACCAGCCGACCGGCCCGGTACCGGCCCCGTCGCCGGCGCGGACCCCCGGACACAGCAAGCCCCCAGGCACCCGGCGGAGGCCCACGCGTCCCCGGCCGTACTGCACCCGGTCGTCGGCCGGACGGGCGAAGCGGGCGGCATCCTCGACACGGTGCCCTTCCCGGGTCCCCCGCCTCCACCAGGACTTTCAGCCTCCAAGATCAGGCGTGAAGCGGAGCTGTGGCGGCGCTTAAGAAAACCTCGATGGACCTGAGGCGCCCGGATACGGCAGATTGCTGTGCGATTCCACCCCCCATGCCCGACCGCGGGCCGCTTCGGCGTGCCCGCGGCCGGGACCTCACGCACAGGAGCCGTAGCGTTGAAGGCGCTGGTCAAGGAGAAGGCGGAACCCGGGCTGTGGCTCGCTGACGTGCCGGAGCCCGCGGTCGGACCGGGTGACGTACTGATCAAGGTGCTGCGCACCGGCATCTGCGGCACCGATCTGCACATCCGTGCCTGGGACGGCTGGGCCCAGCAGGCCGTCACCACCCCGCTGGTGGTCGGGCACGAGTTCGTCGGCGAGGTCGTCGGGACCGGCCGCGATGTCGCGGACGTCAAGGTCGGCGACCGGGTCAGCGGCGAGGGACACCTCGTCTGCGGCAAGTGCCGCAACTGCCAGGCCGGGCGGCGCCATCTGTGCCGGGCCACGGTCGGCCTCGGCGTCGGCCGCGACGGCGCGTTCGCCGAGTACGTGGTGCTGCCCGCCACCAATGTGTGGGTGCACCGGGTCCCCGTCGAGCTCGACGTGGCCGCGATCTTCGACCCGTTCGGCAACGCCGTGCACACCGCCCTCACCTTCCCGCTCGTCGGCGAGGACGTCCTGATCACGGGCGCCGGCCCGATCGGCCTGATGGCGGCCGCCGTGGCCCGGCACGCGGGTGCGCGCCACGTCGTGATCACCGACGTCAGCGAGGAACGCCTCGACCTCGCCCGCAAGATCGGCGTGAGCCTCGCCCTGAACGTGTCCCAGGCGCAGATCGCCGACGGACAGCGGGAGCTGGGCCTGCGCGAGGGCTTCGACATCGGCCTGGAGATGTCCGGCCGCCCCGAGGCGATGCAGGACATGATCGCCAACATGACGCACGGCGGCCGTATCGCCATGCTCGGCCTGCCCGCCCAGGAGTTCCCCGTCGACTGGGCCCGGATCGTCACCTCGATGATCACCGTCAAGGGCATCTACGGCCGGGAGATGTTCGAGACCTGGTACGCCATGTCGGTGCTGCTGGAAGGCGGCCTCGACCTCGCACCCGTGATCACCGGCCGCTACGGGTACCGCGACTTCGAGGCGGCGTTCGCCGACGCGGCGAGCGGCCGCGGCGGCAAGGTCATCCTCGACTGGACCAGCTGACTCCGGACCCTCCGAATCTCCTTAGGGATTGATGATGTTCGACTCCGTGCGCGACGACCTGCGCGCCACCCTCGACGAGATCCGCGCCGCCGGACTGCACAAGCCGGAGCGTGTGATCGGCACCCCGCAGTCCGCGACCGTCGCCGTGACCGCCGGCGGCCGCCCCGGCGAGGTCCTCAACTTCTGCGCCAACAACTACCTGGGCCTCGCCGACCACCCCGAGGTGGTCGCCGCCGCCCACGAGGCCCTGGACCGCTGGGGCTACGGCATGGCCTCCGTCCGCTTCATCTGCGGCACCCAGGAGGTCCACAAGGAACTGGAGGCCCGCCTCTCCGGGTTTCTCGGCCAGGAGGACACGATCCTCTACTCCTCCTGCTTCGACGCCAACGGCGGAGTCTTCGAGACCCTGCTCGGCGAGGAGGACGCGGTGATCTCCGACGCCCTCAACCACGCCTCGATCATCGACGGCATCCGGCTCTCCAAGGCCCGCCGCATGCGCTACGCCAACCGTGACCTGGCCGACCTGGAGCGGCAGTTGAAGGAGGCGCAGACCGCCCGGCGCAGGCTGGTCGTCACCGACGGGGTCTTCTCCATGGACGGTTATGTCGCGCCGCTCCGCGAGATCTGCGACCTCGCCGACCGCTACGACGCGATGGTCATGGTCGACGACTCGCACGCCGTCGGCTTCGTCGGCCCGTCCGGCCGCGGCACCCCCGAACTGCATGGCGTCATGGACCGCGTCGACATCGTCACCGGCACCCTCGGCAAGGCCCTCGGCGGCGCCTCCGGCGGTTATGTCGCGGCCCGTGCCGAGATCGTCGCCCTGCTCCGCCAGCGCTCCCGCCCGTACCTCTTCTCCAACACCCTCGCTCCGGTGATCGCGGCGGCCTCGCTCAAGGTGCTCGACCTGCTGGAGTCGGCCGACGACCTGCGCGTCCGGCTCGCCGAGAACACCGCGCTGTTCCGCCGCCGGATGACCGAGGAGGGCTTCGACATCCTCCCCGGCGACCACGCCATCGCCCCCGTGATGATCGGCGAGGCGGCACAGGCGTCCCGGATGGCCGAGCTGCTGCTGGAACGGGGCGTCTATGTGATCGGCTTCTCGTACCCGGTGGTCCCGCAGGGCCAGGCCCGGATCCGCGTACAGCTGTCCGCGGCCCACTCGACGGCCGACGTCGACCGAGCGGTCGACGCCTTCATCGCGGCCCGGACGGAACTGACGGGCTGAACAGGACCGGACCGTCGGCCGGGACCCGCGGGCTGGACGACCCGGGTCGGATCGGTGGGCGGGACGACCCGGGTCGGATCGGTGGGCTGGGTAGGACCGGCGGGCTGACCGGGACTGGCAGCCCGTATGGGACCGGCGCGCTGACCGAGATCGGTGGGCTGACCGGCACCGGCGGCTTGTATGGGACCGGCGCGCTGACCGAGATCGGCGGCTCGAACGAGATCGGTGGGCTGACCGGCACCGTCGGCCCGAGTGGGACCGGAGGGCCGAGTGGGGGCGGCCGGGTGAGTGGCCCCGACATATTGCAATAATCAACCCCATGATCGAGGCGCGGCGGCTCCACATCCTCCGTGCGGTGGCCGACCACCGTACGGTGACGGCGGCTGCCGCCGCGCTGTATCTGACGCCCTCGGCGGTCTCCCAGCAGCTGGCCGCCCTGGAGCAGGAGACCGGCCACCGCCTGGTCGAACGCGGCGCGAAGGGCGTACGGCTGACCCCGGCCGGCGAGATCCTGCTCGGCCACACCAATGCGGTCCTCGCCCAGCTGGAGCGGGCCGAGGCCGAGTTGGCCGCCTACAGCTCCGGCGAGGCCGGCACGGTCACCGTCGCCGCCTTCGCGACCGGTATCGCGCAGGTGGTCGCCCCCGCGGTGGCCCGTCTCGCCCGCACCGCACCCGGCATACGGATCCGCGTCCAGGACGCCGAGGGCGACGCCAGCCTTCCGATGGTCCTGGACCGGCAGGTCGATGTCGCGGTCGCCGTCGAGTACCGGGGTGCCCCGCCGGCCGACGACCCGAGGCTCACCCACGCGCCCCTGTACGCCGAGCCGTTCGACGCGGTCGTCCCGCTCCGCCACCGACTGGCGGAGTCCGCCGAAGTCCCCCTCGCCGAGCTCGCCAAGGACACCTGGATCGGCCCGTACCCCGGCAACCCCTGCCACGACGTGGTCGTCCTGGCCTGTGAGAGCGCCGGCTTCCAGCCCCGCCTCGAACACTCCTCCGACGACTTCCGTGCCGTGGTGGCCCTGGCCGCGGCCGACGCGGGCGTGGCGCTCGTCCCGCGCTCCGCGCTGCGCGGCATGGATCTGACCGGCGTGGTCGTACGCCCCGTCGACGGCGTCGCCCCGACCCGCCGTGTCTTCGCGGCCGTACGGCGCGGAGCCGAGGACCACCCGCTGATCCGCCCGGTGCTGGAGGCGCTGGGCGAGGCGGCCCGGCCGTGAGCCGTCCTTAACGCGCACGTCTCATATCAGGGATATCGTCCCGGATATGAGACATGAAGACGTCGTCGCTCCCGACCCCGTCGATGCCCGCCTCGGTAGCCGCCTTGCCGAACTGCGGGCCGAACACGGCTGGTCCCTGGGCGAGTTGGCGGACCGCAGCGGGGTGAGCAGATCCACCCTGTCCCGGGCCGAACGGGCCGAGACCAGCCCCACGGCCGCACTCCTCAACCGGCTCTGCAACGTCTACGGCCGGACCATGTCCCAGCTGCTCAGCGAGGTCGAGGCGGAACCCGCCCCCGTGCTGCGCTCGGCCGAGCAGCAGGTGTGGGAGGACCGCGCCTCCGGTTTCGTACGGCGGTCCGTGTCGCCGCCGCACGGCGGACTGCGCGGCGAACTCGTCGAGGGCAGGCTCGCGGCGGGCGCCGACATCGCCTACGACCGGCCTCCCGTACCCGGCCTGGAGCAGCACATCTGGGTCCTCGACGGGAGGCTCGCCGTGACCGCGCAGGACGTCGAGCATCTCCTGGACGTCGGTGACTGTCTGCGGCTGCGGGTGTGGGGGCCGACGCGGTTCCGGTGTGCCGGCACGGGGGAGGCGCGGTATGTGCTGGCGGTGGTGCGGCAGTGAGGACACTGTGCTTGAGCGCGGAGCAACTGTCGGACCGGGTGGGGGAGTTGGCGGAGCTGCTGGCCGACACCGTGAGCGGCGGGGCGTCCATCGGTTTCCTCGCGCCCTTCGAGCGGGCGCAGGCCGTCGCCTGGTGGGAGGGGCGGGTGGCCGCCGTCGCCGCCGGACACCTTGCCGTCTGGGCTGCCCTGGACCACCATGACCGGGTGGTCGGGACCGTCGGCCTCGCCTTCGCCTTCCCCGGCAAACCCAACAGCCGGCACCGCGCCGAGCTGGTGAAACTGATGGTCCACCGGGACGCCCGCGGCCAGGGCGTCGGACGCGCGCTGCTGACCGTCGCGGAGGAGGCCGCGGCCGCCGCCGGGATCACCCTGCTCCACCTCGACACCGAGACGGACAGTCCCGCCGAGCACCTCTACCGCACGGCCGGCTGGACCCGTGCCGGGGTCATTCCCGACTACGCGGCCGACCCCGCCGGGGTGCTCCGCCCGACGACCCTGTACTACAAGCAGGTCGGAGCTCTGACCTGCTGACTGTCAGTGGCAGGGATTACGGTTCGTGGCATGCCGGAAGCCGAAGACGTACGCCGTGTCGCTCTGTCCCTGCCGGACACCACCGAGAAGACCGCCTGGAGCATGCCCACCTTCCGGGTCGCCGGGAAGATGTTCGCCACACTGCCCGAGGACGAGACCTCCATCGCCGTGCGCTGTCCCAAGGAGGAACGCGACGAACTGGTGCTCGCCGAGCCCGGCAAGTTCTGGATCGCCGATCATGAGTCCCAGTTCGCCTGGGTCCGGGTGCGGCTCGCCGCGCTGGAGGACGAGGCCGAACTGCGGGACATCCTCGCCGACTCCTGGAGACAGGCCGCCCCGCCCCGGCTCCTGGACTCCTACCCGGAGTTGGGGCTGCCGGACGAGAGCTGATCACGCCGGAGCCGGGACCGGCACCGTGCCGATCACGCCAGGAGCGGCACCGTACCCGTCACACCCGCATCGGCACCGAGACGAACCGGCTGATCCGCTCCCGCAGGCTTCCCGCGTCCAGACCGTGCGCGGCCACATGCTCCTCGACCGTGCCGTAGCGCCGCAGTTCGCGCCGCCCCACGCCCAGCCCGAGCACCCGGTGCGGCACGTCGGCGAGCGCCTCGCTCACGGCGGCCGTGGAGGTCCCCGCCAGATACGGCTCGACCAGCACGACGTCGGTACCCGCGGACTCGGTGGCCCGGCGCAGCGCGGCCGCGTCGAAGGGCCGTACGGTCGTCGCGTACAGGACGGTGACGTCCAGGCCCTCGGTGGCCTCCAGGACGGCGTCCAGCATCGGTCCGACGGCGACGACCACACCGGCGCGGCCCTCGCGGACCGTGCTCAGGCGCCGCCCGTCCACCGGCAGCGGCCGCCGGTTCGACTGCAGGGAGAGACGGACGTACACCTTGTCGTCGCCCGCGGCGACCGCGTGCCGCAGCAGGGTCTCCGCCTCGTCGGGATGCCCGGGCACCTGCACGGTCCAGCCGTCCAGGGTGTCCAGCAGGGCCACATCGCCGGGCGCCATGTGCGTATAGCCGCCGGCCGGCCAGTCGAAGGAGGCGGCCGCGCTGACCAGCACCGCGCCGGCGTCCTGGTGGCCGAGGTCCAGCTTGACCTGCTCGAAGGGCCGCTCGACGAGGAAGCTGGCGAAGGTGTGCACGACCGGCCGCAGCCCGGTCAGCGCGAGCCCGGCCGCCGTCCCGACCAGGAGCTGCTCGCGGATACCGACGTTGATCACCCGGTCGGGGTGACGGCGCCGCGCCTCCTCCAGGGTGGCCGCGCCGATCTCGGCGAGAACGACCGCGACCCGCGGGTCCTCGTCGAGAAGCCGGGAGACGACGGGGACGAAACGATCACGCATGGTGTCCATGGAGATGACTGCCTTTCTGGCGTCGTGGGGTTGTGGTCAGTCCGACTTGGGTTCGACGCGGGCGACCACCACATGCGGGCGGCCCGGATGCGGGGCGGTGAACGCGGCGTACAGCGCCTCGTGGTCACGGCCGTCGACGGTCACCGCCGACCAGCCGGCCGCCTCGAAGCGGGCGGCGATCCCGCCGGGCCGGGCGTGCCGGGCCGAGGAGTTGTCGACGACGACGGTGTGCAGCCGCTCCAGCCCGGCGGGCCCGGCGAAGGCGATCGCCTCGTGGTTGCTGCCCTCGTCCAGTTCGGCGTCCCCGATCAGCACCCACACCCGCGGCTCGTCCAGCCCCTGGATGCGCAGCCCCAGGGCCTCCCCGACACCGATCGGCAGCCCGTGCCCCAGCGAGCCGCTGCCGATCTCGGCGCCCGGGACGAGGGTCCGGTCGGGGTGGTGGCCGAGCGGGGAGTCGTACGAGCCGAAGCCCGGCAGCCACTCCACGGGCACGAAGCCCTTGGCGGCGAGCACCGCGTAGTACGCCATCGGCCCGTGCCCCTTGCTGAGCAGGAACCGGTCCCGGGCCGGATCGTCGAACCGGCCGGGCGTGACCCGGAGCACCCGGTCGTAGAGCACCCACAGCACGTCGAGCGTGGAGGTGGCGGCCGGGCCGTGCTTCTCGTCGCCGGTCATGAGGCTCATCAGGGCGGGCAGGGCGGCGTAGGTGTCCGTGGGGTGCTCGGTGATCGTCATACCGACGATCGTGCAACCTCGACCAAACTTGAGGTCAAGCCGTCGCTCCGCCCCACGTAAAAGGCGTGCGCGACCACCTGACGGAGTGCGGTATTGTTTCCTTGCGCGTTTCGACCGGGGAAACCCCAGGTCAAACGGCACCGGGACGTGGCGCAGCTTGGTAGCGCACTTGACTGGGGGTCAAGGGGTCGCAGGTTCAAATCCTGTCGTCCCGACGGTGCGAAGGGTCTTCGTGGGCGAGAGTCTGTGGGGGCCCTTTTTCGCGCGGGTGTTTCCGGCTTCGAGGTTGAGCATGCCGCTCATCGGCACCTTCACCCGGAGACCACGCGTTACATCCATCTGCCGGCGGCCGCGCAGCCGGCGCGGTACCTGGGCGAATGCTCACCGGATCCGGACGCCTACGCGGCGGCGGGTCCGGTCGAGGTGAGCCGGCGCAGGGGGTGAGCCGGGCGGAGGAGTCCTCGGCCCGCTCTGTCGGCCGGGTTGTCGTGCGCTCAGTTCGTGGGCGCGGTCGTCGTGTTCAACGCGCGTTCGACATGGGCGCGTTGCCATTCCTCCGGCTGCGGATCGCTCGTGAGCCCCAGTCCGTGTCGTGCGAACTGGTGGAACAGCGCGCCGTGTGCCGGCAGCCGTGGGTGGTCGACACGCTCGCCGCTGAATCGGGCCAGTACCGGCCTTCCGGGCGTCCACGGCGGGCGCAGCCTCCCGGGCGGGGCGGTCTTGGCCGGGTGGATCACGATCTGCCACGACTCCGTGTCGCTGTCGGCGAGCACGAAGCGGAACCCGCCGATGTCCGCCCAAGGCACCCTTCTCCGGAGGAGGGGACGCACGATGATCACGCCCTCGGCGTCGAACCGCACAAGGAACAGGCGCCTGAGCACCGGGTACAGCAGGCTGGTGACGAGTGCCGGAAAGCTGGCGAGTGCCGTGACGGGTCCCATGGGCACTGTGTCGTAGGCGGACAGGGCGGCCCCGACGAAACCGCCCCCCATGAACACGGAGAAGAGCCAGGGGGAGGCGAGGTGCACATCGAAGACGTCGACGGTCGTCGTGCGGTGCCGATCTGCCAATCCGATCCTCCAGCGAGCGGGGGCCGTGCGGCCCATCGGGCATCGCATCAGCTGATATGAATTCACTGTGTGCAGGATAAGCCTGAATGAAGCCGGCAGGGCGGGTGCCGACACGCTGGCGGTCGAGGGGGACGGCAGCGGGACCTCGGGAGACCCCACCAGGCTGACCCGCTCGTCCTGGCACCGGCGGACCGTCAGTGCGGGCGTAAGCTAGGGTGGACCGACATCCGGGGATTGTTCCACCAGGGCTGATGCGGTAGCTGAGGTACCGGAGGGGAGGCCGCTCATGAGTACCGCCGACGCGTCTTCGCCGGCCGCTCTCGCGGACAAGATCGACGCGTTGTTCCGCATCGTACGGCGTCCCAACCGTGAGCAGTTCAGCCATGAGGAGGTCGCCCGGGCGTGCCGGGAGGCCACCGGGGAGAGCTTCTCCGCCACGTACATGTGGCAGTTGCGCACGGGCCGCCGGGACAACCCGACGAAGCGGCATCTCGAAGCGCTCGCCCAGTTCTTCGACGTACCGGTCGCCTACTTCTTCGACGACGACAAGGGCGCTGCCATCGCCAGGGAGCTGGAGTTGCTGGGGGCACTGCGGGACGCCGGAGTCCGTAGCGTGGCACTGCGGGCGGTGAATCTCTCGCCCGAGCACGTCAGTACGATCAGCGACATGATCGACGTGCTTGCCCGGCGTGAAAGCGCGGGCCGCGACCGCACCGACGGCTGACGGCCCCGTGCGACGGTGGCGGCACAGCGGTCACGGGGAAGAGGGACAGCCCGTGTGGAGCGGTCGGAGCGACGAGCGCCTGTGGCAGCGGTGTCGGGTGCTGGTGGATGGCCTGGATCTGCCGACCCCCTTCGACACGGCCCGGTTCATCGACATGCTGGCGCGCACCCGGGGCCGGCCGATCGAGCTGGTGCCGGTCGCCGCCAGGCCTCACCTCCCGTGCGGGCTGCTCGTCACCACTGACCAGGCGGACCGCATCCTCTACCCCGCTGACACCACGCCCCTGCACCAGCAGCACATCCAGCTGCACGAGATCGCGCACCTGCTGTGCGGTCACCACGAGACCTCCCCCGCCGCCTCCTCGGCGGCCCAGGTCCTGCTGCCGCACCTCCCCGCGGCACTGGTCCAGCGGGTACTGGGCCGTACCGTGTATACCGAGCCGCAGGAGGCGGAGGCCGAGCTCGTGGCCTCCCTCATCCTGAACCGCGCCGCACAACTCGACCGCGCGGGGGCCGCCGTGAGCGCGCCGGCCGGATCGGCGGAGGCCCGGATGCGTTCCCTGTTCGCCCCGCCCGAGCGGCAGAACACGGACCGGCCAGACGCACGGCGGCGCCCGTGGAGAACCTGACCGCGTGTCTCGCCGCGCTGGTCTTCCTGGTGTTCGCCGGGCACCGGCTCACGCTCGCCCGCGGCGGGGGAGCGGATCCGGCGCAGCGCGACGTGGCCGGGTTCGCGCTGTGCGCCGGACTGGCCATGCTGCTCAACGCCCCCGCTCTGCTGCACGTGTTGGAACGGTTCCTTCCCGCGCCCTGTGCCGAACTGCTGCTCCCCTGGGAGTTGAAGGCGGCCGCGGGCACCTTCCTCGCCCTGGTCGCGCTGGCCCTCGATCCACGGGTGACCGATCCTGTGCCGGCAAGGCGCCGTCGCCGGATCGGCGCCGCCGCCGTCGTCGTCCAGGCGGCCGCACTGGGTCTGTTCCTCGCCTCCGGCGTCACCGGCGACGGTGCGTACTTCGTGGCAGCGCCCGGCCGGGGCCGGGTTCTCGCCGCCTACAACGTGCTCTTCGCCGCCTACCTCTGCTGGACTCTGTACGTGCTCGCCCGTGCCCTGGTCCGGCACGCGCGCCGGACCGGCCCGGGCCCGCTGCGCACGGGACTGCGGCTGGCCGCGCTGGCCACGGCCACCGCGATGGTGTGGACCCTGTGGACTCTCGACGATGCCGCCGCCGACATCACCACGGGACGTCAGGGACTGAGCGAGGACCTCCTCTCCACGACCCTCGGGATGCTCACCGCCGTCCTGCTCACGGCCGGCGCCACCGCCACCCTCTGGGGCGAACGGATCACCGCCCCGCTGCGCCGGCTTCGCGCCCGCCGTGCCCACCGAGCCCTCGAACCGCTGTGGGCGGCGCTCCACGCCGAACTGCCCGAGATCGCGCTGGATCCGGATGCCGCCCGCCGCCGTCCCGGCCTGCGCCAGGCGGAGTTCGCCCGGTACCGCAGGGTCATCGAGATCCGGGACGGCATCCTGGCGCTACGGCCCTACCAGTGGGCGGAACCCCTCGACCGGGCCGTGCGGGAACTGGACCGTACCGGTGTCGAAGCCGTCGACCGAGAGGCCGCACTCGAAGCGGTGGTCATCGCAGCGGCACTGGAGAACAAACGGGCCGGACGGCCGTACGGCGGCACTCCGGACCAGGCCGGGCCGACGCCTTCGACGCGACTGGAGACGGTCGAGGACGAGGCGGCCTGGCTGGTCCGTGTCGCGGGAGCGTTCACCCGTTCCCCTGTGGTGCGCGACATCCGCGACCGGGTGCGGGCACAGGTCACGGCGGACTGAGCCGCGGAGGTCACATACCGGCCAGGCGCTGGACCTTGCCGAGTCTGCAGGTGACGTCCGAGGTGACCTGGGCCGTCCCGCCGGCCGTCTCCTTGGCCTGCTGGTTCGCCGCCAGGCTGTTCGCGATCGCGGCGCCCTCCGCCACCCGCGTCCCGCCCCCGTCCACGAACTCGACCTGGATGGTGTAGGTCGCCGTGTCGCTGCCGTGGTTGGTCACCGTGAGTTCGGCCTTGGGAATCTTCGTGGTGGCGTCGACCGCACAGGAGTCGATCGTCACGTCGGCCGAGGTGGCTCCGCCCTTACCGACGGTCGCGGTCGGAGCGCCGGTGGCGGCCGTGGCCGACGGCGGGACGGCGGTCGGGGTGCTCTTGTCGCCGCCGGTGACAGCGGGACCGTCGCTGGACGAACAGGCGGTGACGGTGGCCAGGGCGGCCACGGCAAGCAGTGTCGCCGTGGACATGGTCCTTGTTCGGATGTGCAACGGAGCTTCTCTTCCTCTGAAGGGACGACGAGCACAGCACCAGCTCATATGAATGATATTAGACCATTATTCATATGAGCTGATGTGACGATCGAGGGGCCCTATCGGGCCGAGGTCGCGGGGTCGGGTTCCGCACCGGTCAGCAGCGGTCCGATGTCCTCGGCTCTCCAGGCGTCGAACAGCACTCGCGTCGAACCGGTGGGCCGCGCGGTCAGCCGTACGACGTGGGAGGGGCCGCCGATGACCTCGGCCCGCGGCTGGGCCAGGAGCTTCGACCAGGGCTCGTTGGACAGGCGGGAGGTCGTCGACCTCACCCGGCCGGGCCAGGCCGACGCGATCGCCTCCGCCGCGTCCTGGCCCGGCGTCGTCACACAGGCGACCTCCACGGCATCTGCCCCTGACGACCCCGTCACGCCGATGCCCAGCGGTGTCTCCGAGATCCCCGGATCAAGGCCGATCTGTGCGGCCTCGACCTCGCCGAGACAGTCCGCGATCCCGCCGACCGCCTCGTTGTCGGCCAGTGGCCCGTCGCCGGCCAGTGCCTTGTCGATGTCCGCGCTCGCCCCTGCGTAGACGATCCGTTGCGGTGAGACCCGTACGACGTTCAGCGCGGTGAGGATGCCCAGCTGCGCGAGCGGGTCCGTCTCGTCGATCTTGTGATGGTCGCGGATGATCCATGTCGCTTCCCCGCCCGCGAGGTCCTGCTTGGCGTACCCGAGTTTCCGCAGCTTCGAGCCGATGGCCGTCGTGTCGAAGGATCCGTACAGGAAGCCGACCGGGTCGGGCGGACGGCCGACGGAGAGGGCGGTCCGGGCCGCGAACGGATCGATGCCGGTCGGATCGGGCAGCAGTGCCGCGGCGTCGGCCAGCTGCGACTCGCCGTACCCGAGCAGCGGGTCCCGCTTCGAGCCGGACCCGCCTCCGCTCCGGGCGCGGACCCCGGCCACGTCGCCGAACTCGATCCAGTGCCGTGCCGGGTCGGTGTCCTGTACCTGGCTCAGCGCGGTGGCCAGCTCGGTCCGCGGTCTCTTTCCGTCCTCGTCGCCCTTCGCCGGGCTGCTCGCGCCGCAGCCGCTCGCGATGGCGACCGACAGGAGTGCGCATGCTCCGCCGCCCCACCGCGCCGTGCGGGATCGTCCTGGTCTCAAGAATCTGCCCCCCGGCTTCGACGCCATGAACCATGTCATGAACTGAGATGTATGAGGCTACATCATTCATTCACTTAGGCTGGCAATCGATGGGCAAGGCTCCGCCGAAGGGCCGAGAATCTCACTGCGGCAGAGCCACACCCGTGCGGGTCGAGCTGTAGATCAGGCGCTGGCCGAGGTGGGTGAGGCTGTGCCGGGCGGTGCCGTGGGGGCGCGCGGTGGTGATCAGGCCGCTCGCGCGCAGGGCGTTGAGGTGGTGGCTGGCGGTCGCGGTGGAGATGCCGACACGGGTGGCGAGTTCGGTGGTGCTGCGGACGGTGGTGAGGGCGGCGAGGACTGCGGCCCGGGTACGGCCCAGCAGGCGGGTGAGGCCGGGATCGGGGTGCAGGCCGTCCTCGGGCAGGAGGGCGTGCTTGTGGTGCACGGGGAAGAAGAGCTCGACGGGAGCCTGCTCGTCGTAGTTGTCGAGGCGGGTCGTGGGGGCGCTGAGGAAGAACACGGGTACCAGCAGCAGGCCCCGGCCGGCCAGGTGGAAGTCGACGGTGTGCGGGATGTGGCAGGGGACGGTCAGGACGGGAAACTCCCAGCTGATCGACGGATGCAGGCCGTTCAGCATGTTCCCGGCGGTAGCCGCCGCGCCGCCGGTCACGGCCTGGACGGCGCGCTGCACATGCCGCCAGGTCGGCGCGACGGCCAGTCGGTGGTAGACATCCAGCAGACGGGCCAGCCGGCTGGTGGCGTCCGGTCGCCCGTGGTGGACGTCGACGATCCATCGCGGCAGGTCGGGACGGAGGCTGCGGGTCACGGCCAGATCGGCGGTCGCCTCGGCCGTCGGTTTCGACCGCACTGCTTCCAGCCCGTCGCTCAGGCTCGCGGCGCCCGTCGGGGCGACGAGGAACTCGGGCAGCGTGCCGTGGTCGGGAGTCACCAGGTCGAACACCGGCTGTGCGTGCGGGCCGACGGCTGCGCGGGCCTGGGAGGACCAGCGGACGAACGGCTGGCTGTACGACTGCGGCTGTTGCAGGAACTGGAGGCTGAACACGGTCTCCATCAGCGGCTCGGGATGTGTCACCCAGCGGATCCGCTGCAGGTCCGCCGCGGTGAAATGAATACGAAGCATCAGCCCCCCAGCTGCACGCGCAGTCTGCACGCTCCGCCCACCCCGGCCGTGCCCGGCGAACGGCAACGCGTCGATGTCATCTGCTGAACGCAGATGACCGGTTTGGTCGGCGGAGCCGACACAGGACCCGGTGATCGAACCGGGGATGCCGGGAACCCGCCTCGAAGGACCGTTCCTCCCGGTTGCGAGCACGGTCGAAGTCGATGGCGCCCGTTTCCGTCGCTGTGCACGATGAGTCATGTCAGCCCCGCGGGGGTGACGCTCAACTCCACCAAGGGATCGACATCCCTGGTGGACGTGCGTAATGACATGTCCATGACCATCCTGGAAAGGGAGTGTCTTCAAATGACGCGAACCAAGCGGGTTTCTCGCAGCCGTCGCCGCCTCGGCCTCGTCACGGCCGGCCTCACGGCGGTCTTCCTCACCGGGCTGCCCGTGGCTTCGGCCTCGGCGGCCCCGCACGCCTCCGGGTCGGTGATGATCGAGAGCGGCCCGTTCCACGGCTACGTGCTGTGTGCCGGCGCCAACGACGAATCGGTCTGGCTCAAGACCATCAACACCACCGACCCCTACTGCAAGTGGAAGGTGTTCGGCTCTTCCTCCCAGTTCACGCTGTACAACGCGGCCAAGGACCAGGTCATGGCCTACACCGGTGGCAACCAGGGCGCTGTGGTGATGGAGGATCAGGGGACCTCGCCCCTGGGTGCGAACGGCGAGCTGTGGTCCTGGGGTGGGGAGGAGGACTGGGGGGCCTCGGCACTGCAGTCCTTCTGGGACAGTGGTCAGAACGTCGACGCCATGGCCACCGACGGGGACTACCCCCGCACCGACCCGGTCCACACCCGTGGCTGGCGCCACGGCAACCAGCGTGAACTGACCTGGAACGCGATCAGCGCCGGCTGAGCCCCACCCCGACCAGCCCGAGCCGGACGCCACGCCCGGCTCGGGCTGCGGTGCGAGCGCACGCCGGGGGCCGGTGAAAGACGGTGAGCGGGTGCCTGTTGCGGCGGCCGGCCGTCCGCCGTGATCGGCGCCGCTCGCGCGTCACCGCATATCCGTCAGCCCCACCGGCCCGGTGGACTTGTCAGCCGGCGGCGCCGTGGGGACGGGTGTCCCGTCCAGGGGCTGCATGTGCGGGTCGAACGCCGCTTTCATGGGCGGGCCCAGGGGGCCGTCGTCCAGGACACACTCCCCGCTGACAGGCTCGGAGAACGTGCAACCGGACTTCGGGTTGCCCCACCGGCCGATGTAGTTCAGCCAGGACCATTCGCCGGTGAAGCTGCCCACGGGCTGCCACGCGAACACTTTCAGGGCCTGCTGGGTGTCCCACAGCGTGCCGGCGCTCGTGTCGTCGTCGAGGCTGTCCCCGTTGGGCAGGCGCTTGTAGGTGTGGCGTCCCGCGTCGGCATACAGGCCATGGGACCCCTGGGCCGCATAGACCACCGGGTGCTCGCCGGCCAGGGCGACGTCATTGCCGCCGTAGGGGAATGTCTGCCCGCCGTCGTGCTGACTGAGGGAGATTTGCCGGGGCGTTCCGTCGACGAAGCGGAGGGTGACGTTCTCCCAGTCGCCGACGTGGTTGCCGAAGGTGGAATAGCCCCCGACGCATCCCCAGGGGGAGTACCAGCCGATGCAGACGCGTTTGCCGTTGTTGTAGGGGTAGAACGTCCAGTAGATGACGTCGGTGACGTTCGTCGGGCGGCCGTTGTCGGTGCGGTGGACGACCTCGGCATAGGCCGGAGCCGTGCTGCGATCGGGGCGCTGCCCGGCCAGGAACGGCGGGTCGGTGCAGGAATCGCAGCCCAGCGGCTGGTTGGTCACGAGGAACTGCTGGTCGGGCTTGTCGCTGTCCGGATGTGTCTCCACATGGGTGTTCTTCAGGAGCGATTCCGCGTCGGACGGGAAGTAGGACTCGTCCTGCTGGAGCCAGATCCGGGGGGCGAAGCGGCGCGCCAGGGCGTCATCGGTCGCCGACGCCGACGCCGACGCCGACGCCGTGGCGGTCGGAGCGGAGCGGCCGCCGGGTGCGGCCAGTGCTGGCGGGGCTGTCGGCAGCACCAGGAGAGCGGCGGTGAAGACCGTGGTGATCAGACCGGCCCCCCGACATCGCGCGGAGGCCGACCAGCCTTTCGTTAAAACTGTCACGAATATCCTTTTGTGGGGGGTCTCATGGGAAAGCGATTCTCGACGTGCCGGCAGAGCAGGGCGCACGGCCGGGTGAGCGGAAGGGGCGAAAGCGTCGTCGTGGCCTCCGGCGCACAGGGAGGCCGCTGAGGAGCGGTGCCTGCTTGATCGTGTACAGCAGAACATCGAGGCGGGCAGGGGCGCTAGGAAGAAGAACCGGACGGATTACCGGAACAAACCAGGAGCGCCGGGCACAACCCGCACCGCGAAGACGTCGTCGCTGCGCCTCCCCGGGGGTCGTTCGGCCGACTCTTTATGTTCCGCGGACGTCGAGCCGGAGTACTCTGACGAGTGAGAGTTTGAACTCTCAAACATTCGCTCATCGGAGAACGTCATGCGCGTCGCGATCACCGGCTCCACCGGACTCATCGGTTCCGCCCTCGCCCGCTCCCTCCTCGCCGACGGCCACCAGGTGCTGCGGCTGACCCGCGGCCGGACCGTGCCCCGGCCGGCCGACGGCAGTGAATCCGCGCCCTGGGAGCCCGGGGCCCGGCTGGACCCCGCAGTCCTGAACGATGTCGACGCCGTGGTCCACCTGGCCGGTGCCGGGGTCGGCGACCGGCTCTGGAGTGCGACGTACAAGCAGGAGATACGGCTCAGCCGGCTCCAGGGGACGCGGACCGTCGCCGAGGCGTGCGCCGAGGCCGCCCGGCCGCCCCGCGTGCTGGTCTCCGCCTCCGCCACCGGCTACTACGGCGACACCGGCGAGCGTGTCGTCACGGAGTCCGACCCGGCCGGGGACGACTTCCTCGCCTCCGTCTGCGTCGGCTGGGAGTCCGCCGCCACACCGGCCGAGCGGGCCGGTGTCCGGGTCGTCCACCCGCGGACCGGTCTTGTGGTCTCCGCCGACGGCGGCGCCTGGGGCAAGCTGTTCCCGCTGTTCCGGTTCGGCCTCGGCGGCCGGCTCGGCTCCGGCGACCAGCACTGGCCGTTCATCTCGCTGCCCGACCACATCGCCGCGCTGCGCTACGTGATCGACCACGACGACATCGCCGGACCGCTCAACTTCACCGCCCCGAAACCGCTGACGAACCGTGAGATCACCCGCGCGATGGGCCGGATCCTGCACCGGCCCACCCTCGCCGCCGTCCCCGCCTTCGCGCTGAAGGCCGTCCTCGGCGAGTTCGCCGACGGCATCACCGGCAGCTGCCGCGCCGTCCCCGCCGGCCTGCAGAAGGCGGGCTTCACCTTCCGGCAGCCCGGCATCGACGAGGCTCTGCGCGCCGCCCTCTCCAAGGATTAGCCGACCTGGTCCGCCACCCCCGAGGCCACATCGGAGGCCACGCCCGAGGTCACCCGCGAGGTGCCCCCGACGCCGCAAGGACCGCCGCGAGCGAGGAGCCCGGCTCGATCCGGTGGTCGTCGCCCATCACCATCCGGTGCGCCGTGAGGATGTGGTCGCGGGTGGCGGCCGCGGCGGCCTCCGGGTCCCGGCGCTCGCAGGCTTCCAGGATCGCCGCGTGGTGGTGCCCCGCCGGGCTGTGCCGCAGATCGAAGTGCATCCGGATGCGCTCGGCCTGGCCGGCGAGGCTCTCGATCTCGCGCAGCAGCACCGAGGATCCCGCCCGCTGGTAAAGGGCCATGTGGAAGCGGCGGTTGAGCTCGTTGAAGTCCCGCTGCGCATGGGCGCCCGCCAGGGCCGCGTCCAGCCGCTCGTGCGCGTCACGCATCGCGGCGAGATCCTCCTCCCGCAGCCTCGGTACGGCGATCCGGGCGGCCAGCGTCTCCAGGTGGATCCGCAGCGCGGCCACCTCCTCCGCGAGCCCCAGATCCACGTCGGCCACCACCACACCCCGGTAGGGCAGCCGTCGTACCAGACCGGCGCTGTCCAGCTGGAGGATCGCCTCGCGGACCGGGGTCCGGCTCAGGCCCAGGCTCGCGGCGATCTCCGTGGGGTCGAGCCGGTCCCCGGGGGCCAGCTCGCCGGAGACGATGCGCTCCTGCAGGTGCTCGAACACCAGGTCAGCGGCGCGCCGCTGGATGCTGGGCATATCCACCCGCTCCTTCGTTCTTCCCTCATCGACTCCGGACAACTTAGCGTCACGGCCTTGTCCGTACAGAATATCCAATGTTCAATGTCCAGCACATTGGATGCTCGGCAGTCTCGTATGCCTGCCGTACGCCCCCGACGGAGTACCTGTGACGATCTTTCTCACCGATGCCGACGTCCGAGCGGCCTTCGGCTGGCCCGAGGCCGTCGCCGCCCTGCGTGCCGCCTACTCCGCGCCACCGGACGAGGCCCGCTTCCCGCTGCGCACGATGGCCCGCGGCGAGGGCCTGTGGCTGCGCACCCTCAGCGGGGTGCCCGGCGACGGCGCCCCGATGGGCGCCAAGCTGATCGCCGCCTCCCCGCGGAGCGGGCGGGCCTCGTACCTGATCCCGCTCTTCGACCAGGACACCGTCGAACTGCTCGCGCTCCTCGACGGCAACGCGATCACCGGCTTCCGTACGGCGGCCACCTCGGCGCTCGCCGCCGACGCGCTCGCCCCCGCCGGCCCCCTGAAGGTCGGTGTGATCGGCTCCGGCTTCGAGGCCCAGCACCATGTCCGCGCGCTCGCCGCGGTCCGCGAGCTCTCCTCGGTCACCGTGTTCAGCCCCAACCCGGCCAGCCGCACCCGCTTCACGGAGCGGCTCGCCGACCTGGGCGTGCCGTTGTACCAGGAGGACAGCGCCGAGGCGGCTGTCGAGGGTGCCGCTCTGGTGCTCTGCGCGGCCCGTTCCCGGGACGAACGGCCGACCCTGCGTGAGGTGCGGGCGGGCACCACCGTCGTCTCGATCGGCTCCACGCTGCCCGAACAGCGTGAGCTGGGCACGGAGGCGATGGCGCGGGCGGCCCTGATCGTCGCCGACCAGGTCCACGAAGTGGCTTACGAGACCGGGGACTTGATAGCTGCGAAGGAGGCCGGCGTCGACTTTGCGGGGAAGCTGGTCCCGCTCGCCGACGTCATCTCCGGGCGGACACAGGGGCGTTCGGATCCGGACGCGATCGTCGTCTACAAGTCAGTCGGCTCCGCCGTCCAGGACCTCGCGGTCGCCGCGATGTGCGTCCGCCGGGCCGCCGAACTCTCCCTCGGCACCGAACTGCCGGTCACCGTCACCCCGGTCGCGAAGTGAGGACCTCCGTGCGCAGTGAACTCGACGACCCGTCCCTGCTGAAGAGCGCCGCCTACGTCGACGGCAAGTGGCTGACGACCCTGGACACCTTCGCCGTACACGACCCGGCCACGGGCGAGGTACTGGCCCGGGTTCCCTTCCTGGACCGCGCGCGGACCGCGGCCGCGATCGACGCGGCGCACCGCGCCCTGCCCTCCTGGCGGGCCCTGGCCGCCAAGGAGCGGTCGCGGATCCTGCGCCGCTGGTACGACCTGGTCACCGCGCACGCCGAGGACCTCGCCCGGCTGATCGTCCTGGAGGAGGGCAAGCCGTTCGCGGAGGCGCTCGGTGAAGTCGCCTACGCCGCTTCCTTCCTGGAGTGGTTCGCCGAGGAGGCCAAGCGGGTGCGCGGGGACGTGATGGCGGCGCCCGAGGCCTCGCGGCGGATCGTCGTCCTCAAGGAACCGGTCGGCGTCTGCGCCGCGATCACGCCCTGGAACTTCCCGGCCGCGATGATCACCCGCAAGGCGGGCCCCGCCCTCGCCGCCGGCTGCACCATGGTCCTCAAGCCCGCCGAGCAGACCCCGCTCACCGCCCTCGCCCTCGCCGAACTGGCCGAGCGCGCAGGGGTTTTGGCCGGTGTCTTCAACGTGCTCACCGGCGACCCCCGCGAGATCGGCCCCGAGCTGACCGCCAACCCCCTCGTCCGGAAGATCACGTTCACCGGTTCCACCGAGGTCGGCCGGCTGCTGCTCGCCCAGTCGGCGGCGACCGTGAAGCGGACCTCCATGGAACTGGGCGGCAACGCGCCCGTGCTGGTCTTCGACGACGCCGACCTCGACCTCGCGGTGGCGGGCGTGCTCGCGGCCAAGTACCGCAACACCGGACAGGCCTGCATCAGCGCCAACAGGGTCTACGTCCAGGACGGCGTGTACGACGCGTTCGCCGCGAAGCTCGCCGAGAAGGTCGCCGGGCTCGCCGTCGGAGACGGGTTCGAGGAGGGCGTGCAGCAGGGGCCGTTGATCGACGAGGAGGCCGTCGCCAAGGTGGAGGCCCATGTGGCCGACGCGGTCGGACTGGGCGCCGAGGTGATGCAGGGCGGCCGGCGGCACGCGCGCGGCGGGCTGTTCTACGAGCCGACCGTCCTCACCGGCGTCACCGCCGCCATGGCCGTGACCCGCGAGGAGACCTTCGGCCCCGTCACCCCGCTGATCCGGTTCACCGGCGAACAGGACGCGGTCCGCGCCGCCAACGACAACGAATTCGGCCTCGCCGCCTACCTGTTCGCCCGGGACGCCGAACGCATCTGGCGGGTCGGCGCCGCTCTGGAGGCGGGCATGGTCGGCGTCAACACCGGACTCATCTCGAACGAGATCGCGCCCTTCGGAGGCGTCAAGCAGTCCGGGACCGGCCGCGAGGGCTCGGTCTACGGCATCGAGGAATTCCTGGAACTCAAGTACCTCGCCTGGGAAGGCGCCGGCACCCCCAAGATCTGAAAGGACCACCCGGACATGGCCCGTTACACCCGCGCCGAAGCCCGCGAATGGGCGCGCGAGAACCTCGTCGGCGTCGTCAACTGCACCATCCCGTCCTTCACGGGCGACCTCAGGCACATCAACGAGAAGGCGATCCGGCACGACACCCGGCTCGCGATCGAGCACGGCTTCATGGGCACCCTCGGTGTCTCGGAGGTCGCCATCCAGCTCCCCGAGTACCTGGACTTCCTCCGCGTCATCAAGGACGAGGCCGGTGACCGCTTCCTCCTCACCCACCACGCCGGCTGGAGCACGCTGGAGCAGAACATCGAGGCGGTCAGGGGCGCGGAGGAGGCCGGCGCCGAGCTGGTGCTGCTGTCGTACCCGCCGAACTTCTACCCGGAGTCCGAGCAGGACGTCTACGACTACACCAAGGCCGTCTGCGACGCGACGGACCTGGCCGTCATGCTCTTCCCCATGTACCTGTGGGGCTTCAGCCCCCGCATCCACCCCTCCGACATCCCCCTCCGGCTGCTCCGGCGGCTCGTCGACGACTGCCCCAACATCGCCGCGATCAAGGCCGAGGGCGGCTTCCCGGGCATCCAGAGCGTCATCGAGTGCCACCGGCACTTCGGCGACGAGGTGGTCATCTCCATGCCGATCGAGGGCGAGCTGATCCCGCTCTCCCAGATCATGCCGCTCCAGTTCTCGGCCACCAGCGACCACGAGTACTACGGCCCGATGATCCCGCGCGCCTTCCAGCTGCTGCGGGAGGGAAAGTACGACGAGGCCGCCGACCTCTACTGGCAGCTGCACCCGGCCCGCAAGATCAAGTCCGGGCTGGCCCCCGCCCTGCACGGCGGGGCGTTCATCAACCGGCAGGCCTGGAAGTTCCAGGGCTGGCTCCAGGGCTACAACGGCGGCCCGCTGCGCCAGCCCACCCAGCGCATCCACGACGCCCAGATGACCGCCCTGCGCAAGGGCCTCGTCGACGCCGGACTGGAACCGAGCATGGACCCGTTCCGCGAGTTCTTCGTGGGCCGCAACCCCGCGTAGCGGTGCGCGTGGAGAGCCGCGGCCGACTGCGGTCCGTCCGCCGGCTGCGGGTCCGTCCTGGCTGGTCGCGCAGTTCCTCGCGCCCCTCCAGCGCGCTGTCGTTAACCTGTCGTTATGTGCCCGAACCGCCTGCAAGGGGCCGAATCCGCGTCGTCCCCGGCCGTGGGGGCGCGGGCGACGACGCCGGCGTTCGCCCTTCGGCAGGCGGTGGCGAGTGCCGGGGGACTGGGTGGTCTGGTGCACCTGTGGGACCCCGGCACGGCCCGGCTGACCCTGGACGCGGTGGACGGCATCGCCGCCGGGGCCGCGCGGGCCTGGGCGGAGCTTCGCGAGGAGCAGGACGTGCCGCCGGCCCGCGCCCTGCGGCGCGGTGTCCTTGTCCGGGTGGACGGCGACTGCCTGGGGACGGGCGCGACCGGCACGGTGGCGGTGCCGCTCGTCGGTACGGCAGGACCGATCGGCACGCTCTCGGTACTGCTGGCCGGTCCCGGCGGTCCCGACGACGTACAGCTGTCGTTTCTGCACGCGGTGGCGGCCTGGACCGCCGAGCGCCTGGAACGCTCCGCCGGGCGGCCGCCGCGCCGGGAGCCGGGACCCGGTCACGAGCGGCCGGTCCGCGCCGTGGAGCTGACCGCGGCGCTCGCCGAGGCCGTGACCGTCCAGGACGTCGTACGCGCCGTCGCCGAGCACGTCCTGTCTCCCTTCGGCGCCGATGGACTGATCGTCTCCATCTACGAGGACGGCCGGCTGACCAGGGTCGGCGAGGTCGGCTATCCGCTGGACTACCTGAAGCGGTTCGAGGGCTCGCTCAACGTCATCGCCGGTATGCCCGTCACCGACGTGCTGCGGACCCGCAGGCCGCAGTTCCTGGAGTCGCCCGCCCAGATCTACGCGCGCTATCCCGCCGTCACCGACAAGATCATGATGGGGACCTCGCCCAAGATGGCGTGGGCGTTCCTGCCGCTGGTCGCCTCCGGGCGGGCCGTCGGGGTGTTGATCCTGTCCTACAACAAGCCGCGCGTCTTCAGCGAGGAGGACCGCACCCTTCTGACCGCACTCGGCGCCCTGGTCGGCCAGGCGCTGGAGCGGGCCCGCCTCTACGACCTGGAGCACGCCCTTGCCCAGGAACTGCAGAGCGCCCTGCTGCCGCAGACGCTGCCGCGGCTGCCCGCCGCCGTCGCGGCCGCACGCTATCTCCCGGCGGGCCGGGGCGAGCAGGTGGGCGGCGACTGGTTCGACGTGATCCCGCTCTCCGCCGACCGGATCGCCATGGTGATCGGCGACGTGATGGGCCACGGCATCGCGGAGGCGGCCACCATGGGCCGGCTGCGCACCGCCGTACGCACCCTCGCCGACCTCGACATGGCCCCGGACGAACTGCTCGGCCATCTCAACGACCTGGTCAGCGAGCTGGGCGAGGACTTCTACGCCACCTGCCTGTACGCCGTCTACGACCCGGTCGGCCGCTCCTGCAGCTACTCCCTCGCCGGTCATCCGCCGCCGGTGTTCGTGTACCCCGACGGCACCGTGCACAGCCCCGTCCTGAGCCCCGATCCGCCGCTCGGCGCCGCCACCCCGCCGTTCGCCGCGCACGAGCTGCCGGTTCCCGACGGGAGCCTGGTCGTCCTGTGCACCGATGGGCTCATCGAGTCCGCCGTCCGGGACGCCGAGCAGGGACTGTCCCAGTTGCTGCGCGTCCTGTCCGAGGCCGCCGTCGGACCGGCCCGCTTCTCCGGCGCCGACCAGGAGGCGGACGTCCGGGGCATCGAGGAGCTGTGCGACACGGTCGTCACGGCCCTGCTGCCCGACCGGGGGCAGACCACCGACGACGCGGCCCTGCTCATCGCCCACACCCGGGCCCTGCCCGCCGACGACGTCGCCTCCTTCGGCCTGCCGGACGACCCGCGGGCCGCGGGCCAGGCCCGTGAGATCGTCCGCGACCAGCTCTGCCACTGGGGCCTGGACGACCTGTCGATGACCACCGAACTCCTGGTGAGCGAGCTGGTCGGCAACGTCATCCGGCACGGCAAGGGCCCCATGCGGCTCCGGCTGCTGCGCAGCCGCATCCTCACCTGCGAGGTCTACGACGGCAGCCTCAGCACCCCGCGCATCCGCCACGCCACCTACACCGACGAGGGCGGCCGCGGCCTCCAGCTGGTCGCCGCCCTGTCCCGGCGCTGGGGAGCCCGCTACCTCCGCGACGCGAAGTGCATCTGGACGGAGCAGGACATCCCCAACGGCACCGCGGAACGGGTCGGCACCGCTTTCTGAGGGGCGGCCCGCCGACCGTCAGCGCGCGTACCGCGCCCGTACGATCTTCGGGTAGCGGGCGGTGAACACCGCGGGGACGACGAAGCCGAGCACCTGGAAGGTCACCTTGAGCCCGGTGCCGGCCCCGGCCGCCCCGCAGGCCGTGAGCGCGATCGCGGTGACCGTGAAGGCGGCCGCCCAGGCCGCCGTGATGACCACGTTGACGCGCAGGAACACCGGGTTGTCCCAGAGCTCCTCGGGTGTCGAACGACGCGCGATGCCCAGTGTGAACGGCCGCCGGAGCAGCAGGGTCGCCCAGGCGGTCACCGCCAGCCAGGCGAAGGACAGCGCCCCGCCGTAGTGCGAGACCGACGAGTCCGGGGCCGCGAAGGCGACGACCGCCGTCAGGACGACGAAGAACGCGGCCGTGGAGGCATGAGCCTTCGCCACGCACTTCTCGGACTCCTGGCCGACCGGCCCGCCAGCGGCTACGACCTGCTGAAGCTGTTCGACACCTCGCTCGCCCACGTCTGGCCGGCCACCCAGAGCCAGCTCTACGGGGAACTGAACCGGCTCGCGGAGGCCGGGCTGGTCGACGTCTCGGCCGAGGGGCCGCGCCGGCGCAAGGAGTACACGGTCACCGAGGAGGGGCTCAAGGAGCTGCGGGCGTGGCTGGTCGCGCCGACACAGCAGCAGCCGCAGCGCAGCGAACTGCTGCTCAGGGTGTTCTTCTTCGACCTGGCGACGGACGAGCAGGCCCGCGCGGTCCTGGCCGAGCGGGAGCAGCGGGCCACGGCCTACCACGAGCGGCTCATGGAGCTGAGAACCGCACTGGAGGACGAGGAGGGACCGCTCACCTCCAACGGCCTGATCGCCCTCGAATACGGCCTGCGCCGGGCCGAGATGGAGCGGGAGTGGGCCCGCTGGGCCGCCGAACGGCTCGGGTGAGAACCGTCGGCGGCACGTCGGCCCTGTGTCAGCTCACGAACCCCACATGGGCGAGGGCCTGCTTCAGCAGCACCCCGTGGCCGCCGGGCATCTCGCTCTGCACGGCCTCCAGCATGGCCTCCTGCGGGCTGAACCACACCAGGTCCAGCGCGTCCTGCCGGGGCCGGCAGTCACCGGTCACCGGCACGATGTAGGCCAGCGACACCGCGTGCTGACGCGGGTCGTGGTACGGGGTGACGCCGTGCGTCGGGAAGTACTCCGCCACCGTGAACGGCTGCAGGGAGGCCGGCACCCGGGGCAGCGCGACCGGGCCGAGGTCCTTCTCCAGATGACGCAGCAGCGCGTCGCGGACCCGCTCGTGGTGCAGGACACGGCCGGAGACGAGGGTCCGGCTGACCGTTCCGTCCGGGCCGATGCGGAGCAGCAGCCCGATGCTGGTGACTTCGCCGCTGTCGTCGACACGCACGGGCACGGCCTCCACGTACAGGATCGGCATGCGGGCGCGAGCCATCTCCAGCTCGTCGGAGGACAGCCAACCGGGCGTGGTATCGGTCATGTCAGACATTGCTTGATCATACTTTCCGGGCGGGGCGCGCGCTCAGTCGCGGCCGGGGTCGGATGCGGGAAGTCCGTAGAGGCGAAGGGCGTTGTCGCGTCCTGTCCAGGCGGCGATCCGCACCGCGTCGGTCGAGCTCAGTTCGTCGGCGTCCACCCGGTCCTGGAGCAGTCCGGCCAGACCCTGGCGGAAGGCCAGTGCGCCGAGATGGTGGAACTCGGCAACACCATAGGCGTCCGAGCTGTACAGCAGTTTGCGGAACGGAGTGATCTCCGTCGCCTCCGCCAGTACCGCCCCCGCCCGGGCCGGGCCCACGAAGTGCAGGGCGAGCCCGACGTCGTGGTACACATGCTCGAACACCGTTGCCAGATAGGCGGCTTGGCGGTGGTACGGCCAGCAGTGCAGCAGCAGCACCGGGACGGTGCCTGCGGTCATCCGCAGCCAGTCGGTGAGCAGGGCCGGGTCCGCGTGGTGGATCCGCAGGTCCGAGTCCCCGAAACCGGCGTGGAGTTGGAGCGGCAGCCCGAGGGTGACGGCCGTCCACAGCAGATGGCGTATCAGCACGGGGTCGGTGAGCCTGCCGCCGCCGGCCGCCAGCCACAGCGCGGCCGCCCGGGTCACCTCGGCGTACGTCGGCCGCGCCGGGTCCAGGGCGAAGCCGGTGCGATAGGCGGCGACCGACTTGACCGCGACCACCCCGGGCCGCCGTACGGCCTCCTCGGCCGCGGCCCGGAAGGCGCCCGCGTACTCGCCCGCCTCGATGCCCCGCGCGGCCACCGCCTCGGCGATGCTCTCGAGGCGGACGACCTCGTACGCGACGCCACCCGCGGCGTCCGCGAGCTCGGCGGGGGAGGTGACCGGGTGCGGGGCGTAGCCGGTGTCCACGCAGAAACTCTCCGCGTGCGCGGCCGTCAGGAACCGGCGGTTGACCTCCTGCCAGCCCAGTTCCGCCCGGCGCGCCAGGTACTCGGCGGCGGGGGCGTGCCGGGGCAGGTCCAGCAGGGGCGCGCAGTGCCGTCGTACGGCGATGCCGACCGGGCTGTCGAACGGCGACACGCCCGGCCAGGCCTCCCCCTCGGTCAGCAGCGACTCGAACTCCGGGCCGGTGAGGTCGGCGGTGACCGCGCCGTGGCAGTGGTGGTCCACGAGCGGCAGCGCGTCGAGGGCCTCCCTGACGGTCCCCGCCATCAGTACTTCCAGCGGTAGGCCGCCGCCACCCCGGCGTCGTCGAGCCCGGCGACGGCCGCCGTCTCGCCCTCCCGTACGGCGATCACCGCGTCCGCGAGGATCGGGCCCAGTGCGGTGCGCAGCACCTCGTCCTCGCGGAAGGCCTCCACGGCCTGCGGCAGCGAGGCCGGCAGCCGCCGCACACCGCGGGCCACCGCTTCGTCGGGGATCAGCCGGGCCGGGTCGTCGGCGACCTCCTCGGGCAGGGGGGCGGCCGAGGTGAGCCCGTCGAGTCCGGCGGCGATGGCGCAGCCGAGGGCCAGATACGGGTTGGCGGCCAGGTCGACCGGCTTGATCTCCAGGTTGGCGTCCTGGCGCTGGTGACCGGCCGTGCCGGTGACGATCCGGATGCCGGTCTCCCGGGTCTCCCGGCCCCAGGCCGTGAACACCCCTGCCCACTGGGAGGGTTTGAGTCTCAGATAGCTGGCCGGGCTCGGCGCGGTCACCGCCGTCAGCGCGGGCAGATGCGTCAGCAGCCCGGCCACGAACGATTCCGCCTCGCCCGTCATGCCGTACCGGCCGTCGCCCCCGGCGTGCAGATTGACCCCGTCGCGCCAGGCGGAGAGATGGATGTGGCCGCCGTTGCCGACGCCCCGCTCGGCGACGGCCGGGGCGAAGGAGGCCCGCAGGCCGTGCCGGTGCGAGACCGCGCGGATGGTCTGCCGTACCAGCACGCTCTGGTCGGCCGCCGCCACCGGGTCCAGGGCGTCGGTGGACACCTCGAACTGCCCCGGGGCGTACTCGGGGTGGAGCTGGGCGACCGGCACGTCCTGCTTCTCGAAGGCCGTGAGCAGGTCGGCGGCGTAGTCGCTCAGCTCGACCTGCCGGGTGGCGCCGTAGGCCGGGCCGGAGGTCGCCGGAGCGAACTCGTCGGCCGGCGCGGCGGCCCGGCCGACCGCCCACTCGACCTCGATACCCGCCTTGAAGGTGAGACCGTGCCGGTCCTCGGCGCCGGCGACGATCCGGCGCAGGAAGGTACGGCTGCACGCCGGGTGCCGGTCGCCCTCCTGGGTGATCCGGTCGACGGGGGCCCAGGCCCAGCCGGGCTGCCCGGCCAGCACCACCAGCCGGTCCAGGTCGGGGTAGAGACGCAGGTCGCCGTCGGGCGAGCCGAGGGCGTCGGTGCGTACGATCGCGTCGTTCGCCAGGAAGGTGTCGAACACCGGGGACATGCCGACGCCCCAGGCCACCGCGGGCTGGAGCCGCTGCCAGGGGACCGTCTTCACCCTGCAGATCCCGGCGGTGTCCACATAGGCCAGCACGATCCCGCGCACGCCCTGTGCGGACAGCTCATGGGCGAGGGCATGGGCCCGGGCGAGATCACCGGGGCGCCCGCCGGGCACGGGGTCGACAGGGGGTGGCATACGACGTCCTCCTCGGCGGCTCGACGGGCTCGGATGCGCGCGTCCCGGTCAGGGTTTCACGGCGACCGCGCCGAACTGCGGTACCGGCGCCGGGGAGTCGGCCCCGGCGCGCCACTGCGAGCAGGGCACGAGCCCCGGCTCCAGCAGCTCCAGCCCGTCAAGGAAGCCGGCGATCTCGGCGCGGGTCCGGGCGGTGACCGGCGGGGTGGCGTGGTCGTTCCAGAACCGCACCGCCTCGATGGTGCCCTGCCCGCCCACCTCCGCGTCGACCGTCGGGTGGGTGAGGACGAGGAAGCTGCCGGAGGGGACCGCGGCCATGATCCGCCGTACCACCTCACGGGCCGTGTCCGTGTCGAGGACGAAGTTGAGGATGCCCAGCATCATCACCGCGACCGGGCGGGTGAGGTCCAGCGTCCCGGCGGCCCGCCGCACGATCGTGTCCGGGTCGTGGACATCGGCGTCCACGTACTCGGTGACGCCTTCCGGGGAGCTGGTCAGCAGCGTGCGGGCGTACATCAGCACCATCGGGTCGTTGTCGACATACACGATCCGTGACTCGGGGGCGACCCCCTGCGCGATCTCGTGCGTGTTCTCGACCGTCGGCAGCCCGGTGCCGATGTCCAGAAACTGCCGTATCCCGTGCCCGTCCGCGAGGAGTCGCACCGCCCGGCCGAGGAAGGCCCGGTCCGCGCGGGCCACCTCCCTGATCACCGGCAGCATCCCGGCGACCTGCTCGCCGACCCGCTGGTCGGCCGTGTAGTTGTCCCGGCCGCCGATCCAGTAGTTCCACACCCGCGCGCCGTTCGCCACGGACGCCGCCGGCTCCGCCGGCCCGATGCCGCTCACGTCCGCCGTCCTTCCTCCGCCACAACGCCGTTGGCCGACATTGTGCCGTCCTGTGATCGAGCTGTCACAGGAATCCCGACGGCCGTTTCGGATACGCAGGGTGCCGGTCACTGTGCCCCGGGTGCTAGGTGTCCGTGCGCCCGAGCCGTGTTCAGGGCCGTGTTCAGGGCCTGACCAACCGGTCCTGCTCGACGGGGGGAGTGCCGTCGTGCCAGGGCAGCGGCTTGCCGAAGCGGACCAGTTCGCCGTAGAGGGCGGGGTCGACATGCTCGGCGAGAAGCAGGTCGAGCACGGCGCGGGCGGCTTCGGCGGGGGACTGGGCCCGGCTGTAGTCGCTGAACCAGGGCCGGGAGGTGGCGGTGTCGACCATGCCCGGACAGACGGACGCGATCAGGGTGCCGGACGCCAGGTCCCGGTCCCGGCGTTCGGCGGCGACCGCGCGGACAGCGGCGACCTGGGCGACCTTCGAGGGCACGTTCAGCCACACCGGCCAGCCCGCCTCGGCGGCGGTGCCCCGGTGGACGGCGCCGCGCCAGGACTCGACCGCGTACTCGACCTGGTCGAGGCTCGCGCCGTCGAACAGCGGGTGCAGCCGCGGGTCGAGGTGGCCGAGGGTGCCGAGGGAACTGGCCACGACGAGCAGCCGGCCGCCCGGCCGCAGGACCGGTCCGAAGGAGCGCAGGATCGCGTGGGTGGCGGTGTTGGAGACGTCGATGAACTCGTCGGCCCGTGCCGACTGCGACTCGTCGGGCAGTACGCGGGCGACGGCGTTGGAGACGACGATGTCCACCCCGCCGTACCGGGCGCGGAGTCCGTCGGAGAGGCGGGCGACGGCGTCGGTGTCGGTGACGTCCAGGACCCGGCCCTCGACCCGGGCGCGGGTGCCGGGCAGCCCGGCGACGTCGGCGGCGGCGTCCGACACGCGCCGCTGGTCGCGACCGGTGAGCAGGACCAGGTCGGCCGGGCGCATCCGGGCGGCGAGGCCTTCGACGAGGGCGCGGCCGAGTCCTTGGTTGGCACCGGTCACGAGGGCGATACGGGAAGCGTTCATGGACTCCACGCTAGGAACGCCTCACCCATGAGTCCAACGAAAGTCACGCACAGCTGGTATGTGTGAACGTCATGGACTTCAACGATGTCTCCCTGACCGCCCTGCGGGTCTTCCGCGCGGTGGCCGAACGGGGGACCTTCACCGCGGCCGCCGCCGCGCTGGGGTACACCCAGTCGGCGGTGTCCCGGCAGATCGCCGCGATCGAGCGGGCGGCCGGCGCGGAGCTGCTGGAGCGGCGGCGCGAGGGGGTGCGGCTCACCGCGGCCGGCCGGGTCGTCATGCGGCGCGCCACGGTCGTCCTCGACGAGATCGAGGCGACGGCGCGCGAACTGTCCGGGCTGCCCGAACCGGGCGGGACGGTACGGCTGGGCTGGTTCCCCACCGCCGGCGCCGTACTCGTGCCCCGGGCCCTCACCGCCCTGCGCCGGACCGACCCCGGACTGCGGGTGGTCGGCCGGGAGGGCACCACCCCGGCACTCGTGCGCGCGCTGCGCGCCGGCAGCCTGGACCTGGCCCTGCTCGCGTCGGCACCGCCCTTCCGGCCACCGGACGCCGAGTCACCCGCGCTGGTCCTGGTGACCCTCACCGAACATGCCCTGTGCCTGGCGCTGCCGGCCGTCCATCCTCTCGCCCGCGGGGACTTCGTCGATGTGGCCGACCTGCGCGGGCAGCGCTGGATCGCCGGCTCCGCCTCCGGCGAGGACCGGCTGATGGGGGTGTGGCCCGGCCTGGACGAGCGGCCGGAGATCGCCCATGTCGCCCGCGACTGGCTGGCCAGGCTCCAGCTGGTCGCCGCGGGCTGCGGCCTGACGACCGTACCGCCCGCCATCGCCTCGGCCGCGCCGCCGGGCGTCCGGATCCTGCCCGTCCGCGGCGGGCCCCAGGAACAGCGACGCCAGTTGCTGGCCAGGCTGCCCGGCCCGCCGGCCGAGGCGGTCACCCGGGTGACGGCCGCCCTGCGCGCGACGGCGCTCGACACCGACGTACCGGCTCGGCCCTGATCCCCCTCCTCGGGACAACCAGCGAGACGGTACTTACACCTTTGCCATGTCAGGACATAGCATCGGTCCCCGCATGAACACGATGACGCTCTGGCACATATCCGGCTGGGAGTTCGCCGCCCTGGCCCTCGCCACGCTGCTGGTCGGTTTCTCCAAGACCGCCGTCAGCGGGGCCAACACCGTAAGCCTCGCCATCTTCGCGGCGGTCCTCCCGGCCCGCGCCTCCACCGGCGTCCTGCTCCCGCTGCTCATCGTGGGCGACGTGCTGGCCGTGGCGACCTACCGCAGGCACGCCCACTGGCCCACCCTGTGGCGGCTGTTCCCGGCGGTCGCGGTCGGCGTGCTGATCGGCACGCTGTTCCTGGTGTGGGCCGGGGACGGTGTCGTACGGACCTCGATCGGCGCGATCCTGCTGTTCATGGCCGGAGTCACGGTGTGGCGGCGCCGCAAGGCCGACGGCGCCGACGACGACCCGGACGCGGTCACCACGCGGGCGGGCCGGGCGAAAGCCGGTTCGTACGGCGTCCTCGGCGGCTTCACCACGATGGTCGCCAACGCCGGCGGCCCGGTGATGTCGATGTACCTGCTGTCGGCCGGCTTCCGGAAACTCGGCTTCCTGGGCACCTCGGCGTTCTTCTTCCTGGTCGTGAACGTCTCCAAGGTGCCCTTCAGCGCCGGCCTCGGTCTGATCGACGGCAACTCGCTGCTGCTCGACGCCGTGCTCGCGGTGTTCGTGGTCCCCGGCGCGCTCATCGGCCGCTGGGCGGTGAACCGGATCAACCAGCGGCTGTTCGAGCAGCTGGTGATCGCCGCGACGATCGTCGGCGGCCTCCAGCTGCTCCTGCGCTAGCCGGCCGCCCGGCCGTCCAGTCGGTTCAGCAGCCCGGGAAGCTCCGCGAACGAGTCCAGCACATGATCGGGCGTGCCGCTCGCCCGTTCCAGCGTGTCCGGCCGGAACTTCCCGGTCCTGACCAGCACCCCGGTGATGCCGAGGCGCTGTGCCGCGAGGACGTCCGACTCGACGTCGTCCCCGATCATCAGCGCCTCCCCGGCGTCCACCCCGAGCCGCCCGAGCGCCGCCTCGAAGAAGGCCGCCGACGGCTTCCCGGTCACCTCGGCCTCGACCCCCGCCGCCGCTTCGAGCCCCGTCAGGAACGCCCCCGCGTCCAGTTGCAGCCCCGCGTCGGTACGCCAGTACAGGTTCCGGTGCATGGCGACGAGCCGTGCGCCTCGCTGCACCTGCCCGAACGCCCGGTTCAGCGCCTCGTACCCGAACTCCGGCCCGGCACCACCGAGCAGCACGACATCGGGTACGACCGTGTCGTCGTCCGCGGCCACGAGGGTGACCCCGGCCAGGTCCTCCCGGACGTCCCCGCTGTTGAGCAGCGCGCACCGGGCACCGGCGAGGTGGGCGGCCGTCGCGGCGGGCGCGGTCAGGATGTCCTCGGCGGTCACCGGGAAGCCGGCCGCCACCAGCGTGTCCGCGATCGAGGCGCGGGTCCGGGACGTCGTGTTGGTCACCAGCGCGCTACCGAACCCGGCCTCGCGGACCGCCCGCAGGGCCGCGACCGCGCCGGGCAGCGGACGCCAGGACACGGTGAGCACCCCGTCGATGTCGATCAGCACCCCACGCACGGAAGCCATGCCTGGACGATAACCGCGGGGGAGCGGCGGAGCCGGGAATGCGACGGCGGGAGGCGGTGTTGGAAGGGTCGTGAATGACATGCTCGGGTCAGTAATCCCGGGTGTGGGTGAAGGGAGGACCTCATGGCACGCAGCACCGCGCGTCCCGTCGTCAGGCTGAAGTCGACGGCCGGGACCGGCGTCACGTACGTGACCCGCAAGAACCGCCGGAACGACCCCGACCGGCTGGTCCTGCGCAAGTACGACCCCGTGGCCGGCGCGCACGTCGACTTCCGCGAAGAGCGCTGACCCACCGAGAACGACCGGGCCCGAGCCCATCGGGCAAGGGCCCCAGGAGGGAAACCCCATGAAGTCCCGCATTCATCCCGACACCCGGCTCGTCGTCTTCCGCGACCGTGCCGCGGACACCGCGTTCCTGACCCGCTCCACCGCCGACTCGTCCCGGACGGTCGAGTGGGAGGACGGCAACACCTACCCGGTGATCGACGTCGAGATCTCGTCCGCGTCGCACCCCTTCTACACCGGCAAGGCGCGCGTCCTGGACAGCGCCGGCCGGGTGGAGCGTTTCGAGCGCCGCTACGGCCGTACCGCCGCCGTCCGCGGCTGACGCGCCCCGGCGGCCGACGACACGAGGAGGACAGAACCATGAAGGTGCGCAAGTCCCTGCGCTCACTGAAGGCCAAGCCCGGCGCCCAGGTGGTCCGCCGACGCGGCGTGGTCTACGTGATCAACAAGAAGGACCCCCGCTTCAAGGCCCGCCAGGGCTGACGGGGACCCACCCCAGGACGGGCGCCCCGCCCCCCCCCCGGCGGCCGGCCCCCGGCCCCGCCCCCCGGGGCCCCCCCGTCCGCGCCCCCCCTGGCCCCGCCCCGCCGGATCCACGGCGGGCCCGCCCCGGCCCGCCCCCA